>NZ_CP054719.1:347827-695655 GCF_014896945.1 Candidatus Bodocaedibacter vickermanii
AAACGAAATTTTTGCTTATGTAAAAAATCTGTGTAAAGACGGTGCATATTATTGGGTGTTAGCCCATGTTACTGCAACATTTAATGATAATAATGAAATTATTGGATATCATTCCAATCGTCGCAGCCCCAACAAAGACTCGCTTGAAAAGATTGCAACTATATACGCGAATCTTTTAGAAATCGAAAATAGTGCTCAATCCAGCACAGAAGGGCTCAAAAAATCTTACTCAACTTTAATGCAAGTTACTTCAACAAAAGGAGAAGACTACAATGAATTCATTCTTAAAATCTAAAATTGGATTATCTTTTTTTGCCGTTACGACCTCAAGCTTTTTGCTAGTCATAGCTCTATTCCTAGACATCAACAAAATAACGTTATTGTTTCTATCTTTAACTCTCCTAACGCTTACATTATTGCTAGGCGTGTCGCTTTATAAGGCCTTTCGTTCATTAAAATTCATTCCAGACATTTTATCTGAATGGACTAAAGGATCCTTGCAAAAACGATTCTCAAGCATTACAGATGAGTCAGTAATTGCTGAAGTAAAATGGGGGTTGAATGATTTTATTGATGTCGTAGATGCTCTTAATAGGGAAACGATCAATTCAATGCAAGCCATTGAAAATCACAAATACTATCGCAAGATCTTATCTGAAGGGTTGGGAGGTTCATTTCAAGATAATGCAAAAAATATTAATGATACAATCGAAAAATCTTACTTAAGAAATTTATCATTTAAACAAGCCGGACAAATTTTTGAAAGTAAAATCAAAGATGCTTTAACGACTGTTTCAAACGGAGTAATAGATGCGACAGACCATGCTGAAACACTTTTACAATCCGCAGAAAATACTCTTGAAAAAACGTCATCTGCAGAGGTAAAGTCGGAAAGTGCCGTAAATATGATGAATACTCTATTCACTGCAGTTTCTCAATTATCCAGTGCAATTTCAGAAATCAGTTTTAGAGTTACAGAATCAAATAGCATTACCACAGAAGCCACCAACCAAGCTGAAGACGTTTCTGCGATTATCATTCAATTAAAACAATCATCAGAAGAAATCAACGATGTTATTCAATTAATTACTGGTATTACCTCTCAAACAAATCTGCTTGCACTCAATGCTACTATAGAAGCAGCTAGGGCTGGTGAGGCTGGAAAAAGCTTTGCTGTTGTTGCAAATGAAGTTAAAAATCTGGCCTCTAGAACAGTAGAAGCTACTGAAAAAATAACTAAAAATATCAATCTTATTCAAAGTTATGTATCAAAAACAGTTGTTTCCATTGAAAATGTAATTGAAACAATTATTAAAGTCAGTAACGTTTCCACTGCCGTTGCAGCGGCTGTAGAAGAACAGAATGTAACCACTAGACAGATTAACCAAAATATGGAGCATGGCGCGACAAATATTAACGACGTAAATTCAGCTATGAAAAACATTGGGGAAGTTGCAGGAAAAACCTATAATTCTTCTAATATCGTAAAAGATCGATTAGATCAACTCTTAAAAGAATTTAACAGCTTAAAAGTAGATGTCGATCAATTCAGCGTTCATTTGCAATAGTTAAGTCAAACAAGCATACGTGGTTTATTCACTACGCATGCTTGTCACTTTTAACGCGTTTGGCGAATTGCTTCTGATAATACCATCGCGCCTGCCATTGCCACGTTTAAGGATCGCATTCCTGCTTTCATTGGAATTTTTAACAATGCGTCCGATTGATCCATTACGAATTGTGGCACTCCACAGGATTCTTGACCTAAGATTAAAACATCAGAAGGTTCAAACATAAAGTCATAATAAACATTTTCTGTATGCGGTGTTAAAAGCACTAATCGTCCAGTTTTTTGCGCATAGAACTCTTCCCAACTGTTGTGACGTTGAATCTGAACATACTCCAAATAATCCATCGCCGAGCGCTTAAATTTCGGAGAATTAAATGGAAAACCACAGGGCTCAATGATATCTACTGATACTCCTATGCAAGCACACATGCGTAAAATAGTACCTACATTTTGAGCAATCTCAGGTTGATATAACGCTAGTTTCATTCTGACACCTTCTGTTTTCGCTCATGCAATACAACGTATATACCGCCGATTCCGACCATCACAACCCCAATCCCTAATCGCACCGTTGGCGATGTATCGAATAGAAAGTAATTATAAATGGCTGCTATTACAACAGACACGTATGCTGTTTGCGCAACCAGTGTAGCCCTTGCGCGTCGATAGGCTAAAGCAATACACAATTGAGCAAAACCTCCTAATAAACCAATGATTCCTAAAGCAAACCATTCTATTTGAGAGGGCCAACCCCACCACAGAAACATTGGTACAGCGCTTATTAGCACGCAACCTAACGAAAAATAATAAACAATTTCCACACCAGTGTAATAATGGCGCAATTTACGATCCGTCACCATCAAGTACGCCGCACTGCACGCATATAACAATGCACATACACCCGGCCATAAATCTACATTTACCGATGGGTTCGTGATCACAACAACACCGCCAAAACCAACACACAATCCCACAATACGTTGCCATGTTAACGCTTCATGCAACAAAGGGATCGCTAAAATACTTATAAACAAAGGACTCGTAAAGCTAATCGCAGTTACATCCGACAGGTTTCCATGCATATACGCGTAAAACAAACAGCTTAAACCACACGTGCTAAACAGGCTCCTTAAGCCAAAATTTTTTACGACATTTCTATCTATGTGAGGTATTTTTTTATGCTTAACATAAAAATAAAGTATTAATCCAATTAACGGTATAAGGTTACGAAAGAATACAATTTGTACGGGGGCTGGGTTTAGCCCACCTAAATATTTTACAACTGTATTCGCAGTCGTAAATAAAAACATCGCAAACAACATATACGATATAGCAAACGATATACTTTCATGGGTGACATGTTTCGCGTCTTTTGGTATGGTCATTTTAACAACTCTATATAATGAATTAAAATACCGTATTCAGACATTTAAGGCAATAGACCATGCGATATGTTCCCCTGCACAATCGATTTAAATTACTGGACTGGTCACTGATTGGCAGCGTAACATTCCTAAGTGTGATTGGACTTGTCGTATTATACTCTGCCGCTGAAGGTGATTTTTTTCAGTGGTCATCCAAACAATTGATGCGTTTTGGTTTGGGTTTTGCCGTCATGCTATTCGTAGCCCTAACCCCCTGGAACATATGGCGATCACTTAGCTATGGCGCATATATCACCAGCCTTTTAATGTTAGTATATGTTGATTTATTCGGACACATTGGCATGGGTGCGCAACGATGGATCAATTTATATTTTATTCAATTACAACCTTCAGAAATTGTAAAAATCACCATTGTCCTTGCATTAGCACGATTCTACAGCAGTGTTCATTTTAAAACAGCGAACCTATCCAGCCATCTGTTTGTCATTATGACCTTTATCGCTATACCTGTTCTGTTAGTTCTGCGCCAGCCCGATCTGGGAACAGCTATGATTTTATTGACCGTAGGTTTAACATTAGTATTTATGGCAGGCTTACATTGGGGATATTTTGTAGGTGCCGGAGCCGCAGTTGCAGCAACAGCCCCAATATTATGGAACCATTTACATGAATATCAACAGAATCGTATTCTGACATTTTTAAATCCAGAAAACGATCCGTTAGGCACAGGATACCACATTATTCAATCTAAAATAGCCGTAGGATCTGCCGGAATTCTTGGTAAAGGATTCATGAATGGATCCCAAAACAAACTGGATTTTTTACCCGAAAAACAAACAGATTTTATATTCACAACGTTCACAGAAGAGTTTGGGTTTATTGGAGCGATTCTATTAATCAGCGCATATACATTTCTTTTTTATTGCTGTTATCGAATTGCTCTGCGATTCCATCAAACGTTCCCACGGTTGATGGTTACGGGATTAATCATGACCTTTTTCTTGTATTTTTTTATTAACATCGGCATGGTCATTGGCGTTATGCCTGTTGTTGGGGTTCCCCTGCCCCTAATGACATACGGGGGTACCGCAACCTTAACAATGATGACTAGCATTGGTCTGATATTATCCGCAGACTTGTCTCATCGCATGAAACGTTCGATTTTGTAATTAATGGCAGACTCTTTTTAGAAGTGCATTTATTATTCGTCTAACTCCTCTAAACCTAGATCTTGCGCGCAATGCTTTTTTTACGCCTGAACTCGGATTGTACTTTATAGGTAAAGTATTCTGACCTCCATTAATAATAATTCCGTTTCTAACCTCTGCCCACAATTGCTGACCATTTTCCAATATTTTATGGTACCAATCATGTCCGCTATTTTGACATCTACCAAGATAACTATCTCCACTTCTTGCTGTCGTGAGTATTAAATCTCGATTTATACTGGTATCCGACAAGTGCCCAGTCCCATACGTTCCCTCAATATCAACAGGATAATCACCTAAAAGATTAGTATAACGATCAATATAGTGATCCCATAATTTCCAAAGCTCTTTGTAATGATCTGGATTTGCTATCATAGCCGTTAGTAAATCTATGGTTTCTTGTACATCAAATTCGAACTCGTTTTTATAAAACTCAATAAAAGCGATCATTCCCAAAAAGGCTTGCTTTGAAGAAATATCACCTTTTACGTTTCCACCAATAAAAGTAATTGCACCTTTCCAATCACCGCCTCTAGATTGGTCTAAAGGGGTATAGATTTCTTTTCCTCCTTGAAGGCGAGTTCCCAAATCCATGGAACTTAAAATACAAGTAACATCTAAATCCTCTGTTGGAGGATGAACGCCTATTAACTTTCGGTCTACAAGCTCTTGTAAAAACCATAGAGCCGCTACGTATGATTCTGATATTTTCATTTGTTTACTTGTTGGTTGCCCTCGACAACCTACCAGATTATACTCAGTCAATACAACACATTCACCTGTTGTACAACGTCTGCTTGACCTAAATTAATGGCGGCTTCTTGAAACTTTGGGGCGCCTAATTTGGGTTGAGCATTATTTCCAAAAGCAAAACCTTCCATGGGAATACCTACGAAATTTCGTTCAAAATCATAGGATCGGTTTTCATCATGGTATAACATCATTGCATATGCACCTTGGGGTAAATCGTCTATTGTTACTTTGATCATCCCATCAATTGGAGCATTTTCTGATTTTTCAAGATCAAGGATCACTCTGTAATCTGCTGAGTTTTTCATTAAATATGCGTCTGGATTATTCCATAAATAAACCATTAAATTGCCTTTTAATGATCGCAGGTGACCCACTTTTAAGGTCAATGTCTCTGCCTGAATTGAATTACTAACAACGCCGATAAAAATAAATAAAGCAGTTAAGATTTTTTGCATGATAAATATTCCTGGAACTTTATTGATTCTAGTCGTAAAATGATTAATATTATATTAACTTTGTAAAAATATGGCAACATGTCATGTTTTTTGATATTTAAATTATTTTTCAGGAGACCTTGTCGTGCACGATTTAAAATGGATTCGTGAGCATTCAGAAGCCTTTGATCAAGGGCTTGCAACCAGAGGGATAGATCCCCTTAGCCAACGTATTTTAGCATTAGATGAATCTCATCGTGCTGCAGTTTCAGAAATGCAAGACTTACAAACGCAGCGCAACAGCCTTGCAAAAGATATCGGAACCGCAAAAGCATCAGGGCAAGATGCCACAGCATTACTGGAAAAAAGCAATTTTATCAAAGTTCGCCTACCCGAATTAGAACACCATGAAAAGGCGTTAAAAGACGAATTACACGGGCTGTTAATGTCGATTCCGTCAATTCCATATCACGAAGTACCTGTGGGCGCTGACGAAACATTCAACCAGGAAATTCGTCGTTTTGGAACTCCTAGAACATTTGATTTTACGCCGCTTCCTCATTATGAATTGGGTGAAGCTTTGGGTGAAATGGACTTTGAACGTGCCGCCAAAATGTCAGGATCCAGATTTGTGATTTTACGAAATCAATTAGCAAAACTGGAACGTGCATTAGCAAATTTTATGTTGGATGTTCATACCACAGAATTTGGGTATCAAGAAATTTCTCCACCCACATTGGTGCGCAGCAATGCCCTGTACGGAACGGGTCAATTACCAAAATTTGAAGACGATCAATTTAAAACAACATCCGGTTATTATTTAATTGCCACTAGTGAAATTCCGCTAACCAACATGATGATGGATGAGATCATTCCAACCGATCAGCTACCGTTACGGTTTACGGCTCACACACCCTGTTATCGTCAAGAAGCAGGCTCTGCCGGTCGAGATACTCGCGGAATGATTCGCGTTCATCAATTTTCTAAAGTTGAATTGGTATCTATAACAACTTCAGATCAATCTAGCCACGAACACGAACGCATGGTGAGTTGTGCAGAAACAATCTTACAACGCTTAGAACTTCCCTATCGAACTATGTTGCTATCAACAGGCGACATGGGATTTTCCGCAAAAAAAACCTATGATTTAGAAGTATGGCTACCTTCACAAGATGCTTATCGAGAAATCTCAAGTTGCAGCAACTGCGCTGATTTCCAAGCACGCCGAATGAATGCACGATACAGAGACGATACTGGACACTTGCATTTTGCCCATACTTTAAACGGTTCTGGACTTGCTGTCGGGCGCACATTAGTTGCAGTCCTTGAAAACTATCAACAAAAAGACGGTAGTATTATGGTACCAGAGGTTTTACGCCCCTTTATGAATACCGATATTATTGAACCAGTTAGGTAAATTATGAACACACCCATCGCCTATGCTAACTTAATGTTATTAACCTTACTGGTTCTTTTGGGATCCGGTTGTTCACGTGGATCAGATGAATCTCCAGTCTCGTTTGAAGAGCGAAGCACCCGCCATACAGAAAATATGACGCCCGAAGAATGGGAGTCATTTAAGAATAAAGCCATTGAGTCCATCATTCGTAAATATACGGGAGAGACAAAGTCAGGATCTGGAAGAATTCATGTTTCGGAGATTCCATCATCGTCTTCAATTATAGAGTCTGCTCCTGTTACACATTCAGAGCCTGCAATGAAACCGAGAGAGACTTCTTCTCATAGCAAACTAGATGTCCCTGAAACACTGGCTCCATCCGCATTACCTGCAATTAAATCTCCCCCAGTAAAATCTGAACAAAAGACTCAGGAAAAGGTAGAGCGTTACTCTCAGTTAAAAATTAAACCTGAGGAAACAAAAGGCAAGCAATACAAGGTTCCACCCAATGCCGTAGCACAAGCAGAATCTGCAGCAATTACAGCACCTCAGCCTACTCAACCTGTATATGCATGGCCGGTCAAAGGATCTGTCAGCAAAGGGTACGGATCATCCGACAAAGGAACGAACAACGGCATTAATATTAAAGCAAAGGCAGGTAGCCCCGTTGTTGCGATTGATAACGGAAAGGTCATTTTCGTCGGTGCTATCAAAGGTATGGGAAAAGTTGTGCTGATCGAACACTCCAACCAAATGATCGCAGCCTATGCACAAGTTGGCGGTATTTCTGTGCGTGCGAATGATACGGTAAAGAAAAGCCAACGCATCGCTGATATCCTTGCAACCGAAGGGAGTGACGGCGAATTGCACTTTGAATTACGCAAAGGAACAAAAAGCCTTAACCCAATGGAATATCTTCCAAAATAAGATCTACATTACGTTAGGCGGCTCAGGCAAATCGCTTTGCGATTTGATGACGATGGCTATCGTCTGGCGCATCGCGCCCCTGAGCCGCATAGCTGCGGTGGTTGAGTCACAAACTAATATGTCATTGCGAATCGAAGACTAACCTATGGAGACGCAACGTCACGTTACCTAAGAGAGCATGCCTATTTAGAGCCCTTGGGTACAGCATCACGCTCTGCCCTGACACATAGTTTCGATGGTGTGGACATTGTAACATGTGCCTCGGAACTAGAGAGGTTTGAGAAGCTGCGAGTGCCAATACGGCACCCCTCGCCTCATCAACTTTCTTGATTGTATGCAACCTCAGGTTTCCAGAAGGCGAACCTACGCCGTCTTCTGGTATAAAAATCCGTGTCTGGTCGGATTGGATCCAGTTAATGGGTGCAGCGTCACGCTGCCTAGATCGTTTTCACTTTGTACTTATCTTCGTACAAGGGCATGCCCATTAGGCAGAAAACAGCTGCGACCATTAATAAGATTCCGGGAGCTGCAAGGTCGTGAGTTAGCTCAATCAAGCCTGTTGCCAATAAGGGTGCACTTCCCCCAAATAATGCCATGCTGATGTTATGGGACACTGACAATCCCGTAAAGCGCAAATGGCTTGGGAAGATTTCTGATAGTCCCGCTGGGATCACACCAAAGAATAATCCAATATGAACGGCTAAAATAAACTGTGCCACCAATGGTCCAAATTCCCAATTAACATGGAATAATTGGAATATGGGATACCCACCGATTAACAGTATTCCAGCAACATACATGAACACTGTTTTGCGCCCGTATCGATCTGACAATGCTCCACCAACCAATGTCGTCAACGCGAAGATAACCATATTAAACGTATTTATTTTCATGGCATAATCCGCATCTAATCCCAGATATACTGGACTTTGCAAGTATGTTGGAAGAAATATCACCAATAAAAAGAACCCAATCGCTGTGATAAAATCAATCAACACAACACTGACAATGCTGCGGCTGTGCTCTGTAAACAGTTCTTTTAATGGAAATGCATGGGATTTTCGTTCAGCCTTGTGGTCTAAATATGTTTTAGGCTCTGCAACATTTTTACGAATATAGGTTCCAACCAGTGTTCCAGCCAATGTTAATACAAAGGGAATGCGCCATGCGCCCGCCAAAATTTCTTCCGGGCTATACACCGTTGTACACATCAATGAAACCAATGATCCAAGAATGACTCCAAATACGCAACTGAACGTTGCCCAACTGCCGATCAATCCACGTTGATGAGGTTGAGCAGATTCGATCATAAAGACCATGGATCCTGTAAACTCACCGCCGATGGCAAAGCCTTGCGCCACCAATAAGATGCTCAATAGTACCGGAGCTAACACACCAACGCTTTCATATGTGGGCAAACATCCAATCAATACCGTTGGAATCGCCATCACGAAAATAGATAGCAGCAATGCATTTTTGCGACTAAACTTATCCCCGATGTGCCCAAATATGATAGCCCCCAAAGGTCTTGCAATAAATGCCATTCCAAACAGTGCAAAGGCTTTAATTAACCCCACAGTTTCACTGGAACCTGGAAAAAACAACTGACTAATTGTTGGGGCAAAAAATCCAAAAATAACGAATGCATACCATTCTAATGCATTACCAATCATGCATGACAAAATTATTCGAACCATTATTTATCCTTTTTAAAACCGATTTTACAGCATGACGCTGTACCCTTGAGGTAAATCCGATGTGATCGGACACGGATTATAAGTAGCAAATACAGGAGTTATTCCAACATTCGCAAGTTCACTTTATCCGTGATTTACCCTATTTCTAACATAAAAGCTTACTTGAGTAAAACTTTCCCAAGTGTTAACACCAAGATTTTTTTTGGTTCAAAAGGTAATAGTGTTGCCGCACACGCATTTAGTGTAGCACCCGTCGTCAAAACGTCGTCCACAATCATAATGGATTGACCTTGAATTTTATCTATAAACGTTGGATTCACTTCAAAGGCTTCTCGCATATTTTCAAAACGACTTTCTCGGTCTTCATGCCCTTGTGAATAGGTATGTTTTACACGAATCAATCCATCCAACACATAGGGCTTACCTGTAATTTTCCCAATGGCTTTGGTTAACTCTGCCGCTTGATTATACATCCGTTGTCGCAACCGTTTGGGATGCAATGGCACTGGTATCATCACATCCGTTTCCAATAATGCATTGGCACCATAATCTGCCATCCACTTACCCAGTACCGGAGATAAACTTAATCGATCACCGTGCTTATATTGCAAAATTAATTTCTTACTGTAATAGTCATAAACAAAAATGCTGCGCGCATGTTGAAATAAAAAATGATCGTGAAGACATGCTTTGCAAATTTCTTTTGAGAATTTTAGGGGCGCCCCACATTTATGACAATACGGGTCTGAAATAAATTGAATCTTTGAAAAGCCCTCTACGGACAATCCCCTAGCATCTTGAACCATGCGCCCTGTCATAACACATCGATTTGGAAGAAAAAGATTTAATAGCCGTTTCATGATAACTTATATGAGACATTCATTACAGAACGTCTCATATAATCATTACGATTTAGTAAAGATCTTACAAATGTGATTGTAACCTTTGATTTTGAGCAGAGTTTCCTTTATTTACTGGGGCACGATGTACATCGCCATGATCATCGTCAACATGAGCCTCTTCATTATTCTTGAGCACCACTGTCTTTGTATTAGATCGATGCAGGTCACCATGTCCATCATCTTCCACTTCACCTGAAGCAAAAACAGCCCCACAGACAAAGGCATTTAGGGCAGTAACTGTAAGTAGATAATACGTATTATGTTTCATTTTTTTCTCCATTGTATTAACTTTCTTAGACTAACTTAATTTATCAATATTAGAAACTAATTAAACCGTCTCAACATGCTGCTTAATACCAACCCACCGCTGAATGGCCAACCAATCTCGCAAGCCTAAATCTGTTTCAAATGACAATAAATCTCTTACTGATTTTTCACAGATTTCATGGGAAATTTGATTAAGCTCTGCGCCTGATTGCAGCGCCAGACATTGAGTTTCACAGGCTTTGTGCAAATGATGTGTATAAAAAAAAGCCTCGTGGATTGTACGGCCTGCAGTAATGGAGCCATGATGTTTTAATAGCATCACGTATTTATCATCTAAATCGCGTACTAAATTTGCCTCATGCTCTGCTGCCGATAATGCTAAAGAATTATACTCATGATACGCGACCTTATTATAAAAATGAAGCGCCCATTGACTGATAGGGAGTAATCCACCGTGCATTGCTGATACAGCAACAATTTCAGGGGTATGAAGGTGAAAAATTGCATTAATATCAGAACGGTTTCGGTAAATGCTGCCATGAATGACATACCCCGTCTTGTTGTATTGAAACTCAAACCCTTCTAGTATCTGCCCATCTAATGAAACCTTAATAAGATTGTCTGGAGTAACCTCTTCAAACAATAAACCAAAGGGATAAATATAGTACGCATCATCGCCCGGTATTCTTGCAGACAGATGCGTATACGTTAAATCATCCAAGCCAAGTTTGGCCAATGCCTGATACGCAACGGCTAAGTTATATCGAATTTGATTTGCATCCATGGTTGTTTTGTATCCCATTTTTATTTCATTCACTATACTGGAATAAATAAAAAAATGTGAGAAAAACCTTAACTTAACCAGCGTGCCGCCAGCGTGACGCTGGACTCGTTAGGTTTAGATCCGATGCGTTGTGACACGGATTATTGCCGTGGAGATGTTGGGGATTCTGATTCTTTGAGTTAGACTGGGTGTGGTTGGAGATATTTAATAAAATACAATGTGAGAGGAGGAGAGAGATTTTTGACCTGACTTCGGCGCAAGCAACGTGCCGCCAACCTGCGGTTGGATCCATTGGATTAGATCGAGTATGATTTTAGATGTGTAATAAAATATAATGTGAGAGGATGAGAGAGATTTTTGACACAGCAACGTGACGTTGCATTCATTAGTTTGATTGGGTGTGGTTGGAGATATTTAATAAAATACAATGTGAGAGAATAAGAGAGATTTTTGACCCATTTCGGGCGCAGGAGGGGTAAGGGTGAAAAATGAATTTGAGATGTTTTATTGAAGAGTGTGTTTTAGTTCCTTGTGTTTGTTTGAAAGCACTGTGTATGCAGCTTTCAGTGTTAAGTTATATAAAATCCGTGTCAGACCAGATGTTTAAAACCGAGTGAATCCCCAGTAACCCGCACGTGCAAAAAGAACCCCATTTCTTACACGAATGGGGAAAGGCGGACTTTAGTATACTATACAAAGTAGGTGTTTTACGAGCCCGTCGGCTCTAGGGGTTGTTTACAGGGCTCTATGACTACTGATCGGGTAGTTAAGCACCTGTACTGGGGATTCAGTTCAGCGTTTTGTCCTTGGGTGTTTCAACCAAATCTCGTCATGGATCTGGTTAGGGATCCTTTGGCTGAAAGATTCAAAGACGTAGAACGAAAAAAGGCTACCCAGGTTTTTGGGTAGCCTCTTCGCAATTCTAGTTATTAGTATACATAAAAAGTTTGGATTGTCAAGAGCAAACTGAGTTTGCATCCATTAGGTCAGATCCGATTCGCACAGACACGGATTGTAAAAAACAACCTGGAGCCTGCTTAAGTTATCAATTTAAAACGGTCAAGAACCCACTGGGTGCAGCCTCAGGTTGGCATAAATGAGAGAGTTGATACAGCAGTGGTATGCCGGGAGAGATTCGAGAGGCACAATGTGTTAGTTGCTTATAATCCGTGTCTGTGCGAATCGGATTTAACTATAGGGTGCAGCGTCACGCTGCTATCTTTCATCTTGACCAATAAGCTCAGTGGTTTATAATCCACACCAATAACCAATGGAAACGCGAATGCACTTTCAACAAATTGTTTTTAAACTACAAGAATTTTGGGGAAACCACGGGTGTGCGATTGTCACCCCTTATGATATGGAAGTGGGAGCTGGAACCTTTCACCCCGATACAACCCTTAAATCTTTAGGTCCTGTTCCATTAAACGTGGCACACGTTCAAGTATCCAGACGCCCCAGTGATGGTCGTTATGGAACAAATCCAAATCGATTACAGCGGTTTCATCAGTTTCAAGTTTTACTGAAACCAAGCCCATCTAATATCCAAGAATTATATTTGGATAGCCTTCGCATGTTGGGTTTAGATCCCTTAAAACATGACATTCGATTTGTGGAAGACGATTGGGAAAGCCCGACATTGGGGGCTGCTGGCCTGGGGTGGGAAGTCTGGTGTGATGGTATGGAAATCACGCAATTTACTTACTTTCAACAAGTTGGTGGCATTGAATGTGAACTTGTGTCCGGCGAAATTGCTTATGGAATAGAGCGCATTGCATGTATTTTACAAGATGTTGAAAACATTTTTGAAATCAATTGGAATGGCAAAGAGGGTTCTGAGAAAATTACATTAGGTGATTTATTTCAACAGAATGAAGAAGAATTTTCATATTATAATTTTGAATTAGCCGATACGGATATGTTGTTCCGACATTTTACGGATGTTGAAACTCAATGCTTTAAATTGATTGAGCATCACTATGCCCTACCCGCTTATGACATGTGCATTAAGGCAAGTCACTTATTTAACTTATTAAATGCTCGTGGGGTTATCAGCGTATTAGAACGTGCCAGTTATATTGGTCGGGTTCGCGCTATGGCAAAGGCCTGCTGCCAAACTTATTTAGAATCAACTCAACGACGTAAGATACAAGGATAATCAGCATGGATATTTTAATTGAGCTTCAAATGGAAGAAATCCCTGCGCGTATGCAAGGCATGGCTGAGGAAACTTTTAAGCGTATGTTTGATGCGTTTTGCAGCGATCATGATATTAAATCTGAATCAGTACGCATTTTATCAACGCCACGACGACTAGCCTTGATTGCGACAGGATTGCCTAAAGAACAGGCAGATCAATTGATTGAGCGCAAAGGTCCACGAACAGATGCTCCTAAACAAGCCTTAGAGGGTTTTTTCCAGTCGGTTGGATTAACTCCTGATCAATGCACTCAATCAGAAACTCCAAAAGGTACGTTTTGGATTGCGAATATTGAAAAAAAAGGACAGCCGTTATCTGACCTCATCAAAACATTCATCGAGAACGTTTTAACACAGTTTCCATGGCCAAAGACCATGCGTTGGGGTGCGGTTCCGTTTCGTTGGATTCGCCCCTTACATCGCATCCTGATGCTTGTTGATTATACTGCGATGAGCGGTCATATTTTAAGTATTCCTTTTGTAAAGACAACCATTGGACATCGTTTCTTAGGACAACAAACATCCCCCGTTATTAATTCAATTGCTGAATATGAAACCTTTTTAAAGGCAAATTATGTCATGGCTGATCGGGCGACTCGCAAACAAACGATCTTAGATCAAGTCACTCATCTTGCTGCAAAACTTGGGGTTTCGTGGAATGAAGATCCTGGGTTATTGGATGAAGTCACTGGATTGGTTGAATACCCAGTGGTTTTAGAAGGCAACATTGATGCTGAATTTATGGGACTTCCCAAAGAGCTGATGATTTCTGTGATGAAAACCCATCAACGGTATTTTACGTTTTCTAATACTGATGGAACGCTTGCCCCTTATTTTGGGATCGTCGCCAATAATTTAACAACTGAAACCAAGGGCGAACATGTTCGACATGGTAATGAAAAGGTTTTACGTGCCAGACTTTCTGACGGTCAATTCTATTGGGAAACAGATAAGAATACGTCGTTAGAAACGTTTGCAGAAAAGCTTGAAACCATTGTGTTTCATCAACGTTTGGGGACATTAAAAGATAAACGCAAACGCATTGCTCATGCCGCAAGGTTTTTAAACCAATGGGTAGGGTTACCTCAGGACTTATTACGTGAAGCGGCTGATCTGTGTAAAGCAGACCTAGTCAGCGGTGTTGTCGGTGAGTTCCCAGAACTGCAAGGCATTATGGGGGGATATTACGCAACGCATCAAGGAAAAGCGTCTATTGCAAAGGCTATGGCCGATCATTATAAACCCTTGGGACCTAATGATTCCCTACCCCGCGATTTAATGGGAATCGTGGTTGCATTAGCCGATAAACTAGACACGTTAGTTGGATTCTTTGCGATTGATGAAAAACCAACAGGATCAAAAGATCCCTTTGCGTTACGCCGTGCGGCCTTGGGGATTTTACGCTTATTATTCGCAGCACATACAGAACATGGGAAAGACATCAATGTTCCTTTGGATGCATTGATTCGAAATCTTTTAACCGAATACAAAGACGTCAATGGACTAAACTTTGAAATGGATACCGTAGTAACTGATGTTGTTGCTTTCTTTACTGAGCGTTTAAAAATCTCTTTAAAAGAAACTGGATATCGTTACGATATGATTGATGCGATTCTTGGGTCTGCTCAAACGTGTACTCTTATTCAAATCAAACATCGGTTAGATGTATTATCTGAATTTATGTCCATGGGGAAATCTGTGGATTTATTGTCGGGATACAACCGTTTGTGGAATATTTTAAAAGCACAAAAATTATTACCCACCGATCTGGATATTGACCCCACTTTATTACGAGAAGAGGCTGAACAAGCCCTATACAAAGAGTGGCAAAAAAGATCCATTGAAAGTTTAATTGCAACTGAAAAATATGAAATTGCTTTGATTTCCTTTACGGAAATGAAACCTTTTATTGATAGATTCTTTGACAGCGTAATGGTTAATGATCAAGATGACACATTGCGTCAAAATCGATTGGCGTTACTGGTTGCAGTGTTGCAATCGATTAAATCTTTCGCATCACTTGAAGAAATTGTGTGTGAAACTAAAAATTAAGCTTGATTTTTAAACCAAATTGGATATTATGCATTCAGTTGTTAACAAAAAGAACAACGTTTCAAAAAGCGGGTGTAGCTCAGGGGTAGAGCACAACCTTGCCAAGGTTGGGGTCGAGGGTTCGAATCCCTTCACCCGCTCCAGTTTGGCCTCCCTTTTAGTGTTAGTATATCAATCAGGAGCCTTCTGTTGACTTCAATTACAAAACAATCCTATCTTCAAAAGATATTAAAAAACATTTCCTTTCAACACAAAGGATTCCGTCAATTTGCAGAACGATACTTGCAACACCTATCAACGTCTGCTTTAAAGCGGCTTAAGCCTTCTGACATCAAAATCTTATTGAATGAAGGCTGGCTGTTTTTACAATCCTGGACGCATGCAATGCCCAAGGTCTCTATCCAAAACATTTCGTCCCTTGAACCCAGTCAGGAACGTGGAACAGTGATTCAACTGTTGTTAAACAACTTACCGTTCGTAACTGATTCTATTAGCACCGAAATCCGAAGACAAGGGTATGACGTAAATTTTATGTTACGCGGCACGTTTAATGTTACCCGCGAGAATGGTGTATTAACCGATTTACAAACGAGTATGAATGGGCAATCCAATGAAATGCTGTTGCATATTGAATTACGCCAACAGCTGGATTTAGCATCTTTAGAACACTTAGAAAAAGATTTACTTAGCATCGCACTGGACATTCAATTGGCCATTGATGATTTTGCATCTATGACTACCGTACTTTCGGGCGTTAAATCAAATTTATTAGCAGCATCAAAACATGATGAATCGGCATTCTTAGAATGGTTGTCGAATGATCACTTTATCTTTTTGGGCGTGGTTGAAAGCACCAATGGAACACTTGCTAACCCCTTAGGAATACTGAAACAAGCTGATGCTTATGCCGGTCTTTTAAATGAATTAAAAACAACCGCGTCTCGATCAGCTACATCATTGTGGTTACACAAACCTTCGTTTACATCCAAAATTGATCGCCATGAACCCTTGGACATCGTGCGCATTACGCTAAGCAATGGAAAAGAAGTGTCTTTCATTGGAATTTTAACCTACGCTGCGAAATCTATTTCATTCGATCAAATCCCCTATGTTTCAAATAAGCTTCATGAAATCATGGGGCACATTGAGCTGCAAGATGAATCACTGGATCAAAAAGAAATTACAACTGCAATCAATCATTTGCCTTTGGCAGAAGTGATGAATTTATCTGCTGATGACATTGCGAATATTTGCAAAGGTATCTTAACCCATCAGTCTAAATACATCGTATTGGTGCATCATCGCTTTGACCCACTTTTGAATCAAGTGTCCGTATTGATATACATGCACCATGAAAAGCTAAATGATTCAACACGATCCGTCATTAACACAGTATTAGAAACCGAGCTTTCCTCGTCTATTTTGCATAACGAAATCACCTATATTGATAATGATCTGGTGTGCATGTATGCCTTATTAAAATCATCCGTCGATCCAAAAGACATCATTGCGACGTTACCTGATAAAATTGCATCCGTAACACTTTCATGGTCTGACCGTTTGCGATCAGCCTTGCTTGATGTATGTGGTTTAGTTGAAGGCGAAATACTTTATAAAAATTATGCAACTATTTTTGATGTGTTATACAAAGCAAAATATACCCCGGAAGCTGCAGCCAAAGATGTTATCATCATCGAATCATTGTGCAAACATGATACACACATCAACCTGGAATTGTATGATCAAGTTACCACAGAAAATGGGCATCAATTTCATTTAAAGTTTTATAAAGATGCAACGCCCTTTGCGTTATTTGAGTTGTTTACGCTATTAGATAGTTTAAAGCTAAAGCTGATTTCAGAGGCATCGTTTCAAGTGTCTACTCCTTCTGCGGATAAAACATATTGGATCCATGATTTAATTGTACAGTCTTCAATTCCCTTAGATTTTGATCGCATTTCAGCCCCATTTAAACAACTGTGCCAAAAGATTTTAACCGATGAAATTGCAAATGATGATTTGAATTCCCTGGCGGTCACAGAAGCATTAACGTATCGTCAGATTACCTTGCTGAAAGCCTTTATCAGCTATTTAAAGCAAATTCAATTTCCGTTTGGTGGAAAATATAATCGCGATATTTTGCTTAGAAATTCATCACTTACCGCAACAGTTATCCAAGTATTCGAAACAAAGTTTTCACCTTTTGTGAAAGACAGTGAGCGTTTTGATCGCATCGAATCGTTAACGGCACACTTTGAACATCAATTGAATGCCTTAAAAAGCGAAGATGAAGATAAATTATTCCGTCATTTGTACAACTTGGTAACGTATGTTTTGCGTACAAATTACTTTGTGATGGATGCATCCGGGGAATTAAAGCCGTTTATTTCATTTAAAATTGACAGTAAGAATATCATCGATATCCCTTTACCTGCCCCAATGGTTGAAGTCTTTGTGTATTCAAAAGAATTTGAAGCCATTCATTTGCGTTGCGGCAAAATCGCACGTGGTGGAATTCGCTGGTCGGATCGTGGTGAAGACTACCGCACAGAAGTTCTTGGTTTGGTCAAAGCTCAAAACACAAAAAACGCTGTGATTGTGCCCATGGGATCAAAAGGTGGATTCTATATTAAAAAAGCTGCTGCAACCCAAGCCAACGCCATTGAATGTTATAAGAACATGATGCGTGGGTTGTTAGACATCACCGATAATTTGGTGAATGGACACGTTATTCATCCTAAAAATGTTATCCGTTATGATGAAAACGACCCGTACCTGGTTGTTGCTGCTGACAAAGGAACTGCAAGTTTTTCGGATATTGCTAATGGGATTTCTGCTGAATATAATTTCTGGTTAAAAGATGCTTTTGCATCCGGCGGATCTGCCGGTTATGACCACAAAAAGATGGCGATAACATCCCGCGGCGCTTGGGAATCGGTAAAGCAACACTTTAAAGAAGCGTTGAATATCGATCCAGAAACCCATGCAATCACGGCTGTGGGTGTTGGCGACATGTCAGGAGACGTCTTTGGTAACGGATTATTGCGATCTAAAACCATTCAGTTAAAGGCTGCCTTTAACCATCAGCATATCTTTATTGATCCAACGCCCGATGCATTACTTAGCTTTAATGAACGCGAACGTTTGTTTAATTTACCACGGTCTACGTGGGCAGATTACAACACAGAGGATATGTCTGCTGGAGGTATGATTATTGAACGATCCAGTAAAACTGTAACGTTAACATCCGAAGCCAAAGCTTTATTGGGATTAACAAAAGAATCCGTTCGCCCATCAGAAATCATGCAAGCTATTTTAAAGGCTGATGTTGATTTAATGTGGTTGGGTGGTATTGGAACGTACATCAAAGCATCTACCGAAACAGATGAAGCCGTGTCAGACCGCGCCAATGATACCCTTCGTGTGAATGGTCAAGATGTTAGAGCCAAAATTATTGCAGAAGGCGCAAACTTGGGCTGTACTCAACGAGGACGCATTGAATATGCCAGCACTCGTAATGGCCGCATCAATACCGACTTTATAGATAACTCTGGAGGGGTTGATTGCTCAGATCATGAAGTCAATATTAAGATCTTGCTGAATCAAATTGTTCACACAGGCAATCTTACATTAGAAGATCGAAACACCTTATTAAAACAGATGACCGATACAATTGGGCATGCCGTTACATCAGAAAATGTATTACAAAACCTGACGTTGTCTTATGCTGCACATTATTCTGCTTCGTGCTTAAATGAATATGCGGCTCTTGCTCAATATTTAACTATTCACGCAGGGCTTAATGCTGCCATTGAGTTTTTACCCACGCCTACAGAATTTAATGAACGACAAAAATTGCATCAAGGATTATCACGACCTGAGCTATCTGTATTATTGTCGTATACAAAAAACTACTTAAAAACAGAATTATTAAAAACCAGTATTTTAGATCATGATTATTTTAAATCATTTTTGATGGGGTATTTCCCGTCTGATCTCACGATCTATGCAAATGAAATGGAATCTCACCCATTACGTCGAGAAATTATCGCAACAAAACTGGCCAGTGAGATTGTGGATCGTCTAGGAATTCATTTTATTCATCGACTTTCCCATCAGACGGGGAAATCGATTTCGGACATTTTAAATGCGTATATGATCATCAAAGATTTCTTTAACCTTGATTCTGTCTGGTCTGATTTTGATACAGCATTACCTCATTTGACCTATGATGATCGTATCGATTTTATGCATTCCATCAGTGAAACTGTTTATACTGCATGTACGTGGTTATTAACCTACTTAACATTAAGGTCAGATATCCATGCGGAATCTGCAGGACTCAATAGCGTCTTTAAAGCTATTGAAAAAACAAACTTATTGCTTTCAGGATCCAATGAATGCATTTTGCCGACCAACAAAGATGTTCACTTAAAAGGGCATATTTATACATTGCAAAAGCGTTTGACTGCTTTACAATTAAGCACGCTTGGGTCTAATTTTAATTCTGAGCACTTAGCATTGTTTGAGGAAACTTACAATCAATTGCAGTCTAAAATCAACTTTGACCTGTTACATCAAATGTTAAAAACCATACCCAACACAAACTTTTGGAGTCAACTGTTCGTACTGGGAACGCAACTGGCTTTAGAACATTTACATGGTCACTTGACTAATAGAATTAGTATCTCTATATTAGCCAAGCAAAACACCTTAGATAACATAATAAAAACACACGAGGTTAATATAGAATGGCTGTCTCATATGATTCAGCAAACGATGATGAATACGGCATACGATCCTGCCGCTGTCACCGTTATACTGCGTCATTTAGAAAGCTTGATTAACTCAATCATTAAAGATTTAGAGAACCGCGGATGACCTTAAAAATTAGGGATATTGAACTTCCAAGTAATGTAATTTTGGCACCTATGACAGGTGTGACAGATTTACCATTTCGTACATTAGTCAAACGATTGGGTGTGGGCATGGTCGTATCAGAAATGATTGCAAGCCAATCCATGATCCGCCAAACACGCAGATCTATGCAAATGTGTAAAGGCAGCCCTGAAGAATATCCTATGGCGGTTCAGCTTGCAGGATGCGATCCTAGCGTGATGGCCGAAGCTGCAAAGTTAAATGAAGATTTAGGCGCTCAAATCATCGATATTAACATGGGATGCCCTGTGAAAAAAATCGCTGAAAAAAGCTTTGCTGGATCTGCGTTAATGAAAGATGAAATTCATGCCGCACGAATTATTGAAGCCACTGTTAAAGCTGTAAAAATTCCTGTAACATTAAAGATGCGAACAGGCTGGGATGATACAAATCGCAATGCACCACGGTTGGCAAAAATCGCAGAAGACCTGGGGATTCAAATGATTACGGTTCATGGGCGCACTCGCATGCAAATGTACACGGGTAAATCCGATTGGGCATTCATTCAAAGTGTCAAGTCTCAAGTCCGTGTGCCCGTTATTGGTAATGGCGATATTGTCACAGAAGAAGATGCAAAAACTTTACTAGACGTTGCAGGGGTAGATGGTGTTATGATTGGTAGAGGAACCTATGGACGACCCTGGTTTCCAAATCAAGTACAGTATTTTCTAAAAACGGGACAAAAGCTGAAAGACCCCACGCTATCTGAAAAATATGACATTATTAAGGGTCACTTAAACCACATGATGGAACATCTGGGCGAACATACGGGTATGATGATGGCAAAAAAACACATTGGTTGGTACAGCAAGGGATTATCTGATTCTGCAAGCTTTCGCTTATCTGCCATGCAATCTACGCAGTATTCGGAATTAACGGAATTATTAGACTCTTTTTTCTCTAAACAAATTGAATTATCTCAGCAGGATTTACACACACTATGACAGCAAAACCGTCAGAAACATTAAGCTTATCAACCTTAGTATCTCAGCGTTTAGAGGCATTCTTTGAGTCACAACTCCATTCTTTACCTGTAAATTTGTATGATGTTATCATCGAACAAGTAGAACATCCGTTGATTGTTCAAACGCTAAAAATCACCCAAGGCAACCAAATCAAGGCTGCTGAAATATTAGGCATCAATCGAAATACGATCCGTAAAAAAATAAAGCTTTTCAATATTGATCCGTCCATTTATAAATAGATAATGGTCTTTCATTTTTTAAATAATCGAAATTTTCAACGTCTAGAGCTTTGGCTTCATCGAGCTGCCGTTTCAAAAAAGCTCTTTTACTTTCTTGTTCTTGCCGCCTTAGGTTCAGGCTTTGCGACGTACATCACCTTTATTAGGGGTGGAAATTCCGATTTAATGTTAAATTTAATTATCTTAAACGTTATTGTTTTAATTTTATTAGTATTACTGATTGCCACACGATTAATTAAACTGTTTGTTAGCCGCCGTCATGGTGCCGCAGGTGCAAAGTTTCACGTCCGGCTGGTCATGGTGTTTAGCTTTCTATCAGTTACGCCAACGCTTGTCATTTATTTCATGTCGTCTGCTTTATTTGAACGTGGCGTGCAAGCACTTGTTGGGCACTTTACGCATGATGTGCTTCAAGAATCTGTGGAGTTTTCTAATAACATTCGTGAAAATTTAAAGCTGAATATGGAAACCCTTGCAAAGCATATTTCGCAAGATATTAATCATACGTACACCGATACATTTGACCTTACCCCACAAACAAAAACAACTTTAGAAAAGATTTATGCGCAATATGGTTTGAAAGATTTATTTATTTTAGACAAACACCAAACCATTTTATTTCAAGCTTCTGAAACACCGTTTAAAGAAATAAACTCTCATGACGACACAATATGGGATAATTTAAAGGCAGGTCTTTTTGTGGTTTACTTCTCCACAGACAGCTCTTCAATTATTGCGGGATACCCACTAGATTTAAAGCAAGACTTATTCCTATTTATTTCTCAATCGATTGATTCATTTCTTCCAAAACATTTTCAAGAAATTGCGTTGTTTAAACAAAAATATCAAGACATTGAACAAAACAGGTGGCAGATACGTTTTATATTTATGGCCATTTATGGTTTGTTTGCTTTTTTAAGTCTATTGATTGCTATTGGTATTGGCATTCTATTAGCTGATCATATTTCGTCTCCTATCGCACAATTGATCGCAGCAGCAGACAAAATTCGTCAAGGCAACTTAGAGACCAGGGTAAGAATCAAACCCAACATTATTGAGTTTTTAGGGCTCGCAAAAGCCTTTAATTTGATGGTCACTGCATTGCAAAAACAAAAGGATCAGCTGGAAACAGCCAACATCAATATTGAACGCCGTAATAACTTTATTGAAACCACCCTGAAGGGCTTAACATCAGGAGTCATTGGGTTAGATGAAACAAATCACATTCAAGTGGTCAACGATGCCGCATCTAATATTTTATGCTTATCAAAAGACTTACCCGAACAAAAATTACACATTGCTGACGTGTTACCCGAATTGCAAGATTTGCTGTATGAACAATCCATGCTTCAATTAACCGATGAGGCGTTATCAAAACAATCTCAGAAATTGGTTGTCATAGAGCGTGATGGACGTTTGTGTTATCTAAGTGTCCAAATCTCTCACACCAAAGCATCCAGTGATATTCGAAAAGTCTTGACTATCGATGATATTACGGCACTGCATATGGCACAGAAAAAAGCAGCCTGGGGTGATGTCGCCAGACGCGTTGCCCATGAAATCAAAAACCCACTCACCCCCATTCAGTTATCAGCAGAACGATTGAAACGCAAATTAGTGAATCAGTTACCCCCTGCCGAAAAGGAACTGTTTACAACAAACATTGAAACGATCATTCGTCAAGTTGAAGAAATCGAACGCATCGTAAAAGAATTCTCTCAATTTTCCAGAATGCCGCAATTGACATTACATGAACAGGATGTTGTTCAAGTAGTAAAGCAATGTGTTGCCCTTCAAAAAACGGCGTATGATTCAATCCAATTTAAAGAAACTTATGCCACTGAACATCTTGTCATATTCTGTGATGCTCAATTATTAGGACAAGCCATTTCCAATATTCTAAAGAATTCGATTGAAGCCTTATTGGAAATAACCTACCAACCAAAGTTGAAACCAAAAATTCTTATTCTGTTGACGCTGGATAACAAAACTGTCACTATTAAAATATCAGATAATGGTAAAGGCTTTCCAACCAATATGATCGACACGTTTTTAGAACCTTACGTCACGACAAAACAAAAAGGAACGGGCTTAGGTCTTGCGATTACAAAAAAAATTATTGATGATCACAACGGAACAATAGAGTTAAAAAGTTTGGATCATCAAGGAGCCGAAGTTACCATTAATCTTCCATTACATCCATAATCTTACGGGACTTAATTATGAAGCAAGATATCTTAATTGTTGATGATGAAGCAGATATTCGACGTCTAGTCGCTGACATTTTAACTGACGAAGGCTATTCAGTAAATCAAGCCGCGACTGGGGAGCAAACTATTGAGATTATTCATTCAACCTGCCCCCCACATTTGGTTTTATTAGATGTGTGGCTAAACGATCAGAAATATGATGGTTTACAACTGTTAGACATTATATTAAAACGTTTCCCTGACATTCCCGTTATTATGATCAGTGGTCACAGCACTATTGAAACCGCAGTCTCTGCCCTGAATAGAGGTGCCGTAGATTTCTTAGAAAAACCATTTAAGACCGACCGTTTGTTACTGTCTGTCACCCGAAACTTAGAAAACTATCGACTTAAGCGTGAAAATGCTGCCCTAAAAGAACGGTTAATCAATCATGATGAAATTTTTGGTGAATCTCAAATTTCACAACGCTTAAAATTATTGGTTTCAAAAGTAGCCCCCACCAACAGCCGTGTGCTGATTTCAGGCGGATACGGTGTGGGGAAAGAGGTCGTTGCACGATCCCTTCACAAACAATCCAGACGCACATCAGGTGCGTTTGTTTCATATAACTGCGCGTTGAAACGCAAAGAAGATATTGAATGCGATTTATTTGGCAATGAAGATGGCGACACCAGGCATCAAGGATTATTAGAAAAAGCCAATAAAGGTACGTTATTTCTTGATGAAATTTCAGCGATGCCTTTAGCTGTGCAAAAACGTTTAGCAAATGTCTTGCAAGAACAAAAGTTTTCTCCGCTTAATTCAACGCGAAAAATTAATTTTGATGCCAGAATTTTATCAGCATCGGCTTTTGATTTAAAACGATTAATCGACCATGGAAAATTTTTAGAAGATTTATTTATTCGCATTAATTTAATTTCTATCCGCGTTCCTTTTCTAAGAGAACGTCGCGAAGAAATTATACCAATGTTTGATTATTTCATGCGAGATGTGTGTCAAATTTATGGAAAATCTCCCAAAAAACTATCTGCAGAAGCAATTGCCGCATTAGAAAGCTATCACTGGCCTGGGAACATTCGACAGCTTAAAAACTTGGTAGAATGGTTAGTCATTATGGAACGTCATAATATTGTTGAATCTTCCTCGCATATTAGTTTAAAAGATCTGCCTCCTGAAATATCGGGTGCATCTCCGATCCAAGTGAATTGGATGAAGGGATTAGATGTGATGTCACTGCCCTTACGTGAAGCACGTGAGCTCTTTGAACGTCATTATCTAACCTCACAAATTGGTCGTTTCTCGGGAAACATTTCTCAAACGGCCAACTTTGTAGGAATGGAACGTTCAGCATTGCATCGCAAGCTAAAAAGCCTACAATTGAATGATGACTCAAAGAATACTGAAACACTCTGATGAAAGTTATTGTATGTGGCGCGGGTCAAGTTGGAACAAGTGTTGCTCGCTATTTAAGCGAAGAAAACATTTCTGTATCGATTATTGATCCGTCCATCGAAGTTCTGCAAGAACTTAATAATATTGATATCTTAACGGTTCAAGGCTCCGCCACTTATATAAAAATATTAGAGGCATCAGGCATCGCAGAAGCAGATGCCATTCTTGCGGTGACACGCTCAGATGAAGTTAACATGTTAATTTGTCAGATTGCTGCATCGTTATATAATACCCCGCTAAAAATTGCCCGCATCCGAAATCAAGAATACCTATCATCCAAATGGTCATCCCTTTATAACCGTGACAATATCCCCGTCGACGTCATTATTTCTCCAGAACGTGAAGTTGCCAGTTATATCGCTGAAAACCTATCATATACGGGTGGGTTTGATATGTTTTCTTTGTTTGATGGGGTTGCTCAATCGATTGCAACCTTATGTACAGCAGATTCAGATTTAAATGGACAGCCTATAAAAGTGCTCCACTTATTGCATTCTAATATCCCCATCAAAATAATGGCAATTGGTCGGGACAGGCGGACTCTTGTTCCCAACGAAGAAACCATTTTGCAACCAAATGATGTGGTTCACTTTATTGTGAAAAAAAACCAATTGCATGATGCGTTAGCGTTGTTTGGACATGAACACACAGAACTATCCAGGTTATTAATTGTGGGGGGTGGTGCTGTTGGGTTTTCCTTAGCAAAACATTTAGAACATGAAAATTCAGATTTAATTGTAAAACTTTTAGAATCTAATAAATCACGGGCTGAAACGATTGCTCCAAGGCTTAGAAAAGCCATCGTCTTGCACGGGAAAGGTTTAGATAAAGAATTATTATTAGAAGCCAATATCCAAGCCACTGACACAGTTGTAAGCGTTACAAATGATGAAAATGTTAATGTGCTTATGTCACTTTTTGCTAAAGAATTTTCTGTTAAACGAACTCTAGCATTAGTGAACAGCGATATGTACATTCCGCTGTCTTCAGCCTTAAAAATTAATGCTCTGATTCACCCACATAAAATTACAATTCTAAGTATCTTAAAACACATTCGCAGCCGCAGAGACCTAAAGACAATTCACACCCTGCCCGACCATTCGTGGGAATTAATGGAAATTCAAGTTCAAGAAGATGTCGAAGCCACAGGTCTAACTGCAGAAGAAGTGTATAAAAAGACCTATGGTCATGTGGTTGCTATTTTGCGCGACGACGGCGTAGTGTTTGCAGATAAATCGATTCAGTTACACAAAGGCGATAGCGTTGCAGTACTTATAAAACCTCAACACCGCAGAAAACTTGAAAATCTGTTTGCGTCAACCCATCAGTTTTTCTAAAAGAATATCCATGGTGCACCCGGCGGGATTCGAACCCACGACCTTTACCTCCGGAGGGTAACGCTCTATCCAGCTGAGCTACGGGTGCATTGACTGCACCACCATAATCAATCTATCGTTTAATGTCAATGTGTTGCATGAAAAAGTACAGGATTTACTTACTTGTTGGCAAATATGCGTTTAAGACAGGCATCTGATGTGCTATGTTTATTTTACCCATAAATACTTTTGAAAGACCCCATTAAAAATGATCGCATTCTTAAAAGCCACAATCTCAAACCCTGATTGGGCGTTAGTAATTGTAACTATCATTGAAATATTTATTTCTGCTTTTGTGCTTTATTGTGTAACCGTTATTATCCCAGACAGAAAAGAGAAAAAAGATCAAAAAGCTAAGCTTTTAGCAGGGCTTTCAGCTCTAGAAAAATCTAGACGCACATTGCTAATGTTTAAAAATCAATATATATTGCAGCGCGCAAAAAATGCTACTCGACTAGCACATTACATCAATAACTTTGCTTACATTGAACTACATATTAAAAAAAACGAAGAATACTTAAAGTTTCTTCACCCAGTACCACGGCCAAGCTTAGCAACCAGAATTAACGATGATCCTCTTCTTTCTACGCATGATGATAAAGTAGATATCACAATCATTAATTCTGGTATGAATAAACTTTACGATTTATCTGAAAAGCAAATTCAACAATTATATCAGTCGATATTTGACAATCCTGAATTGTTTAGTGAATCACCTAATACTTCATATTCAGAAAAAACACTACTAACCAAAGAGCTTCCTGAAAAGCTATATTTTATTGCAATTTACAATCCTGGCATATTAATTGGTATTGATCAGACAACCGAAGAATTAAACCAGTTAAATTTTATGATTATTCAGTGGAATGACCTCGTTAAAAGACATCAAACTATCAAAAATCCAACCATGCAAGAAATGACCACACATGTTAGCTATTTTTTGAATTTTTCTTCTGGATTCTATAAAATCGGAGTTGATGGCACTTTAATGGCAATTAAGATATCGATGGATCATCTAAAAGAGTATGCTAGTGCGAATTACAAGGATCATAAAAGCTTTGAAATCTATGGTAAATCATTTCAAGAGGATTTAATGCCAGCTCTAGATGAAGCTTCCAAACGAATAAAAGAGAATTTGGATTCAATGAAAATATAGCCAAATGTACTCAAATAGATTATTTTAACGTTATCCAATTAAAGCACACAGTATCATGACCCGATTTGACCTTACACCAGGTTGCTATACGCTCCCACTTGGCAGCGACCCGTTGTGGTGGTTAGCAAAACACCTTACCGATACGCAAACGGTCAACCCGATGGTGATTTTGCCGACGCAACGCACGGTCAATCGATTTCAACGAATGTTGTATAAACTCAATCCAACGCTTTTAACTGAGTCTCGCATTATTGCTTATGAAGGTTTATCTGAAACGTCTACGCCATTGATTACGTCTCAATGCATTTTATGGGAATTAGCACGTCGCATCCCTATAAAGACCGATTTATTTCAAGGTAGAATTCCATCTATCGATCAACAACAGCAATTAGCTACAGCGTTAAATAGTGTGTTAACGGAATTATACTCCCATGAAATCACCTGTGATCACTTTCAAAACAGTTCAGAAAACCGGGATCTTTTAAGTATTATGAGTGAACATGAAATACTTCTAACGCAACAACAGCAAACCCATCCTGCGCATGCTTTAGTCCACGGTATTAAATCGTTTCATAAACAATACACGTCTTTGCAACGCCCGATTTATATGGTTATTGATGGGGCTACCCCCCCTAGTCTGCAACATCTTGCGGCCAGCTTATCCAAAGAAAACTACGTATTCATTTACGGTGAAATGCCAACGCAGACTTGTGAGGGGTATGATCCCAAACACTGTTATACATCGTTATACACGATACTGAACGCTCAAACTGTTTCGATACAGCCGTTGGATCTATACACCCATCGAAAACCGTTAATTGATGAATTGCAAAAGCCTGTTTTCAACGCTACGAAATTATCCAGTTTTTTTGAGGGCATTCGGTTTATTGAGTGTTCAAACACGTTATCTTTGGCAAAGGATATTATTGCGCTTGCGCGTCATGCGTTTGAAAAGAACATAAAAAGCATTACTGTCGTCACTCCCAATCGGGATTTAGCACACGTCATTCACATGACGGCAATTCAAAATGGAATTCCTGTGGATGATTCCTGTGGAACCCAACTTAGTGACACCTTGTTTGGTTCTGTATTGATGCAACTATTACACTGTGTAATACATTCCGCAGATTATAAACGAATGTTAAATTTAATTAGCCATCCAAAACTTCAGCCTTATTGGGGTGATTTACCGGCTAAACTTGACCTTTTGGGTCGCACACAACGGGTATCATTGTTGCACGCTTTGCGAACCTATACCCCAGAAAACGAACAAGAACATGAGCGTTTGTTAACGTTAATACAGTTCATTAACACACCTCGTCTTTCAACCTTTGCATCGCAAGTTAGCTACGCATTAGAGCTCTTAACGTTATGGGGGATTCAACCAGATGACTATCCAGAATCTGTGGAAATTCTTAACATTGCAGAATCTGTTGATAGTTTAGATACCTTAGGATTTATCTTGAACTCTACCCCCTATCGCACACCGACCCCAAAAGGACACCACATCCAAATTATGGGACCGTTAGAGGCACGGTTGATGCAGCCTCAAATCGTCGTCATAGCCAGTTTGAATGAAGGGGATTGGCCAGTTCCACCTTCTGGAAATCCATGGTTACATGCCGACTTGCGGCAACACTTAGGATTACCCGAAATAAACCAAATAACAGGTGTATCCTCTAAAGTATTATTATCGTTACTGGCCTGTCAAGACGTGTATCTATGTCGAACAACCCATCAAAATGGTCAGCTCACTCAACCCTCTAGATGGTGGGAACGTTTACGAATTATCAGTACATTAAATGATACAAAGATCCCTAACGTTAATTTAAATACAGCACCTCATGTTCAATTATCAACAGAACCCACGCTCTTTAAGATCCCAGCTGATTTAACTCCAAAACGATTGTCTGTGTCTGATATTCATACACTGAAAAATGATCCCCGACAGTTTATTCTTAATCGTATTTTTAATTTAGAAGATTTACCCCTTTGGGATGCAGAACCTGATTCTAGACATAAAGGTATTATTGTTCATGAAGTGTTAGAAGCCGCTGTTAAAGAAAATCTATCGCTTGACATCATGATTAACACTGCCATGAATAAACTGGCCGCACTTAACCTCAGCGCTCATGAACATATGTTCTGGGAATCACAAATTATGACAAACATACGTAATTTTCAAACCTTACATCAGGCTTCTTTACCTCAACACACCTATGCAGAACTTAAAGGAGAATGGACACTTAACACGCGTTTTGGATCGGTTATACTTGTTGGAAAAGCAGATCGGATTGATCAGCACTCCGATGGGTCATTACACCTGATTGATTATAAAACAGGAGCCGTTCCGACAAAACAATCCGTATATAAAGGGCTATCTCCTCAGTTACCGTTGTTAGGTCTAATGATGGCTGAAGGAGCCTTTAAAGAGCTGCCTGCCCGCCCCCCATTTATGATGAGTTATTGGGATTTATCCGACGGATCTTCGGTAAATTTTCTATTCGATGAAATCGCACATTTGAAAGATGATCTTGTTGCAGCCCTTGAACGAATGTTAGATCCCACGACTACATTTGAAATTTAGTATTTTCTGACATAAATTTACATTTACTTAAATGGCAAAATCTGCTTTATTATTACCAAGGATTGTATTTAGAAAGATCTTGAAAATGAGTGAACTTTATATTGCTAAAAACCTACTTCCGTTAAGCATATTGGTTATTGTCTTAGGAAGCATTTTGGCAACGGCCTTCATTAACCCTCAAAAATTTAAAGAGTCTAAAGGAAGCGTCGTCATTGCTGTAATAGCAAGCATCGCCATTGTTTTTTTAGGCTTAAACGTGACATTAAATTCAGTAAGTATGGATTTTCAAGCGGATGTTAAAAAAAACAAAGTTACAAAAGACAGCGTTGAAAAATTATGGATTTATCCAAATCAATTGTTTAGTGAAAAAACTAAAGCACGCCCCGAATTTTATGCCAGTTTATGCTATAATAACTTAGATCTTTATAACCTTACTCAAAACCTTCACACTAAAATTACTGTGGATTCCACGTTAGAAGAACAATATATTTCAATTCTATTAATTCAGTGTTGGGAAGATTATTTAAAGTTACGACATTTTGATAAAACAGGCGACGATGTCTGGCTTGTAAATTATATACAATGGGCACAAAGTTCCTATTTAAAAGCTCAATTTGATCGCTTGAAGCATAACTATAGCGACACGACAATCCGCTTGGCTGAGCTGCTATTTGAATATGCCAGCACATTGCCCATCCCTACAAAAGATCCGGGGGTCTATAAAAAGCAAGTTCAAGAACTGCTTAAAGACCCAAGGTTAATCGCCATTTATAAAGAAACGCCATAAGTTGCAAACACAAAAAATTCTTTAGAAAAAATACGTCAGCTTTAATCTTTTATTATCTTTTTGAGTGTTAAACTGATACGTGAGAGGATTAGAACAACTTTCATGAATCAGACAGTAAAACATAGACATTGGCAGACAGGTGTTGGCTTGGTAGAAATTGCTATCGCATTGGTAGTAATTGGAATACTTATCGGTGCAGTCCTGCAAGGAAAGCATTTGATCGATCAAGCCAGACTTAATGCCGTTATTACAGACGTGCAAAAAGTTCGCTTGACTGTTCAGCGATTTAAAGAAAAGCATGGTTTTTTACCCGGCGATTTTCCCTATGCATCCAGAGACATTAGATCCGATCTTCCTAACGGAGATGGTAAAGGAAGTTTAAGTGGGAATCCATTCTCACCCGATTCAAGTGCTGGAAAGTTTTGGATTCATTTAAATGCTGCAAATGGATCAGTAATTTCAACTGCGTCCACGCTTAATTATGGCGATGGTTTAATTGAATGTGGGTTCGGCGGGGGGTACACAGTCACTTCAAACCCCATTGAATCGATGCCAGGTCATTGGATCGTTTTAGGATCAAAAGCAAATGATACATCGGGCGAAGGCATCTTACTAACCCCAGAGCAAGCGCAGTACATTGATAAAAAATTGGATAGTGGATCTCCGTTGACTGGCGCCATTCGATCCTTGGATGCCAACCGTCAAACCACAGGTAAATGCATCCATGAGGGTCGTTATAACCTATCCAATTGTGATAAAGCGTGCGTAATGTATTTCAGTATCGATGAATAAATTCCGACACTATTCTGGCGGTTTGATATTAATCGAGGTCGCCATTGCCATGATCATTTTTAGCATCTGCATCGGCAGCATTTTGATGATCATTCAACATTCACAACTTGCCCAACAAAACACCGTAACCCACACCCATCGCACACTCATTTTGCAGGCATTAAATCGATATCACAGTCAAATGGGTCATCTACCTTGCCCTAGCAAACCTGTGATGGATGACGGATTTGCCTTGACAAAGTGTCATGGCGCTTACGAACAAATTGGCCTTCTGCCCTACAAAACATTGGGCATTCCTGCGTATGTTGCAAAAGATGGACATGGACATTATTTTACCTATGCCGTCAGCGAACATGCAACCATTTCAAACCAAGATATCGATGTCAGCATAATAAATAGCCTTCAGGTATTAGACATGGCTGGGCGTCGCTATGGCAGCAAAACGAATACAACCGCATACGTTCTTATTAGCCATGGTCCCAAAGGAAATGGAGCATTCTCATTGCAAAACTCACGAAGGCGATTTCCAACACGCAGTGAATTTGAAGCAGAAAATGCTCGAGATACTTTAACATTTTACGCAGATGTTCCCCCCAAAGATAGTGAACATCGTGTATTTTTTATCCAACGAGCGGATTTAGATAGTCCAACAAAATCTGAATCTTTGGCAAAATCCGACATCGCGGATTCTCATCTAATCTCAGAAGATGATCCTTATGCAACATCCCATCCTGAAGAATAAATTACTTGACCACACGCAACCGAGTGTTACGAATAAATTTGCCACATGACATTGAAAGAAAAAGAATGAATATTTCTAGGCGCTCTGAAGGTCCTTCAGCTGACAGAGATGATCTCGGATCCTATAGCTAAACACACATAAAACGATTACACAACGTCTTTGCTCAACTCTTTCTTCTAATGGGTCCAGCGTCACGTTGGTGGGTTCAGCGTCACGCTGGTGGATGCAACGGCACGTTGCCGGGAGTATCCGCTCAAGTTTTATGCAACGCACTATAAACAAGTTTCCTTAATCTAAAACTCTTGCAACTCAAGAGCACTAGAATATAATTTTCGTTCTTGCCGGTAACCTCACAGTTCCCTTGAAAATTTTAAGAATTGCATAAGGTACCTCCGCCGCTCCCGACAACGCCCAAACGTATGGATCTGATGTAAATGATATATCCGTTGTCCCTCCAGTTGCAGTAATAAGCTCTCCTTTAAACCCTGAAAGACGTGACACTTCTGATGATAATATTGCCATTAAGGACGCTCCAAGTTTTATACGTCCTTTTCCAGTTAATCTGGGAATTGATGTAATGGTACTTAATGTTATGATTGCACTATCATCCACGTTCAGTGTTAATGGTGCAGCAGTCCCTACTGGAATTAAACTTACCCCCAAGCTTAATACTGTACCTGCTCCAAACGTATTAATTGTAATGTTACCAACTTCTGCATCAGTATTTGCAATTAATGCTGTAATTGTCAAACCACCCGATGTTCGATCTTCAATGGTAAACGGACCTTTAGCTGCTTTAACCAGTGAGGTTATAACCTCTGCAACGCCATCCGCTCCATACAATGTTAATTTTCCAGCCGCCGCAATGGTTAAAGAGGTATACGCATTTCCTAAAAAATTTGGAACGCTTGATGCCCCAACCATAACAGTTGCTTTATCAGGCAATGTTACATCCGTTCCAATCCATGCTGTTGCAGATGTTGGTCGATATGTATGTCTATCGATTAAAACCAATGCTGTTGTGCCGTCATGGGTCGCCGTACCATCCGTTACATCTGTCCATTGTCCAGCAGCATGTAATTGAGTTGGAAAAACTATACAACTGAATAAAATTGCACAGCGTATTAGCTTAGAAAATTGCCTCATGGGGAGCCACCTTTGTATCAAATGCGTTTGAGATAAAGGTATCAACGACATCTTAAAATTAGATTAATCTTAAGAAAAATATCTTATGGCAACAAAGATCGGATTATTTTTGAAAAATCTTCACTCTGTCAATCTTTTGTTAATCCTCGCCTGCTATCTTAACCCTAGGTAGGTAAGATACACCGGCGGCTAGGCTGGTGCGTAATAACCAACAACGAAATTATCACTGAGTACTAAGTGATAGTATAGTTGAGATGGATTGAGGTTGGAATCTTAATTTATTAATACATCGAAAAAACTTAGTTTTTTTAGATTACCTTGGTTATTATGTTGTGGCGGCGGCGGGGTGGGCTCGTTGGGACTTCACACTTTTGCAGGTGGGCCCCAATATTGGGGCGAATACTATCCCCCTTTTCAAAATCTCATATAATCAATTATCTACGTTGCCAGCGTGACGCTGGACTCTATAGTTAGATCGTCTGACAAGAATTAACACAACCAAGCAACTGTTCGACAGTTCACCGTTTGAAAGAATTGGCAACGTTTCGGTGAACCCTATAAATTTATCCGTTTTAACCCATTAGAAATTTCAACCAGATCCCCCAAGTAGTTTTTTATAATCTGTCTCAAATCACATCCAAACTAACGTCACGTTATCAGCGTGACGCTGCTGCCTACACACATATCACTGACAATTGACGACCTGTGATGGGTGTCCCACTTAATGTGGCTCGTCGATGGCTAAAGAATAATGCGCCATGGGTTACTGTATCCAATCGAACCCAATCGACACTGTGTAGATTTGCTGCCATTAAATCATCATACACAATTCTGGGTAAATCGAATTGATAATGATGTGCACGCACCGACGGATAAAAATATAAACGATATCGTTCATTTTTAGATATAAATCGATCATAAAAATCCTGATCAACTTCATAGGATCCCTGTTGAATCGATGGACCAATGCAGGCAATAATATTAGCCGATGGAATTCCCATTGCTTTAAATTTATCAATCATTTTAAGGTGAATGTCTAAGAACGTGCCTTTCCATCCTGCATGGGCAACGCCTACAACCTTATGATGAATATCGGAATATACAATTGGCACACAATCCGCTGTCAGAATGCCAATTGGAAGATTTGGAATATCTGTAATCACCCCATCGGCATCGATAAAATCCATGGGTTTCTGTTCATGAAGGGTTACGATTGTATCACCATGCACTTGATTTGCCGTCACAACATCATCGGCATTAATGTTTAGCGTATCCAAGATTATTTTACGATTCTGGTGTACGTTTGAAATCTCATCAATTTGCTGCGTCTTTTCACGAATATACGGATAACAATTTAATGAGCTTACCAGCCCCTCACTCACGCCACCTTGGCGGCCAAAAAATCCATGCCGTACATGTTTGAATGCACTGCTTTTAAAACAAGTTACGTTATTCATATTACATCCATATCTGCAACACCTTAAATAAATGACCCATTTCCGCGGGGTCGATCAGTCGATGAACGCATCGTAACACACTTTGATTCGATTGTTGATACAGTTGTTGAGCTCTCAATACAATTCCAAAATCCAACAGAAATTGTCGTTGAGTTTGATATGTATGCTGTAAACCATACCGATCAGCTTGCCGTGCCATACTCTGAAAATTAACATGAACCGAAATATCAGCATCTCCTGGATACTCTAATACGCCAACGGGTTGATGACGATACAACGCCTGAACGGTATCGCCATCGCCGTCCCAATATCCATAATCGATGATTAATGCAGCACCATCGTGGTGTTGAATATGTGAATATATGCGATCAAGCACTGCGATAGTATCTGGTTGTATCTCAGTGTGTTGAGGAATACCCTCATAGGGAACAGTCTCAAATTGCAGTTCGGTTGAGTCATTAATCCCAACATATGTTTCATACCAACGATCATCTTTTTTAAAATACTGCTGAACAGGTAAGGCATCAAAAAATTCATTGGCAATCATAAGGACAGGTTCTTGAATTTCTTTCAGAAAATCTAACGAGGCATGATGCTGCAACGCACACAACCCTTTTATTTTTTCTGTTTGCACTTCGCAAAACGATGGATTGATCTCTAATATGTGAACATTACACGTTGCAGTAAATGATGTTAACTTGCTTAAGGTAACAAGTATATCTTGCATTAACACACCACGCCCCGCACCAAGCTCTAATATATTTAACACTGTGGGTTTTCCAAGTCGTTCCCACTGAGAGACTACCCAAAATGCAATCATCTCACCGAATAAAGAGCTAATTTCAGGCGATGTTATGAAATCGCCAGTTGTTCCCAATATCTCATCGGATGGCTTGGATGAATAGTATCCATACGTCGGATGTTCTTGGCATAGCTTCATATACGTATAAAAGCTAATAGATCCGTTTTCTTTTATTGTTTGAACTAAACTGTCTTTTAACATTAGGTTGTAATCTTCTTACCATAATAATCATATTCTTCGGGACGTTTAACCAACTTATTATTTTCATACATGGAAATCTTACGAACATTTCCAGTTTCGAAATATTCAATACACGGACCCGTTTTAAGATTTTTTAAGAAATTTTCCTCCATATATTTCTTACCACTGGGGTAATACGTATAGGATGGCCCTTCCATCAAGTCGGCCAAATAAAATATTTCTTTTGACACTTTTTGATGTTCATTTGGATCATGAGGGGGATAAAACGCTCGCATCATGCCTTGCTTTTTTCCTTTTACAAACGATGTTCTGCAAATCATATACCCCTGTGTATACACAACACAAATTCCATGTTGTTGATTGTTTAAAAAGTTGGTTTTCATAATGGGTTCGCCACCTTTTCCGTATTGAACCATGGGGCCATTTAAAGACCCTTCTTTGTACGTGAACTTACGAACACACACTCCATTATTATATGAACGCATTTCGCCATGCAGTTTACCGTTTTTATAATAGGCTATCTCTGAAAGCACACCGCCTAGAAACTTTTTCTGAACCCCATGCATTTTTCCATCTTCATACTCCACATACAATACCGGAACGCCTTCTGGGGTTCGAATTTGGAACACGCCATCTTTAGGCGGCTTTGCCGGAGTACACACCAGGTTCTTCATATCCAAAGACCCGGTCTTATTAAATGATGCACCACAACTTCTAGCCTTACGTCGTGCTTTAATTTCGTCAATAATCTCCCTAGCTTCTGCAGGAAATTTTACCTCTGGTTTTTTCAATTTTGATTGAAAACACTCTAAGGTTGACGGCTTCACCATCGTTGGTTTTGGAGCATTGGGATCTAACGGACGGCGCAAATCAATCCCTGGAAACAATTGCAGAAATAAGTCTTTCGCAGGGGGAAAACGTCGTTTGCGTTTACCCGTGTCAGCATCGCTATTTACGTCTGTATTAGCCGGAGCCTCACTAGGGGCTGCTTTGGTTCCTATTAATAATTCTTTGATAGACGCTTGAGCCATTCCAGAAACAGAGACTCTTTTGATTGTGTCTTTTATATCCATCATTCCCTCTGATTATGAAATCATTGCCATAGAAGCTTCTGTAGAACCAATTCCTGCAGCAGCGGTATTTGCAATTCCAGCAGCCTCCATTGAAACTGCACCTGCTGCACCTGTATTTGCAGCACCGCCAGCTTCTACTCCGGCAGCGCCACCAGCGCCCATGCCTACTTCACCCCCCGCATCCATATTGGCTTCTCCCCCTGCTTCGATATTCACGCCTCCCCCTGCTGCAAGTTCAAATTCTGCAGCAACCTCTATGCTCATGGCACCTTCTACGGAAATATTAAGCTCACCCGTCACATTCAGTTCATACATTCCTTCAACGGTATGTATAAAATCACCTGCATTTTCATGTTCTTCTGCACCTTCGACAGCAATTGTTCTATCTCCACCAACCTCTATCCCCATGCCTCCTTCAACAGAAAATACCATGGATCCTTCGCCAACTGAAAAATCCATTACGCCTGAATCAATAGAAATCTCATAGGTTCCTGCTGTAATATTGGTCGATACTGTTCCTAATGTTACAGTTGTTGAATCCGTAATATATCCACATCCTGAATTAAATGAGGTGGAACGATTCCCTTTTTCAATGGTTAGCTGAACGCCACCAGAACTTAACGTACAACTATCGTCACCTTGGTTAATGGTTGTGGTTCTTGATTGCTCTATTGTAACCCCTTGATTGCCACCAATTTGCAATGTCTCGTCTGACGTAATATTTACAGTGTTTGTTTGTGCGATGGAAATTTGCTGAACGCCTTGAATCGTCGTTCCCACATCACCTGCAACCTGGGTTGTAAAATTTCCACTAATTTGAACGTTTTTATCTTTCGTTACACTTTGTGTTAAGTTACCCCCTATTGTTTCCGCTCGATCACCATCTATAGCCACAGTTTCATTCAGAACTACATGAATTGTTTGGTTTTGTAGTACTTCAAGATTACGATCAGCCTTGACAGTGTGATCTTCTTGTTGCTCTACTAATATCGATCTATTTCGATGCACATGTGTCATTTCATCGTGGTCAACCACTGTACGCATGTCTTTTTGCGCATGCATATAAATTTCTTCAGACCCTACAACGTCATTAAATCGCCACTCGTTATGTCCAACTCCACCATTTTGTGTCTGCGACAGGTATCCCGTGTAATAGGGATTCATTTCCCCTGCCGGTGATTCATCCTGCGTATCATGGGATGCACACGTAATAAACGGTAAATGATGATCACTGTTATATACAGATCCCGTAATAATAGGACGATCAGGATCTCCATCAATAAAGCTAACAACGACTTCTTGCCCAACGCGTGGTATAAAATAACTGCCCCATCCATGTCCAGCCATCAATTGAGCCACACGTATCCAACAACTTGTACGTTCATGTAACGAATGAGTTTGTGAATGAGTTGCCTGATGCTTATTTGTATGATGTTGTGTATGGTGCGTTATTCGTTTAGACGCATGATAATGCTCTTCGGCTGCATCCGATTCATCAGCCTGGCTATCTGAAATATTATCTGTATCCATCTCAGCAAGATCATTATCTCGTTTCATGTATCAACCTTTCACTCATATGTCTACGCATCGCCATACATCCCAGCATTTGCGAATTCTGCTGGCGTACTTTCCGTCCCATCATTAGTCCCTGATCCATCATCAACACTTTCTACTGGTGCATTGGATGTGGAATCGGGACTATCCGATCCATCTGAATTACCACTCGTATCATCTGTGCTATCATCGCTTCCACCCCCACTTAATTGCGCAGCCATGCCCGTCATTATTCCCATTGCGTCTTCAGGAGACTTCGCACTTGCAAGGGCACTAATTCCAGCTTGTCCCGCACTAATTAGTCCATTCGCTTGATTGATTACAGCATCGGGATGTTGCGCTAAATCGTTCACACCGGCCAATACATTCTCCGCTTCTGTTACATCATCCATTGGATTTGAACACAGGTTGATCATCTTGGAATAGTTAGCCTTAGCCCCTTTCAATCCTTTGATTTTAGACGAAGCCTTTTTTGCTTTACTCCCTGCTGCCTCAACTTTAGATAGTTCCCCTTCAGCTTTTGAAAGTTTACCCGCGGCACCCTTTATCGATTTAGCTTCTTTTTCAGCTTTTGAAAGTTTACCCGATGCGCCTTTTATCGATTTAGCTTCTCCTTCAACTTTTGAAACTTTACCTGCAGCGCCTTTTATTGATTTGGCTTCTCCTTCAACTTTTGAAAGTTTACCTGATGCGCCTTTTATTGATTTAGCTGCCCCCTCAGCTTCAGAAGCTTCTTCTTGTACATCTGCCTCCCCCCCTCCGGAAAATAATCCAGATAACATTCCAGTGACTTGACTGACTGGATCTCTACCATCTCCAGACGCCGTTGCATCTTGATCATCGGATGAATCTTGATCTCCTGCATCAGTCGCCCCCCCCGTTGAACCTGCATCAGTTGAACCTGCATCAGCCGTACTCACCACTGTATCTGGAAATTGGTTTGCGGGTAATGACATTTCAATATCAGGGGTTTCAGTCTCCCCATCATCCCCTGCTGTATTGATTAATACATTTGAACCCAACTGAGGTGTTGCCACAGAACCCGCACCATCATCATCCGCTGTTGGGTTGCTATGCTTCTTTTTTTTATGAGGATGATTATCTTCTGTTTCATCGTCACTATCATTATCACTATCGGAATTTAGTTCTTTGTCCCCTGCATCATCGTCTTCAACTGCACTGCCAGTATCATCGGTAGCGTCATCATCAGCTGTACTTGAATCTGATCCGTCACCAGTATCAGCAGCTTGTGAATTCACGGTTTTCTTATATCGGGTCGATACGTCTTTTAAACTATAATAATTCTGTTCTATTTCATCTGGGGTTAACCCCGCCACTTCAGCCCCTTCCTCAGAAGCCTCATCCACAAAGGCTCCTTCGCAGGCTGCTGGATCTTGTTGGAATGATCTAATTCGATTCAAACATTTCACCACCTTTTTTGCAGCATGTGCTTTTTTCTTGTGCAATGGCGCATCATCAGAAGGTGTATCATCATCGCCGCCACTGCCACCATCGTCACTATTGCTATTGCCCCCAGCAGCTGCAATTGCGTTCAACGAATCACACGCTAACTGCAAATCATTTGGAGCCTCATTGTTGCTATAAGGTTTTGGATATGAACGTTTCTTTTTCTTACGCTTAGGTGTAAGACCATCCGCATCACTGGGATTATCAAGATCTAAATCTTGTGCTTCATTCAATTTAGGATACGCAGGGGATTCACCATCTCCATCATCCGTCGAACCATCACCTGAAGAGTCATCGCCTGCAGAATCACCTCCGGATGAATTTCCAACAGCTGAATCAGCAGCCGCTTTGCCATCATCTTCTCCAGAACTATCGTCCGAAGAACTATCGTCCGAACCTGCCGCTGTAGAATTCCCACTTGAACCACCAGAGCTACTATCCCCGCCATCATCATCTGCATTTGATGTTGAGGGTACATAGGGTGCCTTATGTTTACGGTGAGGATGTTCAGCTGCATGATGCTCCATAATTTCTTGCACATCAGCTGGATCCATTCCATCAAACGGATCTTTACCATACTGCTGTCCAATATCAATCATCCCACGAATTGCTTTATTGTGATTGGCTCTTATGTCGTTTAATTTTTTGGGATCAGCACTAATATCCTGTGGGTCAGCGTCATCTTTTGGTTCGACACTACGCCCATACCGTTTTAAACTATGCTTTATTTTTTCTGGATCTCCCGAACGTGCCGCAGCCAACCTTTCCGGATCTTTATATAATTTGTGTGGCTCTTCTAAGGTGCGTCTAACCCCTCTGAGGGTTTCTTTTTTAATCTTAGCTTCTTTACCTTTTTCGGCAAGCGCATCTAAGTCTGCTATTAAGCTAGGTGCTTTTTTATCAAACGTAGTATCTGCCGAGCCATCTTGCACATCAGCCTCTTCTGCATCTGATGATGAGTCTCCATTGGCTCCATTCGCCTGAGAATCCTGAGCACCCTGCGCCCCATCTCTTGCTCCTGCTTTTGCCCCAGCAGTTGAACCACCACCCTGTTGCCCACCGTCGGCATTCGATGATGCATCCCCATCGGCTCCATTCGCCTGAGCATCCTGAGAATCCTGTGTCCCATTCCTGGTTCCTGCCTTTGCACCAGCAGTTGAACCACCACCCGACTGTCCACTAGCCGCATTCGATGATGAGTCTCCACCAGCTCCACCCGCCTGTGCACCCTGGGCACCCTGTGTCCCATTCCTGGTTCCTGCCTTTGCACCAGCAGCTGAACCACCACCCGACTGTCTACTACCGTCGGCATCTGATGATGCATCCCCATCGGCTCCATTCGCCTGAGCATCCTGGGCTCCATTCCTTGCTCCTGATTTTGAACCCGCAGCTGAACCACCACCCGACTGTCTACTACCGTCGGCATCTGATGATGCATCCCCATCGGCTCCATTCGCCTGAGCATCCTGGGCTCCATTCCTTGCTCCTGATTTTGAACCCGCAGTCGAACCACCCCTCTGTTGTCCACCGTCGGCATTCGATGATGCATCTCCATCAGCTCCATCCGCCTGGGCACTCTGAGCATCCTGTGTCCCATTCCTGGTTCCTGCCTTTGCACCAGCAGTTGAACCACCACCCGACTGTCCACTAGCCGCATTCGATGATGAGTCTCCACCAGCTCCACCCGCCTGTGCACCCTGAGCATCCTGCGTCCCATCCCTAGCTCCTGCCTTTGCACCAGCAGCGAGACCTCCATCTTGTTTTCCATCAGCGTTTCCCCCCGCAACCGATGGAGCTGGAACAGACTTTGCTTTTCCTGCTCCCTTTACGGCAGGAAACCATTCCGCAGTGTGATCAGGATCATCGACTGCAGATTCTTCAGCATGAGCTTCATGATCCCCATTATCCTCATCATATGGATCATATTTTTCTAAAATATCCCCTTTAAATCTCTCCGGATACAGTGATTTTTTTTGGCCATTTTCCTCAATGGTTTCTACTTCTTTTTCAAGAAAATTTTCAATGGTCTTGAATACACCCTCTGCCATATCTTATTCTCCCTCAAGCATCATGGCGGGCTCATTGTGTAGATCTTCAACGTTATCATCTCTATCCATAGAGTGCTTATGTTTCTTGTGATGATTCTGGCGAACAACCACATCCTCATCTTCGTCTAATGAAACGTTATGTCTTTGTTTTTTATGATGGTGTTTTTTGTGCATATCTTCTGCACTGTTTAGAATTATGGGCGTTTTATACCCGCGATGATTCCAATGAAATTGAACCTTAACGCGACCTTGTTCATCTGTCCATACCTCTTCCCCATGGGGCGCAACCACTATTGCCGTTTGAGTCCCATGAATTTTAGGCTTTGGAGTTTTAAGTTCAGGTCGATAATGCGACGTACTTAGAAATGCTGTAAACGTATTCGTATACACAAGATCATCGTCTTTTACAAATCTTGGATCTTTAATCGAATGTGTCACCGTTTCAAGCGTAAATACTTTCTCATCAAACTTTGGATTTTGATGCCCTGACAACGTGAACTTAAACCCAGGACTAAAAAACGGGGCTGCCGACATTCCCGCAAGCGTTATAATATCTGACTCATCTTTCTCAACTAAATGCTTTACTTTTGTATGCCCATCACTCAAGTGACTAAATCCGCTTGGATAATTATACATCGCGCCACTATCACCAACGGAATGTGTGTGCGATGCCATCTCTAATGACGCAGTATGATAATTATAATCCATCAGTACTTGATGTTCTGATTGCATGTGCGAAGAAATCTCATAGGTCAGAATTTTATTTAATTCATTCCCTCTAAAATCAGTGTCTCTAATTTCTACCGTATCAACAAAATGGCACGGCTTATGATCATGGGGAGTAAACGCCAATTTTAGCGTGTGCCGTGTTGCTTGATGATCAAAATAATAATAAAACCCTCGATCCTCTAACAATCTTGAAATGAAATCAAAATCCGACTCCCCATATTGCACACAATATTTTCGTATCGGGTCTGAATGCTCTAACGCTGATGTTTTATGAAACTTTGGAAACGTCACATGCAAAAGCTTGTTTTCCGTTAATAACTGTTCAACAATATCTAACGTGCTTTTTTCTTGAAAAATTCGATACTCCTTATTGAATCTCAAAAACCATAACTGTGGATATAACCGTGCTTCATATAACGAAATCGAATCCCCTTCAGGGGTGGAACTTAACGCCAACTGTTTAAATACACCAATGATCCCATGGAAATATCGATTATGATGACCAAAATTTAACATTAAGCATCCAGACTTTTTGATAAAAGCGCGTGGAATTAAATTTAAATGCTTGGATGATAATGTTAATTTAATTTCATAAAACGTAGATAAAGCTTCTGTCACGTCAGCAGACACTACCTCAAACTGAGGTTCTGAGGCATCTGGATCATCTAAAAAGCAATCAAACCGGGTGAACAGCTTTTCCTTTAACATTTTTATTATTCCTTTATTATATAAAAGTATAAATCAACCTAACTCAGAACTAAAGAGAGAAATGAACCATAATTCGTTAAAAGAAATTATTAGCTGGATTGCGACGCATGGCATTAATGCCTACTCCGCAAAAACCATTGAACGTGATTTAAATATCCAGATAGATGAATCGTTTCATAGTGCGCATTCTGTGATCTCAAAAGTATTGATGGATGCCTTAAACGCCGCTCAGATTACGACAAATATTAAATCGCCTGCATCCACCGATGATTTCTTTGATTTGATGTTAACTTTTTTGGAAAACCTTTCAGATTATAAAGCAGACTTTCAAACACTCTTTAATCAAAAGAATCTCAGTTTTGAAAATTTCAACTTAGTCCCAGTTGTAAATGAGCTTACTCAAACACTACTAAACTCTAAAATCGAAACATTTCTAGATAAAATCACCCACACCTTAATTATTTGCAATATTCTTTACACGTGGATAAACGATGAAACCCCTGATCTTTCATCCACATTAACAAAAATTAATCACGTTTCTCAGAGTATTTTTGTCTCTTCTTAACCTTTTATTCATTGTTTTTAGTTACCATTACTTCAATAATGAAATGATTAAAGAAAGGATTCAATCAATGAAACTAAAAACCACACTACGACTAATGACTGTATTAATGCTGGGTGCTTCGTTCACACATACTACAGTTGACGCAGGATTTTTTGATTCGCTGAAAAAAATGGGTAAAAAAGCCCAGAAAGCTTTCCAAAAAGTAGCCCATGGTTCTATTGGAAAAATGGCGATGAAAGCGGGTGGAGCTGCAGTTGCAGCTAAAATGGGCCCTGAAGCCGGATCTATGTTCCAAGGCGCTGCCCAAAGCATGCATTTAGCTGACGAAGCTGATGCTGCCGCTGATGATGCCGATCAAGCGGCACAACAAGCTGCTGACGATGGTGATGATGCAGCTGCTGCGGAACACAAAACAACGGCAGCAATGCACCGTGCAACTGCGAAAGCTCACCGTGCTGATCATGCTGTAAAGAAAAAAGCCTATGAAGATGCAGGCGGTGATTTTGATGCAGATTATGCAAAACACGTTGCAAGTAAAATTGAAGATGCTGTTGAAAATCAAGGTGATGATGCAGATAGCGGTAACGACGCTGATGAAGATGATTCAGACAGCGATTCATCCGATGATTCAAACGGTGATTCAGATGAGGGTGATGACGAATAAACACCTTACTTTTAATAAAAAGCTTCCTTCGGGAAGCTTTTTATTTTTGTTATCCATAATTTAGTGTATATTTTGGCAATAATGAATATCTTAAGGTAACCGCGTGTCTATTTTCCTATTTTTAATTATTGTCCTGTTATGTCTTGTATTAAGTGGTTTTATCTCGGCCGTTGAAACAGCCTTTACAGCAGCCTCCAAAGGCAAACTGCAAAACCTTATCAAAAAAGGAAATCGCAAAGCCGCCCAAGTTGAAGAACTACGTCGAAAAAGCATGTCCGATATTATAGGCGCCCTTCTTGCCAGCGAAACATTGCTTGAAGTATCTGCCACAGCAGTTGCAACCGCAGCCCTTACCAGTGTATTCGATGAAGCTGGGGTTATGCTGGCTACAATCATCATGTCCACTCTGATTATGATCTATGGCGAAATTATTCCTAAAATTTATGCCTATTATTATCCTGAAAAGATCGCTGTTAAAACCGTTGGTTTTATTAAAGTTTTTCTAAAAATTGCTAAACCTTTTTTAAGACTTACCAACCTCATTGCTCGCTTTTCATTACGACTAGCCGGAGTTCGCTTCAAAGAAAATGACCCCAACGAAAGCGTTGATGAATTAAAAGGTGCAATTGCCCTTCACGCTCATATGGGTTCAAAAGCCCGAAATGAAAAAGCCATGATGGAAAGCATTCTTGATCTTGCTGACGTTAGCGTCGATGAAATCATGACGCATCGTAAAAATATGGTGATGATTGATGCATCAACTCCTTTGGACAAGGCTTTAGAACAAGTCTTATCCAGTCCTTATACTCGTCATCCCGTATGGTTACATAACCGTGAAAACATCGTGGGTATCCTTCATACAAAAGACCTATTAAGAGCCCTTGCCCGTCACGATGGTGATATGTCAGATATCAGCCTTGAAACCGCGTGTGTAAAACCGTGGTTCATCCCAGAATCTACGTCATTATTAGATCAGTTAAACGCGTTCAGAGAACGCAGAGAACATTTAGCCTGCGTGGTCGATGAATATGGCGCCCTGCTTGGGATTGTAACATTAGAAGACATTTTAGAAGAAATTGTTGGCCAAATTGATGATGAACATGACGTCACCGTTCCAGGTGTCCGCCGTGAAGGCCCTCACACAATCTCTGTGCATGGGTGGGTAACATTACGCGATTTAAACCGTGAATTTGATTGGGATCTACCCGACGCGGAAGCGGCAACTCTTGCGGGACTTATCATTTATGAAACCGAACAAATTCCTGAAATCGGTCAAGAGTTTATGATTCATGGATTAAAGTGTAAAATCATCGCACGAAAAAGGAATCAAATTACTCGCATTCGTATTACATATACCGTCTCCCCCAAACCTACTGAAGAATAGGGTGGATTTTTTATACTCACTTGTTTAAAGTATCTGTGTTTATTAGGATAACAATGATGCATTTTATATCAAAAACTTTGTTTTGCATTGGGGTTATGTGCATGGCTATATCCAGTTATGCTGCCCCCTCTCAATCCAAAAACATCAATCAAGGAGCTACACAAAAAATGACTGAAAAAGATAACACCATTACTACCCCATCTGGCTTAAAATATGTTGATATCCAAGAAGGTACAGGACCAATCCCAGTTGCAGGAAAAACCGTAGTCGTACACTATACAGGCACCTTAGAAAACGGTACAAAATTTGATAGCTCCGTTGACCGTGGAGACCCTTTCCGTTTTCCAATTGGAAAAGGCGTTGTGATTAAAGGATGGGATGAAGGCGTTATGTCAATGAAGGTTGGCGGTAAACGCAAGCTGATCATTCCAGCAGACTTAGGATATGGCTCCAGAGCAATCCCAGGCGTCATTCCTGCAAACAGTACTCTATTATTTGACGTTGAACTTATCTCTATAGAATAAGGCAACCTGCCGTTGCCTCCCTTAACTAGATCCGATGTGATCCGACACGGATTTAAGCATCGATCTGGCAGATGCAGCCTCGCCCCAACTTACCCCGCAAGGAGTATCGTGGGGCAAATCTCTCCATGTTAAATATAATCTTTCTAGATCTGTTTAATTACTCACTAGCTGCCGCCGTTGCAGCTGGTGCTGTCTCATCAACCATTGGTAAAAACGTTTGAATAATCTTCCCTGGTCTGCCCGGTGAATAAGTAAACGACTCCATCTCTTCCAGAGTTAATTCACGCTCTATAGTTAACCCATACTTAATCATAACACCTTCAGGTATCACATGATCCGCCGGCATTACATCCTCAGGCATATGATAAACTTCCTGACTACTTACAAACACTCGCACTGGTTTACCCAACATTTCACTCCAATGTTGCGCATAATGGTGCAGCATTTGAACACAGAAAAAACAAGGATTGAATCGAGAGTGAATCCGTAACTCTAAAAGATCCATGCTACTTAAGTCTTCTGATCTAAGCTTAAAAGTTCCATATCGAGCAATACTGGCTTCACTATCAAAACATGGGTACGTTTCTTTCATTCTGAATACAAAAGGGTATTCACTCCGATACCTTGATTGTAAAATTTTATATGCAGAATATATTCCTCTGACTCGTTCTGCCGGCGCAATAACTTCAGCTTTAATTGCCTCAATTTCTGCTGCAAAACGATCAAACCAATCATCTCTAATCGCACTAATTTTTAAAGCTGCTTGCTTATCCCTAATAGCATTAACCTTACTAATGATAGTTCTTTGAAAAGTTCTTCTCGGATCACGATCATAAGTAGCACCTATTTCAAAATCATGAATGTGATTACTGGTGAATACACACACAGCAGAATCACCCTCTCCAACTTCTAAGAGCTTCCCGTTAAAAAAAGCAGTGGCAAAATTCGCCCCGCTAATCTTTGAATCTAACCTTTCAATTGCCGGTAATTTACTCATTAATTCAAAATGTGCTGCAACAGTCTCTACAGAATACCGACACCATACAGTAGGACAATCAGAAAAACTTGGGGCAGCCTCTGCGGCAGCAGCTGTAGCCGCCGTTGTTAACGTTAATGTAAACTGGAATACAAATACAATAAGGAACAATGTCCTTAGAAAAACATATTTCATGGGAGTAACTTTCTTCTAGTAAGGCTATTGATTTACGATTAATCGCGGACAGGTAATCCGTAATACGTACGATGAATGCGAAGGATTTCATCACTACGAATAAGCCCTTCAACTGTTGGTACATTCGTTGGATCCCCATCAGGTTTGAAATAAGCTTTAGGAATCCAAATCATCTTTTGCAAACATGTGCGTCGCTGATCCATTGGTAATTTCAACAAATCATCTTGCGTTAAGTAAACAGCATCGTAACCATCGTCAGCATCCTCATCATAGACACCCTCTCCAAATGCTAACAATCGTTTAGTTCCGATGAAATTAGCGTAAACTGTTAAATATTTAAAGCTCTCTAACATTAATAAAGGCGCTAATTGTTCTATACTTCGTAAGTAAAGCCCATTTTGATGTAATCGCAGTTCTGATACACGATCTTTAACCGGCTCCAACACAACTAATAGTCTTTCCAAAAATCCTCCATCAATGGAGTTTGCAGATAAATCAACAACAAAGGAATCAGTTCGAGATGCTACTTGATACGTTTCCACAAATCGTTGAATTTCACCTAAGAAATCACTCGCATTGGAAAAGGTAATGTCTTTATTGTGAAGGTTAATGCTATCCATTCTTGATTCTAACGCAACCACGGCTCTCTCTCCTTCATCAACACGAACTGTTGTAGCTGGCAACGCTGCTACACGCCTCTCATCAAGGGGTATTGTAGGTGACGCAGGACTTGCGGCTAACATGTGCCTAACCATGTCTTGGAGCTGTATAAGCTCACTAACAGGAACTCTAACCTCTTGACCACCACGTGAATAATTATGCGTGCCCGGACCATCACCTCTATGTGATTCATGCAATGTGGCAGCAGCAGATGCGGTTGATGTTAATACGGTACATAATAATAGGGATTTTAAAGGTAAATATCTCATAATGCTTCTCTTTTTTGCATTATATTTTAATCTCAACTTTAATATAGAGACGCCATCCAGCATTGTCAAGTGTATAGGGTCTAACGTGCGTTACCCATCTCTACGCTTATGACATCCTTAACAAAATATATTCCCTTTACATCCTCTCCAAATTATCTTACGCTTAACTACAATAATAAAAATAATGACATGAATACAAAAGACACACTTTCATTCTTGGGATCTTTATCCTCAAAAATTTGCCACGATATCGTTGCACCCGTCAGTGCTATTGATATGGGATTAAGCTTATTGGACGATCATCTTCCCGATAACATCAAATTTGATCCAGCCTATGGATTATTAAAAGACAGCTTAAACAAAACATTACGTCGCATCAATTTTTTCAGGTACGCATTTGCATTCGGTAAAAATGACACGCTTCCAACAAAAAAAGAATTCACTGAACATTGTGAAAATGCCTGCACACACTTTAAAATCAAATTTTATTTAGATGAATTTGATCCACCCTCAGATCAAGAAACGTTGTTGCTAAGAATTACGACCTGCATTTTGTATTTATTAATTGACACGCTTCCTAAAGGGGGTTCAATTACGTTATCTATTTCCCCCAAGCTGACCTCATTCGAAGCCACAGGCCCCATGGTCATCATGAGCCCATCGTTAGATAAAATTCTAAAAAACGTCAGGGAATCTTACAGAACCCAAACAATTCTACCCGAACTTGTGTTAATGGGGCTAAAAGAATTGGGGCTACACCTTGAATCAACACACACTCCAACGTCGCTAACCGCATTTTTAAAAGCATAGATTTATCCGTTTGAAAAATGAAATTTCTAATCGGTTTCAATAAATCGCCTCAGAACATGGCGACTCACGGATAAAGTTGACACATTGCGCTGAAAGAAAAAAATGACTTCTTGCGATACTTTGGAGACAATTCTACCACCTGTCAATCGTGGAGAACCTCGTTATCAAGGGTTATCGACGATCTTCTTACCCTATCGGCGCAGATTTGCTCCCGCTTGCCTTTTTGGCATTGTGGAGCAAAGGGCGCTGCATAATCGTTTTATGTGTGTGTTTAGCTATAGATTTCTCCTCAAAAAGACTTTGTTAACTTTTTTCCGATATGATTGTTGACAACAGGACAAACGAACATGAACTCATTTTTTACAAAAAGCTATCTTCAAATCGGCAACACACGTTATGCCGTACACAACCTAAATACATTAGATTGGGCTGCACGCCTCCCCTATTCCCTTAAAGTATTATTGGAAAATGTGCTGCGCCACGAAGATGGAGTCCACATCACAAAAGATCATGTTTTAGCGTTCAAACACTGGGCACAATCTGGGAAAAACCCAACTGACATTGAATATTCTCCCGCCCGCGTACTGATGCAAGACTTCACCGGTGTACCCGCAATCGTAGACCTTGCTGCCATGCGCGATGCCGTGGCAACCCTTGGTGGAAATTCCGAAAAAATAAATCCACTCACTCCCGTTGATTTGGTTATAGACCATTCCGTCATTGTTGATCATTCGGGGAACTCTGAGGCGTTCGAAAAAAATGTAACCTTAGAATTTCAACGCAATACCGAACGGTACGAATTCTTAAAATGGGGGCAATCCGCCTTTAAAAACTTTCGTGTCGTGCCCCCTGGCACGGGCATCTGCCATCAGGTAAACTTAGAATACCTTGCAAAAGTCGTTTGGACAAACGACACTAACGGCGAACACTGGGCATTCCCAGATACCGTCATTGGCACTGACAGCCACACCACCATGATTAATGGGTTAGGCGTCCTTGGCTGGGGTGTCGGCGGCATCGAAGCCGAAGCCACAACCCTTGGACTTGGTATGTCAATGACACTTCCCGAGGTCATTGGGTTTAAGATAACTGGAAAAGCTAACGAAGGTATCACAGCAACTGACATCGTATTGACAGTTACTGAAATGCTTCGCAAAAAAGGCGTTGTCGAAAAATTCGTTGAATTTTACGGACCAGGATTAGATTATCTATCATTAGCCGATCGAGCCACCATCAGCAATATGGCGCCTGAATATGGCGCAACCTGCGGATATTTTCCAGTAGATCAAGAAACACTAAACTATCTTCGACTCACGAATCGCTCACCAGACCTTATTCAACTCGTTGAACAGTATACAAAGTCTGTGGGACTATGGCGTGAACAAGACGATCTTATCTTCACTGATACGTTAGAACTAGACCTATCAACCATCGCACCCTCTGTTGCAGGGCCCAAACGCCCTCAGGATCGTATCCCACTATCCAACGTTGCAAGCAGTGTATCCAACGCAATCGAAAGCTTTAAATCAGTACACATCCCGAACACAGACTATCAATTAAAAGATGGCTCCGTTGTTATTGCCGCCATCACCAGTTGCACAAATACATCAAATCCTTCTGTGATGATTGGCGCTGGACTACTGGCTAAAAAAGCCGTTGAAAAAGGGTTAATATCAAAACCGTGGGTTAAAACATCGTTAGCCCCCGGATCTCAAATCGTCACAGAGTATCTAAACGCAGCACACCTCACTCCCTATTTAAATCAATTGGGATTTAACTTGGTCGGCTATGGATGTACCACCTGCATCGGAAACTCCGGGCCATTAGACCCTAAAATTGCCACAGCTATCGACGAAGCTCAACTGGATGTCGCTGCAGTCCTTTCTGGAAATAGAAACTTCGAAGGTCGCATTCATCCTCAAGTTAAACTCAGCTTTTTGGCATCTCCCATGCTGGTCGTTGCTTATGCATTAGCAGGCACAACACTTATTGAATTTGAAAACGATCCCATTGGCATCACCCCCACAGGTCAACCCATCTATTTAAAAGACATCTGGCCATCCAATGATGAAATTCAAAAAACTTTGGAAACAACGTTAACTCAAACTATCTTCCAGTCTAAATATGCAAATGTATTTGAAGGATCAGAGATCTGGAAACAATTACAGACTCCAAAAGTAGCACTCTACCCTTGGAAAGATACCAGTACTTACGTTCAAAACCCACCTTATTTTGAACACTTCTCATCAGCCCCCCTTGCTTTGCAAAATATCGAAAATGCAAGAGTTATTGCGATGTTTGGCGACAGTATTACAACCGATCACATCTCTCCAGCCGGTAATATCAAACCATCATCCCCAGCTGGAAAACACCTGCAAACATTAGGTGTTTCACAAGACGATTTTAACTCCTACGGATCTCGCAGAGGAAATCACGAAATCATGATGCGCGGAACCTTTGCAAATATACGCATTCAAAACGAGCTAACACCAGAACATCAAGGCGGATTCGCAAAAGATCCTTCCGGAAATATCACCAGCATTTATGATGCCGCAATGGAACATAAAGCTCAAAACACACCGCTTATCGTAATTGCAGGAAAAGAATACGGAACAGGATCATCCCGCGATTGGGCTGCAAAAGGCACAAAACTACTGGGAATCCAAGCAGTCATTGCCGAATCCTTTGAACGCATCCACCGATCCAATTTAGTCGGAATGGGCGTTCTTCCCCTCACCTTTATGGATGGAATCACTCGAAAAGATCTTCAACTTTCTGGTAATGAAATCTTTAATATCCCAGGACTTAAAGATTTAAATCATCCCCGTTCAAAGATTGATTTACACATCACCTACTCAGATGGAACGGAACGCACAGTCCCACTGCTCTGCCGACTGGATACGGAATCAGAGATTGACTACTATCGTCATGGAGGTATACTACCCTACGTATTACGCACACGCATGATGTAAGCGTGACGTTGCACCAGGGATGATCCCTAGACCCATTAGATCAGATCCGATTCGCACTGACACGGATTATAAAGCTCCAAATCTAACCTAATGGATGCAACGGCACGTTGGCAGCATGATGCTGCACCCTATAGATAGATTCGATTCGCACAGACACGGGTTGAAAAAACAACGCCGGTCTGAAAAAACTATTGACTTCTCAAACTTTTTATGTATACTAATAACTAGAATTGCGAAGAGGCTACCCAAAAACCTGGGTAGCCTTTTTTCGTTCTACGTCTTTGAATCTTTCAGCCATTGGTTGAACCACTCAAAGACACGCCGAACCGAATCCCCAGTACAGGCGCTCAGCTACCCGATCAGTAGTCACAGCTCCTGTAAACAACCCCTAGAGCCGACGGGCTCGTAAAACACCGACTTTGTATAGTATACTAAAGTCCGCCTTTCCCCATTCGTGTAAGAAATGGGGTTCTTTTTGCACGTGCGGGTTACTGGGGATTCTCTCGGTTTTAAAACTAAATAACGACAACATCACGCTAATGGATGCAACGTCACGTTGCTTAGATCCGATGTGATCTGACACGGATTCTATATAACTTAACTTTGAAAGTTACAAACACAGCACTTTCAAACAAACACAAGGAACTAAAACACTACTCTTCACAAAAACATCTCAAAATCATTTTTCACCCTCAATGATCCTGCGCCGAAGGTAGGTCAAAAATTCTCTCATCCCCTCAACTAGCCTCTTCTTACATACCTCAAAACACACTCAATCTAACCTAATGGATCCAACCGCAGGTTGGCGGCACGTTGCCTTCAGAAATTTCAAGATATGATCTAATAAAGGTTCATCTGCGGGGGGCATGGGCACAACTGTTGAAAGTGATTAGAAAAAGAATATTTTTGACAACAAATCAATAGAACAGGGAAAATCATTGATAAACCGATTGATTGTGTCAATCATACAGATATGTATGAATTAAGTAATAGATATGCGACTATTTTACACAATATGAAGTTTTTTATAACATTCATAGCTTGGTGTTTAAGTGGGTGATTTTAATATCGTTAAACACTTCTTCTGATCACTTTCAACAGTTGTGGTGTCTGGGGCGGGGGGTGCGATTTTAAATCGTCTAAATTAACCCAGGCATAGGCTTGACCTTCATTTGGATGAAGGGTTCCTGACCATTGTCTACAAATAAACAAAGGCATAATCATGATAAAGTCATCGTACTCTTGACTTGCAAATGTCAGGGGGATTAGATCGGTCAACTCAACATGCAGATTTAATTCTTCCATCAATTCGCGTTGAATTGCTTTTTCTGCAGTTTCACCGGGCTCCAGTTTTCCGCCTGGAAACTCCCACAAGCCTTCCATACTTTTGCCTTTTGGGCGTTGCGCATACAGAACTTGGTTGTGATCATTCATTAGCGCAATGGCGGATACAACGATTAAGGGTTTAATTACGATAATGAATTCCACCCTTCAAAAGATCTTTAATGGCTTGGGTTGCTAGTGCATCGGCACGTTCATTCATGGGGTGCCCCGAATGTCCTTTAACCCAGAATAAATTTATGTCCTGTTGTTGAAATAATGCATAAAGCTTTTCCCACAGGTCTTGATTTTTTACGGGTTGTTTTGCGGCAGTTAACCAGTTGTTTTTAATCCAGTTGTGCATCCATGATTCGCAACCGTCTTTGACGTATTTGCTGTCGGTGTACAGATCAACTTTGCAACGTTCTTTTAACGTGGATAACGCTTGAATCACTGCCATCATTTCCATACGGTTATTGGTGGTGTGTTTTTCTGATCCAGAAATAACCTTTTCAGTGGCTTGATAACTGATGATCGCGCCCCATCCACCGGCGCCTGGGTTGCCTTTGCAGGCACCATCTGTATAAATAATAATATGTTTCATGAACTCACAAAATGAATGGGGGCGTATCGCCCCCTATAAATTAACACCAGCTTTGGTTAAAGGTTACTTCTTTGCTTCTTCAGCCTTTTTCTCAACAGCGTGAGCAACTTCTTCAACTTTTTCAGCTACGACTTCTTCAGCCTTTTTAGCTTCGTCTTCAACCTTCTTAGCTTCTTCTTTGATTTCTTCTTTAGCTTCTTCTGCAACTTCTTTTACTTCGTGGATAACAGTTTCAGCTTTTTGTTCAACTTCTAATGCAACTTCTTTAACGTTTTGCTTGTTGAACACAAAATATAATACTGCTGCAACAACGATAATAATTAATAACCAAATTCGATTCATAGTATGACGCCTCTTTCTAATTTTAAAACACCCCTATTATAAAAACTTTTTTAAGAAAATCACGTGCTTTTTTCATAATTAGCCTGTAATTTTATAAATGATGGTTAAAAAGGCTCATTTTTATGGCATTTGGTCGCTTAAAAAAACAAGAAAAAATAAAACTTCCTCTAAAACAATGCGTATTTAACTCAACTCAAATGATCGATACTGTCTTATGGATAGATGCACTGGTGTCGGGACGGTATGTTAAACATCCAGATAATTTCACCTATGCAGACCTAGGCGACAGTTCTTACACTACCTCTTTTTTAGCACAAAGCTATTCGGATGCAACATTCTATCATCGACATTTGCAATATGCAGACTGTACAAAGAATTTCTTAAACTTACCTGATAATGGGATGTCGCAGCGTTTGCAGTACATCTATCAAGGGAATGCCTTATCGTTTGCAAATTTGGATGAACGATCAAAGATAGTTGGTTTTATTCAAGATAGCCTGGCACCGGGTGGGTATGCAATCCTTCCATACGAAGCGACAACAGGGTGGGCAGAATATCAAGTTGTTCTAGATTTGTTGAAAGAAATCACGTTTCGCATGACGGATCCGATTACATCAGAATGGTTGGATAGAGTATTTTATGAGCTAAGCGTTTTATCATTAAAGAAAATTACAGCCCTTAAAGATAAAGCTTTCATAGATAAACTGTTGGCATATTTGAAATCGTTAGATGCATCACATCTGGAAAAGATTTTGAAAGGTGCGGACTTTCATACATTTTACCCCAGCCAAATTCGTCAGGCGCTTAATAAAGATAATCCGGGGGCTTTCAGGTTTGTTGGAACATTACCCATTGCACGAAACTATATCAAGCTTGGGTTAGATCAAGATCAGAAAGCATTTCTAGGAGACACTTCAGATATGCTGATGGCGTCTCAACGCTATGATCTAATGATGATGCCGTTTCAGCGTGTTGATATTTGGCAACGAAATTATGATGAAACCGCCAACATTCAAACAGGAACCACGGCTGATTTTTATTTTGGATGTGTGTCGAACTTTGATCAATTTGCTTCAAAAGTTCAGAAAGGTCACGCAACGCTTAATTTCACGGATGCAATTTTTACAGAGATGCGAAAATGTTTAAACAACGGATTTATGACCATTCATGAAATTGTGCAACATATACAACATCGTGTAAGGGCTCCGCAAGAGGTTGTGGATCGATTAATGTTATTAGTGATGGGGGATCAGGTTCGATTTACCTTAAAAAAACCTCATTTTTTGGATGTCGCTGCAAACATTAAACCTACTAAGTTAAAATTCAAAGATACGCACAATCAACGTATGTTTTCAGAGATCCGACGTTTCTTTCACGAATCTGGGATTGTAATCGAACCAAATTCAGGATTGATGATACCCTTTGATCAAAAGACATCGATGGTTATAGCGGCACTTACCAAGGTGCATGAATCAATGGTGCCGCACTATTGTGCGGAAATCTGGATGGACTATAAACAAAATAGTGTAGATATCTCAAGAGTTCAGAAAGAGTTTAAGTCTATTTTGATCTTTTTTAAACGACATTATTTTGGGAAATTTCTTGAACTTGGTCTAGTAGATCAGGTATTAGTTGATTAACTGTTTAATGGATCGAGAAAAACGTGAATCAAGAACTAACACAAGAGTCTGTCACATATGGCAGATTATTACGAAAAAAGGGTTTTGTATCTTATTTAATTGCAGAGTTTTTGTCGGCATTATCCGATAACACGTACAAGTTCTTTTTAATGTTTATGATTAAAGGAATGTTTGATCATGAAACAACCGCCGTTTATATTGCAGTGATCGGTGCGATATTTTCTGCGCCGTATTTGTTATTCCTTGGATATGCGGGATATTTATCTGATCGTTTTTCTAAACGTAATATCTTTATGTATGTAAAGTTATCTGAAATCATAATTACAAGCTTTATTTTATTAGCGATGTTCATTGGTAACGTTGACTTTATGTTGGTGTGTTTATTTTTAATGATGACACGTTCGTGTATCTTTTTCCCGGCTAAGGTTGGTTTGTTGCCAGAAATGTTAGAAAAACAATATCTATCAGTGGCTAATTCACTGTTATGGATGAGTGTGTTTATTGCTGCAATTATTGGTGCAGTTTTGGGTGGTTTGTTTGTTGAGTGGTTTGCATCTCAGTTATGGATGGTTGGATTAATTTTAATTGGTGTGGCTGTTCTTGGATATTTGAACAGTTTAAGAATTCCGAAAACTGAAGTAGTTGTATTTAAAAAGCCATTTCCAATTAATCCATGGAGAGATATTTGGGAAAGTGCAAAAACAATTCGTCGTCGCAAATCAATTGCCGTTGCAATTTTAGGCATTGGTTGGTTTTGGTTTTTAGGCGCCTTAGTTCAAATGATTCTACCGTTATATGGCGAAACCATTTTGCATGTGAATGATTTTTATTCAAGCTTATTACAAGGGGTCATTGGTCTTGGAATTGCTGCTGGCTGTATTGTTGCAGGGTGGTATTCAAAAGATACGTATGAACCAGGGCTGATTCCCTTTGGATCAATTGGTATTGCCATTGGAACATTGTGGGCAGCCTTTTCAGGAGACTCATATATTCAAACGGTCATAGGACTTGGAATCACAGGTTTTTCAGCAGGTCTCTTTATTATCCCGATTTATACCTTTTTACATCAACGTGCTAAGGGAAACGAACGAGGGCGCATTTTTGCAACGGCAAACTATGTTGATACATTGGGTATGTTAATTGCATCATTCGCTTATTTTATTTTTGGGGCTACTGTTCTCAAATTACCCGAAGATAAAATATTAGCATTGTTTGGTATTGTGACGGTCGCAATTACAATTTATGCATTAAAAGAATTGCCGATCTTCTTTTTCAGAGTAATTAATTTCTTAATTACCAGAGTTTCATATCGCATTAATGTTAAGGGACTTGAAAACATTCCAGATAAAGGTGGGGTAATTTTAGTGCCTAACCACGTCACCTATATTGATGGATTGTTAATTTGGTCAGCGTGCCGCAAACGTAACATTTCATTTATGATTTATCATAAAATGTACAATCTAAAGTTATTCAGTTGGTTGTTTAAGATTTTGCAATACATTCCAGTATACGAAGGACGACGGGTTAAAGAATCCTTGGATGTTGCTAAACACCATCTGCAAACTGGTGGAACCATTTGTATTTTTCCAGAAGGCGAATTAACGCGAACAGGCAGCATGTTGCCGTTTCGTCGTGGTGTGGAACGATTAATTGAAGGTGTATCGTCTAAAAATGTTCCAATAATTCCCGTTTATATTGACCAAGTTTGGGGATCGATTTTTAGTTATGAGCGCGGGAAGTTCTTCTTTAAGATTCCACATGAAGTACCCGCTAAAATTTCTATTACCTTTGGTAAGCCATTACCATCTGGCACAACCAGCCAAGAGATTCGAAAAGCTGTAACAGAACTTGGATATGCATCAGTACAACTGCGTAAATCTAAACAGGATATTTTGCCGTTGGAAATTTTGAAAATTGCAAAGAAGCGCTGGTTCTCGCCCATGTTGACGATGCCACAAATAAAGCCTATTAGTTATGGTAAGCTTATCATTACCGCAATAAAGTTTATTGAGGTGTTGGTTCATCGTTTAAATGCAAAATCCAAGATTATTGCAGTGATTGGACATCCATCATTCTTCACAGTTGTTACAAACTTAACGTTGATGTTTATGAACAAAACTGTGGTTAACTTGTCATCAAACTTATCAGATAAAGAATTGCGCGATGCATGCAAGTCACTTAACGTGGATGAGATTTTGGTATTTGATGAAAGTAAGCCATTAGCAGGATGCATAAAGCATGTGATTAATGGTCAAGATCTGCGAGTAAACGTATTTAAATCAGCCATTATTGGCACGGGGATATTGCTGTGCCCGTTACGCTTTCTAGTCAAAAAACTATTGGGTAATAAGGCTGGGCCTGATGATGTAGCGTTGATCTTATCCGACGATATCCACAAGCCGACGCATATCACGCATTACAATATTTTATCTAACACCGAAGCCTTTTCACAGTTATTGTTTATGCGTCACAAAGATTGGATCTTATCAGAAGCATCCTATCAATCGTCTGTTGGGGCAATCGGCCAGTTGTGGTATCCCTTGTTAAATGCGGTGGGTATTGCTTGTACAAATGTTGAACCTGATCGGGTAACCGTAAGCACCATTAACGCGTTGATGAAGCAGTATAAAATTACGTTGTTGATTTCGAATAGCGAATTTTATCGCAAGATTTTAAACTCTGGTCAGGCACTGACATTCCCAGATGTTCGATTTGCAGTGGCGGTTGGAACAACAAAAGATGATTCGATTTATACCCAGTTTGAAGAAAAAATTCATGTAGAATTATTTGAAGGGTTCGGATTACCTGAAATTCCTTTAGTAGTTTCCTTGAATCACAATAACTATATTTCAGGATCGATTAAGCAAATGGGTACCAAGAAGGGATCCTTTGGAAAGCCGTTACCTGGTATTCAAACTCAGATTGTTGATCCTAAAACAAAGGTTGTTTTGCCAGCGGGTGAAGAGGGCGTGCTTATGATAAAGGGACCTAATATTCCTGCAAACATCGCAACTGAAGATGGGTGGATTAATACGACCCAACAGGCAATCATTGACGACGAAGGATTCTTGCATTTGATATCAGAGGGTAATGCTTAACGTCAATAAAACCATTGCTGCGAATCAGTTAGCAGCCTCAGACCCGCAGGCGAATGTATGGGTGAATGCGTCTGCGGGATCGGGCAAAACAAAAGTATTGATCGATCGATTACTGCGACTGTTGTTGCAAGGTGCGAATCCTAAAGCAATTGTGTGTATTACGTTTACTCAAGCCGCTGCCTTGGAAATGAAACATCGGTTGCATCATATCTTAGAGCAGTGGGCGATTCTACCTGAACCCGAACTGATCAAACGGTTACAGCAATTAGACCCTGACATAGGGGGAACACCCAAAAATGTATCCAAAGCACGGGTACTGTTAAATCAGATTTTTGATGAACCTATTCAAATTCAGACCATTCACAGTTTTGCTCAAACTATAGTATCCAGTTGCCCTACGGAAAGTAAGATTCCGTTTGCGTCACGATTGATGGATGACGTTACGATGAAGCGCTTGATTAAGCAGGCCGCATCGGAATTATTGAGTCAATCTAAGGTTGAATTGCAACGTATTTACACAGTGTTTTCACGGTTTAAGTTTAATGGCATTGTGGAAAAAATTCTGGATGAGCAAGCATTCTTTCGATTTATTTTAATGGATGGAATTGATGCATTCCAAGAAAAGTTAGAAGAATATATCAATCATCCAAGGTTAGAAGTCGACGTGTTAAAAGAGGTATCATTGACTCTGGATGCCTTTAGCTTTGATCAATTAGCAAACATTCCTGAAGCATCTGAAAATGATGCATTATTCATTCAATCCTTGTTAAAGGCCTTAAAATCAAGAAAGTTGGAATCATTAACCGATGTTTTGTTGACCGACAAAGGAACCCCACGAAAGCGATTAGTGTCCAAAAAAGTAAGCACTGTTTATCCAAACGAAGTCGGTCAACTGTTTCGATTGGCAGATGAGGTATTTGAGTGGGATCAAGAAATCAAACGAGATCGCACTGTTCAAAGCACAGTACTGGTTGTAAAACTGGCATCCGAATTTCTGACGTATTACACCAATTTAAAGCTGGATAAGGGGTGTTTGGATTATGACGATCTAATCTTTAAAGCCTTAGAAGTGTTATCTGATCCGTCAATGGCTCAACATATTTTGTACAAATTAGATCGAAAGATCGATCACATTTTGGTGGACGAAGCGCAAGATACGAATATTTTTCAGTGGAAATTAATCGATTGTATTGTTGATGGATTCTTTCAAAATGAAGATCATAAAACTATCTTTGTCGTTGGCGATCATAAACAAGCAATCTTTGGCTTTCAAGGCACTGATCCTGATATTTTTCACCGCATTAAAACCCATTATTTAGGCAAATCTTCATTGCGTTCTTGGAACGATGTTTCCCTAGATATATCGTTTAGATCGATGCAAACGATCCTGGATTTTGTAGATACTATTTTTGAGCATCGTCCTTTAATTGAAGAATATTCAAAGCATACTGCATTTCACGGAGCTGGTGGAAATGTTGTTGTACATCCCCTGTGTACAGTTGATGAAGAAAGTGATCAAGATGTGTATGAGGTATTTGCAAACCAAGTCGCCGATGAAATCAAAAAGTTGATTGGTTCTGAAATCACTCATAAAGGAACCCTCCATAGGGTAAATCCAAACGATATCTTAATCCTGATTCGACGACGTGGAGAGCATTTAGATCAACTGCAACTAGCGCTGAAAGAGCGTGAAATTCCATTTTCTGCCCCTAATAGACAGATGATGCATGAGGATCATTTTGTTCAATTTATCTTGCAAACACTAACCCTTATTGTACAACCATTGGATCACTTGAGTATGATGGGATGGTTGCTGAATCCATTAGTCAATATGAAAACAGAAGGATTACTGTTTGCTGTACAGCGCATTATAAGTGAAAAACCCTTAATAGAATATATTCATGATCACCCCATGTTTGTATCTGTGATGCGTGCAACTGAAGGGTATACATCACTTGAAGATTTATATTTAAAAATTAGCGTGTGGGTCATCGATCATTTGGCCGTGGAAGCTTACCATATTTCAAACGTATTAGCAGTGTTTGAAAGTTTAAAAGTATGGAAATTGACCGGAGACTTAAAGACAACGCATTCAGAATTAATGGCATATATTCAAACCATACCGATGGCTCAGGTAAATCGGACGGAGCACGATGCTTTGCGTATTCTGACGGTTCATGGTGCAAAAGGCTTACAAGCACCCATTGTCATTCTTGCAGATTCAACGCAATTACCCATAGTCCGTAGCGTGTTTCTAACGGATGAGATTGAAACGATGTTTTTATGTACATCGGATAGTCAGAATGAAACCCTGGAATATAAGGCGTTAAAAGAGCGCTATAAAGAAAGTCAACTAAAAGAGTATTACCGTTTGTTATACGTAGCATTGACACGCGCCGAAAGTCAGCTGCATATTTTTGGGGCCACCAAAACAAAAGTTTCAGCCGATTCATGGTACGGCAACCTTCCAGCGTGACGCTGGCAACGTGCCGTTGCACCAGGGATGATCCCTGGACCCATTAGGCAGCATGATGCTGCACCTCTTAGATTAGATTGAGTGTGGTTTGAGATGTGTAATAAAATACAATGTGAGGGAAAGAGAGGGAATTTGAACCCACCTTCGGCGCAGGATCATTGAGGGTGAAAAATGATTTTGAGATGTTTTTGTGAAGAGTAGTGTTTTAGTTCCTTGTGTTTGTTTGAAAGTACTGTGTGTGTAGCTTTCAAAGTTAAATTAGATAAAATCCGTGTCAGACCCATCGGATCTAAGCAACGTGACGTTGCATCCATTAGCGTGATGTTGTCGTTATTTAGTTTTAAAACCGAGAGAATCCCCAGTAACCCGCACGTGCAAAAAGAACCCCATTTCTTACACGAATGGGGAAAGGCGGACTTTAGTATACTATACAAAGTCGGTGTTTTACGAGCCCGTCGGCTCTAGGGGTTGTTTACAGGATTCAATCTACTGATCGGGTAGTTGAGCGCCTGTACTGGGGATTCGGTTCGGCGTGTCTTTGAGTGGTTCAACCAATGGCTGAAAGATTCAAAGACGTAGAACGAAAAAAGGCTACCCAGGTTTTTGGGTAGCCTCTTCGCAATTCTAGTTATTAGTATACATAAAAAGTTTGAGAAGTCAATAGTTTTTTCAGACCGGCGTTGTTTTTTCAACCCGTGTCTGTGCGAATCGAATCCAACTTATGGGGTGCAGGGATCATCCCTGCCTCAGGACTACTATAGTACGATCGCTTTGATCTCGTCTTCTGTTAAGCCAGTATACTTAACAATAGCCAATATCGGCAATTTGTCTTGTAACATCCCACGAGCAATTTCAATCTTAGCGGCTTTTTCACCTTCAGATTTGCCTTTTTCCATGCCCTTAGCTATGCCTTTTTCCATGCCCTTAGCTATGCCTTTTTCCATACCCTTAGCTATGCCTTTTTCCATACCCTTAGCTATGCCTTTTTCCATGCCTCTTTCAAGTCCTTGCTTTAAGCCTTTTTCTTCAGCTTGTTGAATCTTATAATCTTCAATCGCTCTTGCATCGCGTTCATGTTTTAAGGCTGCTTCATAAGAATTCCACTCTCGTTCACTCATGGAATATTTTGTTGATTCGTCAAAGGCTTTCTTTAAGACGACATCATCTCCCAACAATGTTGTTAAATCCTTATCCAACGTCTCATGGGCATGTTTAAAGAAATACACCCATTTCTCTTCTATGGTGGATAATTCATCAAGTGTTTTTGTGAATTTAGGCAATTCAATAAACGTAAAGCTAAATGCTTTTAAATTATTTTCAAACGTTTTTTTATCCAACGTTACATGATCTGATTTCCACGTGGTTTTATCGGGAAACATCACATAATCCGTAATCGCAATAAAAATTACCTCTTTCAAATCTTGGTACTTTTCACCGACATCCATCTGATTGATATAGGCTTTTGCTGCATAAAATTGGGCTCGTTCTTCAAACCCTGAAAACTTTGCAACCTGCATCTCAATAATAAACTGAGTTCCTTTTATATCACGACACAACACATCGACCATGGATTGTTTTTTATAAGCATACTCTGGGTTTAGATCCGTTTGAAGGTATGTGACATCCTGAATCGCATCCTCACCCTCAAGGTGTAAAACGCTGTTGATAAAGTGAATAAGAATATCCTTGTTCTTTTCGGTTCCAAATAACCGTTTGAACAAATAATCATTCTTTGGATCTAAAAATTTACTGAATGCCATCGTCTATTCCACCTTCTTTTCATCTTGGAATATATCATATCTTGGTAAATGATGTGTAAATTGTTTTGCTAAAAAAATGACACGTAAATAAAAATGAATAGAGTGAAAGTTTAATCTAATATTTGCCATTCATTATTAATTCGACAGGCTCGTCCATATACGTCGGTGCCTTCGTCATTAATATAAAACCGGACTAAAAACTTTCTGCATTTATTGCCTTCTAAGTTTTCTACTGGATATACAAGGATGCTTCCCCGATGTTGATTATCCAAATTGTTCCATTTGGTATCCAAATAAGATGGGCTAGTTTCCAGGGCTTGCTGTAACAATCGCATCGTTAAGTATTTATCTTTTTCACTTAACATCAAAAACAAACGTTTTGGCAGAAATTTTCCTAAAAATGTATGCGTACTGTCTAAATCCTTAGGTGAGTGATATGCGGCAGAATCAAGAATAGTTTGAGAACCTGTCTCACCGCTTAAGACCGTCCCCAAATGACATAGACAAAAGAAAGCTATAGTTTTTAAAGTTATATTCATAAACGCTTTTTGACTGAATTTAAATCAAAGTTACATTCTTCAACTGAATCATTGTACACTGGATTAATCAACGAAAAGTTAATTTGGTTTTGCTTTTGATCCATCACAACCCATTGACGAAGGGCTATGGGATTATCTGAGAATACAAGGACTAAATACCCTCCATTCCCAAAGCCCTCTTTTGTAACCAACATACGAATGGTTCCAAATGCTTTACGAACATCAAGAACCTTCATGTCTTTTTCAAAATCCACAACATCCGACAACAGAGTTCCAAGTGGTGTTGAATCCGTACTTGTAGAATTTACTTTATCCATTTTTTGATCGTAATAGCGTAATTCTCCGCCACTGCCCACCATAATCAATCCATAGGGTAGATCATACTGTACGCGGATCTTACCCCCACGACGCAACACCAACGATCCCTGGTACAAATTACCAGATTTCGGATCAGACTGGCTAAACCGAGCTTTTAATGAGCGCACTGAATTTAAATAATTTTGAACTTGCTTGATTAAAACCTTTTTCGTGGCGTCATCCATTTTGCCGTCGTTAGCTGTTGCAGCAGCATTCACCGCAGTCAGTCCAATAACGACCACACACATCCACTTTGTAATTCTTCTTAACATGTTTATCGACCTCTTTCATGGGGAACTAAAATTTCTCGCTTACCAACGTGGTTCGGCGCACTAATAACGCCTTCTTTTTCCATCACATCCACAATCTTAGCAGCACGGTTATACCCGATGCTGAGATGGCGCTGAATAAAGCTTGTTGATACTTTACCCTCGCTTAAAACAATTGACAAGGCTTTATCGTACAATTCATCACCCGATCCGTCTTTTCCACCCGTCATGTCTGGATCATAGCTTCCACCTGAATCTTCGGCCACCGCATAGATATCCACATAGTTTGGATCTTGTTGAACTTTTAATTGCGTCACAATTCGTTCAACCTCATCATCTGCAACAAAGGCTCCATGCACACGGCGAATACGTCCACCTGCCTCCATGTACAACATATCACCACGACCCAGCAGCTGTTCTGCACCTTGTTCACCCAAAATAGTACGGCTGTCGATTTTAGACGTAACTTGGAATCCAATGCGCGTTGGAAAGTTGGCTTTAATCGTACCCGTGATCACGTCTACGGATGGACGCTGAGTCGCCATAATTAAATGGATGCCCGCAGCACGCGCCATTTGAGCCAACCGTTGAACTGCCGCCTCAATTTCCTTGCCCGCAACCAACATCAAGTCTGCCATTTCATCGACCACCACAACGATGTAGGGGAATAGAGTCATATCCAAGGCTTGGTCTTCAAAGACAGGAGCGCCCGTTTCTGAATCAAATCCCGTTTGTACACGTCTGGACAGAACCTCCCCTGCATCAGTTGATCGACGCAATTTATCATTGTACCCCTGAATGTTACGCACTCCGAGTTGTGCCATGGCACGATAGCGAGCTTCCATTTCTTGAACCACCCATTTCAATGCAACGATGGCTTTTTTGGGTTCAGTCACAACGGGAGACAACAAGTGAGGAATGCCATCATACACCGATAATTCCAACATCTTTGGATCAATCATAATGAACTTACATTCATTCGGAGACAGCTTGTATAACAACGATAGAATCATCGCATTGATCCCCACTGATTTACCAGAGCCTGTTGTTCCTGCCACCAACAAATGGGGCATTTTTGCAAGATCGGTGATGATGGGATGCCCACCAATATCTTTGCCTAAACCTAAGGGCAGTTGACACGAGTTATCTTGAAAATCAGAACTGGATAAAATTTCCCTAAAGTATACCGTTTCACGATGTTCGTTGGGCAATTCAATCCCCATCGCATTACGCCCCGGGATGACGGATACACGCGCAGAACGTGCACTCATTGATCGGGCGATATCATCCGACAAGCTAATAATACGAGCAGATTTAACACCCGCGGCGGGTTCTAATTCATATAAGGTTACGACAGGTCCTGGCTTCACCCCAAGGATACGCCCCTTAACACCGAATTCATTTAATACGCGCATTAAACGTTCCGCATTTTCTTCCAACGCTTTGCGGCTTAAACTGGGATCTTTGATCGATGGCGCTGATGGCGTTAATAACTCTAATGATGGGGGCTGATATTGAGAATTATCAGATCTACTAATTTTTCGAGGCTCCTGCTTCTTAAAGGTTTTTTCTTTAAAGCTTTCAACGATGCCCTTTTTTTGAACAGGAGCAATAGGCTCAACGGGTTCATTATCATCATTATCCCAAGGTGCGTGATCGTCATCATCATCATAGTCATAGTCTTGTTCTGCATGCGTATACGCCGTATCAAACGCAGGTTCACGTCGAGCTGTTGGTGAGTGTGATGATTTATGAGTCACCGGTTCAAATTCATCTGACTGACGTGAAAAACGATCCTTAATGCGTCGCGCTATTAACGCCGTTGCGTGCATTACAAATCGAATTGCAATATATGCGTACTGCCCAATTTTTAATACGATGCGCCCAATAGATTTCATCATCCCTTGAATTTGTTGATTGCTAAAGCCCAGTGATAGTACAAATAGACTGATCCCAAGCAACCCCAATGCAGATATCAGTAGATAATATATAGGACTTGGCAATACGTTTAAAACTGCGGCAAGATACGTTAAGATCAATCGCCCAAAGGCTCCACCAAACCCCGCAGGCATCAATATGGCTACGTTTGAAAAAAAGCTAATAAATTGGGGTTCGCACGCCGCACCAATCACAGCAAATATTCCTGAGGAAAATACCGCAAATAACACTCGTGATCTGAGATAAGAAATGCGTCTGCGCGATACTAAAAAACCGCCCCACACTGCAAGAATGGCAATGTACGCAAACATGCCAATTCCAATCATTTGCAATAGCAAATCTGTTTGGAAGTTCATGACGTAATCTAACCATGATATATCCGTATAAACCGTTGTCACCGTACTCCATGATGGAAAATTGGGATTATAAGCTAATACCCCCCACCCCATCATCGCTGACAACATTAAGCACACCGCCCCCCATAAATAGGGATAAATCAATCGATACACCGCCCACACATTCTGCTGAATATCTTTTTTGCGATAGGTCTTGGGGATGTAAATTTTTTTCTCCCTAGATTTTTCAGTAGATCGACGTTGTTGCACACTTCCCATGAACGTTTCCTTTTAAAAACTGCACTAAATATACACTGATTGATTGAAAAAATCATCTATTTCTAAGAATACTTTCAAAGATTTTGACTAATGCTTGAATCTTTATAAATTTATCCTTATATACATACCACACGGCGATACCATTGAAGGGATTTTATCCCTAAACACTATTAACATAGGAGACTAGATATGAAAAAATTATTACTTACCCTTGCCATTGCCGGCAGTCTTGGCAATTCTGCTTTTGGTGCTGCAGCTGCTGTAGCGACTGCTGATGAGTTAAACCCAACTGCAACATCACCTTCTGCAGCCGTAGCAATGACTGCGGAAGATACGCAATGGCTAAAATCCGGCGTTGTAGGTCGCAGCATAAAAGAAGCACTGACAGCTGATGATCTAGCACGATTAGAAAGACTGTTTGGAATTAAAACTTTGGATCCAATGGCAAGGGTGTTAATGATTTTAAGCAACTCGTTAATTGAACGTACGTATACTGAAATCGATTCAGCCCTAAACGCAGTTGAGATACCTGGTTATTCTCCGGGAGATTTAGATGGCTTTCTGCCAGATCAACAAGCAGGATATATACTTACTTTAGAAAACATTAAGAAAACTCTAAAAAGAGTTAAAGAATCTGAACCTAGAGCAGCACTGCATTTGGCCCAGGCTGAGGAGATGGTTCTGCGTCTTGGTTGGGAATCTGATGTTAACTTTGAACGCCGTGAAATTGCGCGCTTTCTTTCGTTGATTAAATTACCAGAGCATTCTAGCAACCTAGAAGCATTAATGGCCTGTATTCTAGCTGATGAACTTTGCAACTCAGAAGTTACAGATAGTTTCTTACCAAAATAAGTGCTTGCTATCAATCAATTGTAAGCCAATCCAATAGGCTTTCGGGACTACACGAAAGCTTGTTGGATTAAGCACGCGACTTATAGATAGACACCGCAATGCCCCCGGTGAGTAACCCCAACGTAATGCCCAACGATATGCTTGCAGGGATTTTTTCAATCCCCAACAGTTCTGCAATAAATACCTTGCTGCCAATAAACACAAGGACTAAGGCTAACGCTGGCTTTAGGTAGGAGAACCGATGAATGATTGCAGCCAGCACAAAGTATAAGGCACGAAGCCCCAAAATCGCGAAGATGTTGCTGGTATAAACAAGAAATGGATCTTGCGTAATTGAAAAAATTGCAGGCACACTGTCAATGGCAAAGATAATATCCGCAAGCTCTATCAAAATCAACGCAACCAAAAGTGGCGTAATCCAGATAACGTTTAAGTTCGTAACTGGATCCAATTTACGGATTAAAAATTTTTCACCATGTAATTCGTTGGAAATCTTAAAGCACTTTTGCAATAGCTTTAACACAGGATTTTTTGAAATATCCGGATCAGATTCAGTCACAACCAACATTTTGATGCCCGTAAACATCAGAAACACTGCGAATATATAAAGCATCCAACTGAATTCAGTAATGAGCGTTGCCCCAACCCCAATCATAAGCGCTCTTAACACCAAGACACCTAAAATACCCCAGAATAAAACACGATGCTGCAGAATGCGCGGAATGTGAAAGAATGAAAAAATTAACGACATTACAAAAATATTATCAATTGATAACGTCTTTTCAATGATATATCCCGTGAAATATTCCTTACCCGAACTATCCCCTAAATAATACCATACCCAAGCACCAAATCCGCAGGCCAAGAAAATATAAAACAGACTCAAGAATAGACTTTCTTTCAGGGAAATCTCATGAGTGTTTTTTTGTAAGACACCTAAATCGAACACAAGCAATATTAAAACAATACCAATAAAGGCTGCCCACATCCAAATTGGTTTTCCCAAGAAAATATCGTATAAAATATCCATATCACTTATGCTCCAATAACCATAAGGTTATCATACGAATGTTTAGATTGTCTTAACAAGATTAGTTTGAACAAGAAAGATTTGCAAATTGCAGTTTACCCGAGTTTTGGACGTAGTTGCCGGCCCGTGAACGGGGTCCTCCTGAGACCCCGGGTACTTGGATGTCCTCCCCGCCGCCACCACAACACAATACTCTAGCAGTGCTTAAAAAACTCTCGTTTTTTAAGCCCTTTTCTCATTTTCAGCTTTCGCATCTAAATGGATTGGTATAGATTGATTGTTAACAAGTCAACGCGTATCGCTCATTTCCAAATCAGAGTATCGTGCACCAGCCCAAGTGCTGATGTTTACCTAAACCATCTATAGGTTTATCAGATATTCCTTAACAAGGGATAAACACAATCAAAATAATTTTTGTCCATTGGGGACGTTTGGATCGACTGTGATTAACGCTATATTTTTATTTTCATCTGCAAACCCCACCAACAAAAATTGTGAAATAAATCCAGCAATGTTTCGTTCCCCAAGATTAATACATCCGACCACAGATCGACCTATTAACGATTCTGGAGTATAGTGATGGGTAATTTGTGCGGAGGTTTGCTTGATTCCGATATCTGCCCCAAAATCAACCCATACTTTGTATGAGGGATTTCGTGCTTTTGGAAATGATTCTGCATTGACAACGGTGCCTGAACGTAAGTTTACTTTTTCAAAGTCTTCATATGTAATCATAGTCATTGTTCATACTCTTTTTTTGTATATTAAAAAGTTATAGCAAAAAAAATAGTCCTATGATAGATTCCGATTATGAAAAATTTAAGCACTTTATATTCTGTCGTTTTTGTCGTCAATGTGCCCATCGCGGCCATATAATTCCCCACTCTCACTTATCGTTATAGTAAAAATAAATCACCGTTTGGAGCTGTGTAATGAAACAATATAAATTAATATGTGTGTATGGGTTTGCAATTTTTGCAATGTTTTTTGGTTCTGGAAACTTGGTATTCCCCCTACACCTGGGACAACAGGTTGGAAAAAATTGGTTTTTAGGGTTTTTAGGATTATTCGTAACAGGCATCGTTTTACCCTTTTTAGGACTTTTTGTTATTAAACTTCACAAGGGGAACTATCGTTCTTTTTTTGCTGAAGGGGGAAAAGTTGCGGGACTGATTCTGCCCCTATTTACATTGTCATTGCTGGGTTCTTTTGGTGTCGTTCCCCGTTGTATCACCGTTGCCCATGGTGGCATGGATTACTTGTTCCCCGGTTTATCACTTACTATGTTTAGCTTAATTTTCTGTGGATTAACCTATATTCTTTGCCTAAAAGATAACATCATGATAGACCTGATTGGAAAGTTCATAAGCCCAATAAAACTTACTGCATTGGGTATATTAATTGTTGTTGGAATCATATACTCCCCCCAAATATCGTCAGAAAAACCTGCAATATCCGCCTTTAGCGACGGTGTTTTTATGGGGTATCAAACCATGGATTTGTTTGCTGCATTTTTCTTTTCATCCTTAATATTTAACCGAATTAAAAGCATTCTGCCCGAGACAAATGACAATCGTATTATTATTAAAGCAGCCCTATCCCCCAGCATTGCAGGGGCATTAATGCTGGCCATCGTATATCTGGGGTTTGTATTTTTAGGCGCACATTATGGCGATTTAATTCAAAATGTTGAACCTGAATTAATGTTACCAACGATTGCAACCTATGCATTAAACCCATCGGCAGCATTTATTATTGGTATTGCCATTATCGTTTCATGTTTAACCACCGCCGTTGCACTGAATAATATTTATGCCCGTTATTTGGTTGATACGCTAAAATTAAAACCATCTTATTTTCCCATAATGTTGGCAGGCACAACCGCCATATCTTTTTTCATTTCGTTGTTAGATTTTAAAGGAATCGCTGCATTTTTAGCACCCGCATTAGAAGTATCGTATCCGGGATTGATTGCATTGACGATTCTGAGCATTTTCATAAAAGATCGAAAAATATTAAAGATGAGTGTCTTTTATACGATTACAGTTATAATGATCGCAATAAAGATTATGGAGTAATTAGGTATGCCACACCTGAGATTATATTCACGTTTTCAAGATCATGGGATAAACTTTGTAGAACTTGCGCATCCTCCGTTATTTAGTGTGGGGGACGAAATAGAACTTGGCGTTGTAATTCCAGGTGCGAATAGTAAAAACTTATTTCTAAAAGATAAGAAAAACAATTTCTTTTTGGTTTCAGTCCTTAATCACAAACGGGTTGACTTAAAAGCTGTGTCAAAACTTTACGGAAAAGGCGGGCTGTCCTTTGCAAGTGCAGAATACCTAAAAGCACACTTAGATTTAACGCCAGGATCTGTCACCCCCTACGGGTTACTGAATGATACAGAAAATAAAGTCACCTTTATTTTAGACGAAGATTTTCTTGGGCATGTTCTGATTAACTTTCATCCCCTGAGAAATGATATGACGGTGTCGGTTGCGCCCAACGACTTTTTAACGTTTTGCACACATATTAATCACACACCGTCAATCATTCACATACCTGAACTTTAGTATGTTACATTACGCCATCTAACACACGAGACAATGAACGTTGAACGGAATCTTGCATTTCTTTTTTCCAATCAATCGCCATACCTTGCGCATCTAATCCATCAATTGCTCCATTACCTAACTCTAACGCAATAATTCTGTCTGTTTCTTGAATTAATGCAACGGCCAAACTTTTACGCGCTTTATCCATTTTTTCTTTAGCAAACGCACCTGCTGCTGCAATTAATTGATCTTTTTGACCGCCTGTTTGGATAATTCGACCTGTTACATCTACAAGCAATCCAACCAATCTAACTGCGAACCCTTCATCTAAGGGTACCGATTTTAACTCTTCTTCTGAAACTGAAACGCCTAACATGGCGGCAACTTCTTGTGCGTAGAAAACTTTCTTACCATATGCAACGCCATCTAGTTTTCCATCGGCTAAATCATCCAATGCGATCGCTAGGAAACGCGTTAATAATTGTCCTGCAAATTCATTAAGCAAAAAGCGCTCTGCATCTTTAAATGTAGTGCTGCACCACGCTGAACACCCAACTGTACCAACAGCTTTAACATTATCGGGTAACCCTAATGTTGCACCATATCCACGAATGTGCGCTTTAATTCGTTCCAAATCTGCAGCACTGGCTACTGCTCGTGACGATTCACCCGCAACTGGTGCTATTGAAACAACAATCTCAGGGACTCCAACGCCTCCACCAACATCAGCAACGTCTAAAGTCGCTGCTGATGGTGCAGACATGCCGAATGATAAAATTGTCGTCAATAATAAAAGTGATTTCTTCATAGAATGACTCCTTTGAATATACATAAAATTTTGAATGAGAATGGCTTTAGACATGTACCATGGACTTAGTGTCCCGCATAAAAGTTAGGAAAAGGTTAATTTTTGAAAAAAATAGCAACTCACGGATAAAATGAGCCTGTGAAAGTTGGAATCATCCCTATATTTACTGCATATAATCCCTGTCCGATCATCTCGGATCTAACTAAACGGATGCAACGGCACGTTGCCAACTATAAAAAAAGGCGGGGTTATCCCCACCTTTATAACGTGATACATAAAAGAGATTATTTTTTTTGAGTTTTCTTTGGTTTTGATTTTGGCTTTGATTTTGATTGGGAAGTTGATTTTTTGACGGGTGCTGCTTTATTCTTTTTAGCCGCTGGTGCTTTAGCCTTTATCGCTTTTTTGCTGTTCGGAGTAATCTCAGCAGGCTGTGGAGTTGGTTTGCCAAGGTCTTTTTCAATCTTTTGATTATCTTCGACCGTATTTTCAATTAACGCAACCGGAGTATTCATCGGCGCTGAAACACGGGTTGATTCTGGCAATACTTTTGGCGTTTCTACTGGAGCTTCTGGCTTGCTTTTTGATCCCATTCCCACGGCAAGCGTCAAGCTAAAGGCTAACGCTATCATCACATTCAATAATTTCATTCGTATTTCCTTTTTTTATTAAGTATAAATGGACTATAGGTATATTGCAAAATATATAATATGAATTTAGCAAAACTTTTTCATACATAATAAATAATTTACCATTACACTGAATCAGAACATCGAACGAAAGTTTTTATTTATATCAAAAGGTCAGTTGCATATGGCTAACATTACCCCACCAAACAAACATGATATTATACTGGATCCTGATCAAGCAATCTTGATTTCGAACCTACAAAAATCTACTGTGCCTGACACACTCCATACACAGTTTTGTTTGTTTGATCGCATTTATGCTGCTGGCTGTTATGCCAACTTGTCGTATATTTTAAGCCATCTTCATCCAAGCAGTATCGAATCAATTCAGCATGAAGGCACCCGCGACTTAGTTAATCAATACAAAGACATCGCCATTGATATATACGATGATTCAACCCATCCCAAAGCAGGCGCGATAATCATTCCCTTGGAAACTGAAACAATCATTGCATTTCATGGAATTAACTTTGCCAGAAAATCAGATCATATTACGAATCTTGAATCCAACCTTACGCACTCTCCCTATGCTCCGGGGTTATATCATGCTGGTTTTTTAAACATATCGCACGCTATAACTCCCAAAATCATTCATGTTTTAGAAATGAAATTAGGCTCACTGAATGCTCACCCGCATAAGATCAAAATTTATGGACATAGCATGGGAGCAGGTTTGGCTCAGCTGCTAACACAGTATTTGCAGCATCAATATGAGAATTTAGAGATTGAAACGATTGTATTTGGATCCCCCAAAGTAATGTGTCCACTGGCGGCAACATCCTATAACGAAAAAAATAACAGCAGGACCCTGCGTATTGAAAATCCATTAGATTTGGCGATTTATATGCCTGCACAGTTTATGGGATATGGCGTCGTCAACAACGCAATCTTGCTGCCAAAAACTCATTCTGATGTCATGCGCAATCATGGTATCGAAGGGTATCTTGAATCGATTGATACGATGCGCCAACAATTTCGCACTCAAGGCATTCAATCAGTATCCTTATCAGATTATATTGCGGCAAGCGCTAGATTCAACCCTGTCCATCCCTGGATGCCATCTGGCAACGGCATTAGCGCTAAATCTTCTGTATCAGAATTTCTGCACCTTATGGGGCATGGTATTAGCAAAGGTATTCAGAGTTTAATTCGATTTTTACCGTTTAAATAATCAACTTGAATCATGTGTTTATCTTTTATAAAAATTCATTGTTTTTTAGTATTCCCATCATATTGTGAATAGTGTTAACTTACAGTTAGACACCACGTAATAATTCAACATAATAACGGAGTATAACATGTCTAAAAAAGCTTTATTGTCCGCATTATTAATTTCAAGTTTTGCTTTTTCAAACGTATTCGCTGCTGATGTAGTTAATCCAGCTCCACCAACTGGCGCTCAACCTGCTGCAGCAGCTGCTGCAGAGTCTACAGAGATAGTTGGTTTTAAAGACTGCACATTTTCTGCGTTTCCACTCACATCATCTGCGAAAACTGGAGCAGCAAAACTCTCTTTTTTAAATTGTAGCCTAGAAGCATTAGACTCATCTTTTTTTGTGAATAATCCCACACTAAGAGAATTAGCATTTGTAGAAAGTTCAATCAACTTTAGTATTTTTGCAGGAGGTACTTTTGGCAAAGGCTGTACCAGGCTTGAGGCTCTTAATTTAAAAGCCATCAAAAATCTTACATTTGAACAATTTCTTGCCTATGCATCATCAGATTTGTTAGATCGAATTGTTGCGGAAAGCTGTAAACTAAAATTCTCGCGCGCAGGTAGTGGTGCAACATTAGCCAGGTTCTCTACAAACTCCAATTCTGAAGAGTTAACCCCTGAAGAGATTAAACGATATATTAGCATGTATCGAACTGCACAAGCCGCCGCCAGCTCTTCTACGACGTCAGCAACGGCTGCTACGCCCACGCCTGCTAATGGTGGTGGTGTATTAGCCACATTGTGGGCAATGTTTGGTAGTTCTAAATAACGCTTCTTAGAAAAAAGTGGGAGTATTCATACTCCCTTTTTTTGTATTTTAAAAAGGAATTACTATGTTGATGAATATATTCCGAATCTCAGTCTGTGTAATGCTAATGAGTTTCTTTAATGTCTGCACGGCCAGTGAAACGCTTTTGGACGAAGATCAGCCTGCTGAGGGTACGCCCTCCGGGACTCCTGCTGAATCTCGCGCTATGTTCGCAGCTGACACAGGAGATGGTGACGATGATGCAGATGCTGAATCTAATGATGGAACAGTTGAACCTGCCCTTCAAAGTGCTACTGTTGCAATACAAGCAATGCCTTCTGCGGCAGGAGGAGCTGCTGCTGCTGTTCAACCAAACGAAGAAGAATTTGTAAACGTTCCCGAGCAAGCAAAGATTTTACCTGAATTTTCTATTGTTGGCGGAATGTATGATGCGTTAGATATTCCAAATTCAACCATGCCGTATACCGCAATAACTCTTGCAAACTGCACATGTAATAATCCATTAGACCCCTCTACTTTTCAGAATAATTCAGCTTTAGTACGCATCAACTTGAGTGGCAGCCAACTAAACTTTCGTTACTTTGAAGAAAAATTTGGTGCAGGCTGTCTAAGTTTAACTCATATTAACTTAATGGGTACAATCGATGGCTCTGTTGATGGGTATCCGATAATCACTCCAGAACGGTTTGCTCAACTGGCACATCCAGATATTTTACAACGCATTTTGCATGGACAATGCAGTCTATTTATTTCTCATCCAGAACGCGTAGGAGGATACTATATCGTGCCCGAGATGCAAAAAAAGTTCCTATCCAGCATCTTGCAACTTAGATCGTTGAATAAAGCAAAAGAAACACTCTCAACGTATCAATCATTAATAAATATGTTACGTTCTGGAATTGAAGGTATTGATCCTAGAGCAGTAGCCGCTGCCGGTGCCAATGTCGCTTTCAAAGTATGTACTGGATTATAAAAGGGCTCCTAAGAGCCCTTTATGGAGGAAACTAGTGATTTACTTTTTCTTCTCAAGTAATTTCTTAATTATTGGTGCAAGTTTTGGCTTTTCAATAACTATCTGCAGAACAGACTTGTGAATCAATCCCTCAGTTAAACGTTCAGATAATGAGGGATACTTTTGCTTCATAAACTTCTGTGCATCAGCAAATCGATTGTGTATTGTGAAAGTAGGTGTAAATTTATAGCTCAAATAATACGTGCCTTTAGCATCATAATTAGCCACGGCTTGCATATGTATATCGCCTAAGTACTTTACGTCGCCCGCGGCAACGGAAAAAGTTAATGGACTAGATTTGCTAGAATATTGAGGAGATTTTAACGTATGTTTATAACGACTACCTGAGTATTCCACGGAAAATTCAGATAAGCAATATAATCCAACAGGCAGTTTTACTACAACATATTTGCTTTTCATACCATTGGCTTGCAGGTGATTTTTTGAACCACAAAATACATTTTGAAAGTTTTCTCTTTGCCAAGCAGAATCCATATATATGTATTCAAGCTCTTTCCAAAAAAACATCCCCTCTGTTACTGAGCTGTCCGTGACATACATATTAAACACCACAACAGCTTCATCGCTTTTTATAGCTTCTTCATCTTTAAACAAGGGAACCTCAGAGCCACAGCCCTGTACAAACAATCCGACAACTAAAAACAATAATTTTAATTGTTTCATTTCACTTTTCCTTAATTAATATTGCCCCAGCCACTCAGCACTTGGTAAACCTCGTGCACAGGCAAGCCCATCACAGCATGGTATGATCCCTGGATGGTTTTGATGTATTTGCTGGCGATGCCTTGAATTGCATAACCACCAGCTTTACCAATCCCCTCACCCGTTTGAATGTACGATTCAATTTCTGAAGCGGTCAATCGTTTAAACGTAACCTTGGTTTCCACAACTTTAAGGCTCTGTTTTCCAGAAGGATGACAAATCGACAGCGCTGTATACACCGTATTTTTCCGACCTGACAACAACGTCAAATACCGCTTAACATCATCATCAGTTTCGGCTTTATCCAAAATACGTCGCCCAACGGCAACAACGTTATCCGCAGCAATGATAATATGATTGGGGTATTCTGCGGCAACAGCACGCGCTTTTTCTTGTGCTAAACGTAAGGCTAATTGACGGGGCAACTCATCGTTTAAAGGCGTTTCATCCACGGTGGGTGAAACGTATTGATCAACCGTGACGCCAATCAGCGACAGCAGTTGCTTGCGTCGTTCAGAACTGGACGCAAGGATAATAGGTATTGTCACGATTTATTTAAACCGGTAACTGATCAGACCTTTTGTTAGGTCATAAGGGGTCATTTTAACCGTTACTTTATCGCCTTCTAAAACGCGGATACGGTTTTTTTGCATACGACCAGATAGACGGGCTAACACCGTATGTCCGTTTTCTAGTTTGACTCGGAACATTAAATTTGGAAGCATCTCTTCCACTGTTCCGTTAAATTCGATATGATCTTCTTTAGCCATATTTTACTATTGTCTCCAGTTAAATCCTTAGGGCGTTAATCAAATGATCAGACGCCCTAATGGAATATTTATAGTTATTGAGCTTGAGCCTGAGCTGCAGCAATTTTTGCAGCTTCTTTAGCTGCATCTTTGCGTTGAGCCCAAATTGCTTTTTCTTTAATGCGCGCTGATTTACCACGACGATCGCGTAAGTAATATAATTTCGCACGACGTACATCACCGCGACGCATAACTTCGATTTGGATATTTGGAGAGAACAATGGGAATACACGTTCAACACCTTCACCATAAGAAATCTTACGTACAGTAAATGAAGAGCCCATTGCGCGATTACGTCGAGCAATACATGCGCCTTCAAATGCCTGCATACGTTCACGGTTTCCTTCTTTTACTTTCACCATGACTTTTAAAGTATCGCCTGGACGAAAGTCTGGAATCTTATTAGCTGATTGCAATTTTTGAATTTGCTCTTGCTCAAATTGTTCCAAAATATTCATGATAGTTTCCTTTCATTAACATACTGTGCCCATAAGTCTGGGCGTCGTTCTTGTGTAAGCTGCTCTGCGTGTTGCAACCGCCATTTGCGAATGTTTTCATGATGCCCTGATAATAAAACGTCTGGCACTGCCAGTCCATTCCATTCTTGCGGACGCGTGTATTGAGGATATTCTAATAATCCTGATGAAAAGCTTTCTTCTTCTAAAGATTCGGGTTTTCCAATCACTGCGGGTAACAAGCGCACACATGCATCAATAATGCAATACGCCGCCATTTCTCCGCCTGTCATCACAAAATCACCGATGCTGATTTCATCAAACTCATAGTGATCAATCACACGTTGATCAATCCCCTCAAATCGCCCACACAGCATCACCATGCCTTGTGCATTGCTGGTTAGTTCTTGTGCCTTTGCTTGTGTAAACGGCTTTCCCTTTGGGCTAAGATATACTTTAGATACTTTAGATCCCGCCTTTGAAAGCACATCGTCCACAGCTCTGCCAATGACATCTGCCCGCATTAACATTCCTGCGCCACCGCCAAAGGGTTCATCATCAACTGAATGATGTTTATCCTCTGCATAGTCGCGTAGGTTCACTGAATTGCATGTCCATTTTTCAGTTTCCAAGGCTTTGCCAATTAGCGACGTGCCAAGAGGGCCTGGAAACATCTCTGGAAAAATCGTCAATACGTTGACGGGCCAACTCATGTGTTGTCCCCTTCATCACGAATGAACGATTCCGCCATATTAGAGATTACGACACGTTCATTTTCCAGCTCCACAGTGGCAATAGCGTCATCCGTAAATGGAATCATGAAGGTCTTATAATCATCCGACTTGCATTCTAATATGTCGCCCGCACCGAAATTTTCAACAGCGACAATCTTACCCAAGACAGCCGTCGTTTCTGACACGACAGTCAGTCCAACTAAATCTGACACATAAAATGTATCATCTTCGTCCATCTCAGGCAGTTGATTTCTGTTAATATACAGTTCGGTTTTGGCCAGCATTTCAGCGTCGTTACGGTCAGTAATACCATTCACACTTGCCACAAACATTCCACGAACAGTGCCAACGGATTTCAGTTTATACTGCTGAGTTCCTGCAACATTCGTTAACGGTTGATAGTCAAAAATGTCTGACGGAGTTTCGCAATAACTGTGCACACACACATAGCCTTTAATGCCATGCGCTTTGGTAATCATTCCAACACAAAGTTTATCTGTTGCACCCGTCATCACATCCATCTTTCTTAAACTATTCCGCAGCGGGTTCTGTCGCTGGAGCTTCTTCTGCTACTGGAGCAGGCGCCGCTGCTGCTGCAGCTTTTGCTGCTTCTTTTGCAGCAATTTCAGCTTCTTTAGCCGCTATTGCAGCTGCTTCAGCCTTTGCTTTTGCTTCAGCTTCCATCTTCATACGTTCTTGAGCTTTTGCTCTCGGTTGAGATTTCTTTGGTTGATCTGGACGCTCTACTGGCGCAATCAATTTAGCATTTGCTAAAAATAATTCAACGCGATCAGTAGGTTGAGCCCCCACAGACAACCAATACTTAATACGATCTTCAACTAAACGAATACGATCCTCGTGTTCTCTGGGTAACATTGGATTGTATGTTCCAACTTTTTCCACAAAACGACCATCGCGTGGAGATGTTGCTTCTGCAACAACGATACGATAGTATGGGCGCTTTTTTGCACCAGCACGGGCTAAACGAATACGTAATGCCATCAGTTCTTACCTTTCTTACTTCATATTAAACAAACCTTTTAAACCAGCCTTCATCAAACCACTCATGCCCAGTTTCTTCATCCGTTTCATGACAGTTTCCATATCTTGATGCTGCTTTAAAAGGCGATTCACATCTTGAACTTCAACCCCAGATCCACCTGCAATTCTACGTTTCCGCGATGCATTCAGCAATTTAGGGTTCTTCCGTTCTTTTTGCGTCATCGAGCGAATAACCGCGATCTGACGATGAATCACTTTTTCATCGATCTTGGTCTCGTCAATTTTGTCTTTCAGTTTGGACATTCCTGGCAGCATATTCATAATGCCCCCAAAACCGCCCATCTTTAACATATTCGACAGCTGTTTTTCGAAATCGTTTAAATCAAATAACCCTTTTTGCATCCGCTTTGCAAGGGCCTCTGATTCCTCTTGATCTAACGTTTCAGTAACGCGTTCAACCAAGCCAACGATATCCCCCATCCCTAAAATGCGATCTGCAATTCGGTTGGGGTCGAATAATTCTAATTCATGTAACTTTTCACCCACACTTAAAAAGCGAATGGGGCATCCAGTAACGGTACGAATGGACAATGCCGCTCCACCCCGTCCATCACCATCCACACGTGTTAACACAACGCCTGTAAGCGGAATGCGTTGTTTAAATGTTTCGGCAACTGCATAGGCCTCTTGACCAATTAAGCTGTCTGCCACAAACAATACCTCGTGGGGTGATGTCTTTTTTACAACGGTTTCCAGTTCCTGCATCAACGCATCGTCAATTTGCAATCGACCTGCAGTATCCAGGATTAAAACGTCGTATCCTTCTTTTTTGGCTTTGGACAAGGCCTGTTCAGCAATCTGTACGGGCTTATCTGAATCATACCCAGCATACGTTACGCCGACCTGCTCTGCCAAAATCTTTAACTGCGCGCGGGCAGCCGGACGATACACGTCCAAAGATTCCATCAATATTTTTTTGTTAGAAAATCGTTTTTGCAAATACATTGCAAGCTTACCTGAAAAGGTCGTCTTTCCAGAACCTTGCAATCCAGCCATTAAAATGACCGTCGGAATGTGCGTCAGCTTTAATTCTTGAGACTCACCCAACACATCAACCAAGGTATCATGGACAATTTTAACGACCATTTGTCCTGGCGTAATGCTTTTCAAGACATCTTGACCAATGGCTTTTTCCGTGGCTTTCGCAATAAAATCACGCACCACTGGCAATGCAACGTCGGCTTCTAATAACGCAATGCGAACCTCACGCATAGCACCTTTAACGTCATCTTCTGTCAAAGATCCACGGTTCTTTAATTTGTCCAGAATACTGGTTAATTTTTGCGACAAAGAGCCAAACATTTTTTCCCAACACAAAAGGCGCAGTGCGCAAAAACTTGCGGACTAACGCTAAACTGAGTCTTTATAGCACAGAATAAAGCGTAATACTATACAAAAATTAGGGGATTGTTAGAATAAATTAAAATAAGATTGACTACTATTTTTATGACGCCGCTCATGCTCAGGGCTAAAAAAATTTACAACCCTGAAAGCGCAAGACCAGCTGATTTCCAAGCCTATAGTAAAACTAATTTAATTTGAGTATAGGAACGAGACGGGACACGACTAAAATGTACATTAGCGACCTAGTGACGGACGCATCCTCACATTATAAGGAGTCACGCTGTATATCAAACCTTTTTCAAAAAGCATGCTTTTAACATAAACTGCCCACTGCTTGTTTTACAATCAACCTCATGATCGCCGCCAACAATGCGGATACCTTTAATCTTTGTTCCCACTTTTAAGTTAATCGACGATCCTTTTACTTTAAGATCTTTTATCAAAACAACATCATCACCGTCGTTTAAAACATTGCCATTGGCATCTTTAATCGAAAGATCAGATTGGAACTCTTCATCTTGCTGGTAAACAGAGCGTTCATCCCCACAATCAGCACAGATCAGGAAATCACCATCTGGGTAAATATTCGACATTCCACATTTAGAACAAGTTTGACTATCCATAACTCTCTCTTTAAATATTTTTTTTGATTATACGCCTAATGGGGCTCAGTTGCAAAAAAAAGGTATTTGGAATTAAGTTTACACCCGTGAGCTTTGAATTAGACGAGAAGGGAGGAATGAGACAAGACAAAACCGACAGTTACACTTACAAAGACTACAACTGTTGGCTTTACTTACCTTGTTGAAAGCACGACACTGCATCTATAAGGATTTCACAGTTTAAAAAAATTGAAAATGCTGAACTATTACAAAGTTGAGATCCCCGTCATGACGATGGTTCAAACGACCAACATTTGGATATTCTGGGGGCTCGTGGCGATTTCATTAACTCTGTTAATGCCCATACCAAGGCATCTACACGATCTGGTGATTTTCCGGATCCAGACATAAATCTGCACATCTGCTGCTCTAATTCTGGGAATGCCCGGGTATGAAATATTTTTTTCTGCTCATATAACATGGCAACGGGTTCAGCTCGACACCTCTTGCTTTTGGTGGCTCTAACTGCTTTAAATCGCAAGGTTGGATCAGCCGCTCTCAACACCGTTTCAACCAAATCACCGCCTTGATTCACTTCTGCTACAACATAATGAGCCTGATACTGATGGTATGCTTTTACCACTCGATCAGCCCACTGAGCGGGCGATCCTTTGTGACTAACATCATCGATGACATATCCAAACCCATCGACTCCTTTTCCAACGACAACAATGCCTGTTTCGTCACTGTTTGATCCACTGGTAACGGCGGGATCAACCCCAATAATAATTTTTGTGTACATGTATATTCTCCTAAATTGCAACGGTGCGCTGCCAGCGTCACGTTGCTTTATAATCCGTGTCAGATCACATCGGATCTAACCTACTGGATGCAACGTCACGTTGCTTTATAATCCGTGTCAGACCACATCGGATCTAACCTAATGGGTGCAACGGCACGTTGCTTTATAATCCGTGTCAGACCACATCGGATCTAACCTAATGGGTCCAGCGTCACGCTGGCAACCGCAGGTTACCTAATGATTGCACCATTTTTTCCAATTCTTCATCAGACATTTCTTCAAAGTTGACCAGAGGCGTTTGATGTTTTGAAGTTGCTTGTTTAGCTTTAATGCAGGCTTCTACTACTTTTAATGCCAGCGCAAAATTCTTGCTACGCAGCGCCGATTGATAGATAAAATCCAAGTGATTAAAAATGTCTTCTTTTAATGCTTTTTGTGGCTTTTGTTTTGCTTTTAATGGCGTGTTCATATTATACCTCCTGTGGTTGTTGATATTGGATCATGGATCGAGTCCACAATGATCCTTGATTATCGATCAAAAGATGACCGTATAATTCTTGAGCTGCTAAGTGAGTTTGCGTGTAATGCGAATGCATTAAATCGATAAAGTCTTTCGCCAAATTATCGGCATTGTCAAAGGTACTGCCGCGGGTTATCACAGTATCTGCCCGTTGATTTAACCGTTCTAATAATTCCGATGGTCTGGGCGTTGTGGTAATAATACATTTCGGAGCCTTTCCAAGTCGCAACCCCAACATTAACTGATCCCAGGTGGCTTCAGCCGTACGAAATTTAGCCAGCTCATCAATCCACGCAGCATCAAATTGCGGTCCTCGTAAATTCTCATAGGATTCTGCTGAATAGAGTTCTGCGACAGCACCATTTGACCATACTAAGCGTTGTTTGCTGCGTTCATAAACGGGACCTTCCCCTGGGGGATAACACTGCAACAGCCCGCTGATCCCCTCGACCATGACCTGTTCAGCATTCAAAATATTATCCCCGATCAAGGCAATCCGTCGATATTGTCCAGAATCCACCCAGTGACGAATGGTTTCAGCACCGGTTCGTGTTTTTCCGAATCCTCGACCTGCCATAATCAACCAAATACGCCAATCACCTTTTGGAATTAATTGCTCAGGTCGGGCGTGCAGCTGCCAGTTATAGCGCTCTTTTGAAGTGCGACGTCGTTCTAATTCATGTTGAAAATGCGTAATTAATTGAGTAAGCAACTGTATGTTCATCTAAAGTCTCCCTATAAAAAAAGCCCCCAATTGGGGGCGTGTTAACGATATCGTAATAATAATTATTTCCGTAGATCATCATCAGGCAATTCATGGTCTTCAGTCTCGGAATCTCCTACAGTTGACGCCCCCTCACTTGCTAAAAGCTTACCGCTTGCAAAGCCAGCACCTCTTAATGCAAGGGCACATCTACCTGCAGAAAGGGGATGAGGCTCAGTTCCACCTGCATTAGCGGTTCGCCCGATATTAAGACTTCGCACCAATGATCTATCCGGACGCGCAGCATCGGGGTGTTCACCTCCCTCATCTGCAGTTTCACGCGCCGCTGCAGCTTGCAATCGATTCCCATGTCCAACGGCAGGCAACAGCCTTCTATCACCGGCGCTTTGACTATCCCCTCCCGTAAGGTCAGAAGCACAGTACCTATCTAGACAGGTCGCCCCCAAAACCAGCATGATTTTTAAACACGTATTCATTATTACTTCCTTTTCTATTTATAATACAAAACAAGCCCCCAAATGGGAGCTTGCTTTGACGTTGAATTTTAATTATTTTCGCAGCCAATTAATTGCTATTTGGCAATTCTGGAGCATCCTCTCTCTCACCAGAACTATCGCCATCTACGCCATCGGCATCAGATTCAGATCCATCTGCAGCTGGAACTGTAGCAGCTGTTCCGGCATCAGCAGATTCTGCACTCTCCTCGTCAGAGTCAGCTTCTCTAGCAACGGAACGTAATCCATCAGGCTTGCGCACTTTCTTTTTCTTGACGGGAACAACTTCTGCAGCGCCTTCTTCAGCTGTTTCTACTTCCCCGACTATTTCTGTCATCTCGCGTGCCATTCCTGCATCATCTTCTGCTGCATGCGTCGTAGCACCCTCTTCGGATGTATTAATCTCAACAGCGGCTGGTGGTGCCAAGACATCTGCATTAGCTTCAGAAACATCTGCAGCGCCTTCTTCGGCTGTACTAACTTCAGGAACATCTGCCGCTGCGGCAGCTGCAACCAACACATCTGATTCAACCCCAACTGCAGGTGATTCTGCTGCCGGAAATCCACCACCAGCCCAGGAAGAAACAGGCATCTCAGCTGTATCAAGAGTCATATTTGCAAGCGGATCAGCAACTTCAACAACTGAGCCACCACCAAAAACTGTATCCGCAGTGGATGTAATGCCGTCATCAGAACAAGGAACAGCTAAAACGCCCTCAGCAGCGTGCGTTACTCCAAATGCAAGAGCCAATGAACTTAACGTCAATAAATATTTTTTCATTTTTATTTTCCTTATTGTTATTACCTTTATAACGGTATCACTGTTATATAATCCGCGTCAAGAATTGCTAATAGATCAACAGCAGCTTCTGCTTCTTTGCCTACGTTCTCTTTTTATTCATCCTATTCTTCTTGCATCATGGGTGAGACTTCAGGCTCATTTTCTTCTTTTTCCAAAAAATCAAAATCAATCTCTTGAACCGCAGGATCCCCAGCAGGGCTACTTGGAAGGATGAAGTCAACCTCAATAAAGCTTGCAGGGCATGTAACCCCTATGGCCGCGCACGTCACTTCTAATGCAAAAACCAACGCACTTAACGTCAACAAATATTTTTTCATTTTGATTTCCTTTATTGTTATTACCCTTATAACGGTATCACTATTATATAATCCACGTTAAGAGCGTGCTAATAGATCAACAGCGACAACACTTAAAAATCTAAGACGAAATCAATGCTTGAATTCCAATCAATATGAGACATAACCACACCAAAAACCAGGCGCGAACTCACTGATGGGCACACAGAACATCCAACCCCTATCGCTGAAACTGGGGTTAGACTTAATATCGTTGATGCAACAACATACCCCTGAATCCCAGATTCGTTGTTATACATTGAATACTTTAATGAGGCTGCATTAATATGTTTGCTATCTTTTACCCCGTATAGGTGTTGTATAGATAAGTCTAAGGCGCTGTGATCAAATATGCTGAGTGTTTTCCCCACATGCGCACTCATCGTTGTATCCACGCCAACACGACGTTTAGCCACCTGCATATGCCAATGATCCGTCGTATTATATCTCACATATCGATTGAATGCTGTTGCAGCATAAGCCATCCCTGCCCCAGAGTTATAAGCACTTAACTCTTGTTGAACACCTGAAAACAACAGGTTCAATGAACTTAAATCTCCAACAATAATATCATTATTGCCCATATTTACCGGCACAGGTCGCACAGCTATTTCAGGACCTGTTGTTGATTTTATCACGGCCACAACTTGATTACCTAAAACCTCTAAGCTCACCGTATATCCAATTGGAGCTATCACCTTGGGCAATCCATTTTGAATTATTTTATCCGCCTGAACTAACGTGAAACGTTTTTCTTCCGTCAACAAATCCAATGTTTGTAATGAAATTTTATACGTATCAGCGCTTGATATATTAAATTGAGTCACACGTTGAATAGGATCAGAACTAAATAAATCCACATCAAATTCATGAAACAAAGGGGATGATCTCATGGTTTCAAGATCTATGCCTAATGGAGACTTATGAGTGTCAGTAGTAGAAGCTCCACCATCTAATTCTTCAGCGCCGCCATCGCCTAAATCAGAATTCGAAGTGCCACCGCACCCACATATTAATAAGGCTATCAGCCCTGCATACCACCGATTCATATAAAAAACTCCTTATATGATCAGGGTACCTACAGAATCTTAAAAAACTCTAAAGATCAAAAATAAAAACGCAGCGCTAAAAATCCCTACCTCGCCCGCAAGCAACCGAGTGTTACGGATTTTTTCCTTCGAACCGCACCGCTTAATATTTATGGATTTTATTTACTGCTTTCCATCTTGGGAGCACGCTCCCACGTTTTACGCGAAGCGCTATAAAAAAATGAGCCCCGAAGAGCCCATTTGTAATTTTGATAAATAGATTATATCAAATGATGCGCTTAAGTCAATACTTATTTTCGCTCATCCCCTAGTTCTTCATCAAACATTGCACGCAGCTCTTCGACTCGATCGGGACGAACAAACATCAATAGTTGACGAGCATTCCTAGCCCCAACCGTACGTTCGAACTCCCCCATATTCTCTCTTGCTAACTTTAATTCTTCTTCAAACGTTAACGAAGATCGAACAGCTTTTACAATTGGATTCATAAGCTCCTCTGGTGTCAATTGCGTGGTAATTGGTAAGTTAGTCGCAAGATTAAAAACACTCTCTCCATCGCCAGGCTGACTAGGACACTCTTTAGTCCGACTGACAAGGAACAAGTCAAACTTTAACACCCCTGCGCTATCTACAGTAAATTGTTGATGGGCAAATAGATCCTCATCAACAAGCTGCCTAACCTCAAAATCTCTATCAGCAGTTACATCTTTAAGCTTATCATTTGTGAATGAGCATAACGTCCATTCCCGTCCGCTCTTGTTAACAGGCCCAACAAACAGCTCCATAACCTCTTCTACAGAAAACTCACCCGGCGTCGGTATCCCCGCCCAATCAGATTCGGTAAAGCTAGCAGCTGCAGCATTTACAGCATGCCCACCCACGATAATGGCAATCATTACTAGTAATTTTTTCAACATGACATTCTCCATAAAGTTTTACTATCTCAGATGTATGGATAGGGGCAAATCAGAACAATGTCAATAATTTTTTCAACCTGCGTCTACTGTAAATCATAAACCATTTGTTAACCTTTGTTGTACTAAAGTCATGCTGCTCATGAATTCATTTAAAATAATCAAAAACAAGGAACAAAAATGAAAAAAATAATGAAGCAATTTTTAACATTAGGGCTATCAACAGTCGTTCTTGCAACAGGTTTACACTCACTAGACGCCGCATTTGTAGACGCAACGCCAACCACAGAAATAACCGTCAGTGGAACTTATACAAACGTTTACCTTCACGGAACAGTCTCTGTTAAAATGGGTGAAGGCCTTTTCCCCCTCACAATAAACGCAATACTTGAACCCGATGGTGCTAAAACAAAACTTACTATTGCCTGCGGTGAAGGCGAACCACGATATATTGCAGGAACTCCAGGTACTGATCGCCCAAAATCATTCCCTGCTTTTTTAGAAAGCGGCCAAAACGCTCTATTACAACTTGAGGACGCAGCATTGCCCGTTGATAAAAAGAAAACACTTCATATCATAACAGCACATCAGGGAATGCCTGTTGTATTTAAGCTAATGTTAGGCAATTTGACAAAACCAGTTGCCGCAGCAGGCGCACCCAGCCTAACACTAACCGGCAATGGTCATGAACGGTTTGCTATATCACAAATCATTCCAAAAGGTGGGGCACTCATCGCAAAAAGCCTCACAGGTCAAGAATCTCCGCTGCCTTTTTTAGATTTCTTTCACGTAACAAAGGGTGACCTCATTGAACTTTTACGCCAAATAGCCTCACGTCTTCCCGCTACCCTTGCAGCATTTTCTATCGACTCTAAAACTACACCTACAGGTACAGAAACAACATTTTCTGTCAACGTGAAAATTTAATACAGAGCCCCGAAAGGGGCTTTATATAGCTTACCACACATAAAATAGTTCCGGAGTTGAAATAAAAAAATGAGCCCGAAAGAGCTCATTTGTTATTTTAATAATTGAATCATAACCTAGTTTCACTTACTACCTAGTTCTGCATCAAGCATCGCTTTATATTCTTCGACTCGATCGGGACGAATAAACATCAATAATTGACGAGCATTCCTAGCCCCAACCGTGCGTTCGAATTCCCCCATATTCTCTCTTGCCAACCTTGATTCTTCCTCAAACGTTAACGAAGATCGAACAGCTTTTACAATTGGATTCATAAGCTCCTCTGGTGTCAATTGCGTAGTAATCGGCAGCAAAGCCATCAGGGAAAACAACCTTCCATCGTCTTCCGTTTCTGTAGGATATGTTTTAGTCAGGCTTACAAGAAACATTTCACATCTCAACACGCCGGCACTATCTACCGTAAATTGTTGATGTGCAAAGACATCTTCATCTGTAAGTTGCCTGACTTCAAACTGCTGGTCGGCAACCACAGCTCTTAATTCATCGTTGTTCAACGATGCCAATGTCCATTCACGTCCGCCTTTTTCAACAGGTCCCACAAACAGCCCCACAACCTCTTCTACAGAAAGCTCACCAGGCATCGGTATCCCAGCCCAATCAGCATCAGTAAAGCTCTCGGTCGCAGCACTTATTCCATAACCGCCCATACTTAGCGCAATAATTGCTAATAAATTCTTCAACATTTTAATCTCCTTAAGATTACGTTATTTCAATTATACTAATGAAGGCTTATCAGAAAAAGTCAAGTTATTATCCAAAATATATCCGGTTTTTTACTCCGGGATTACGCCCCACACATCATCAATCAGCATCCACCCTTTTTGATTATTGAATCCTCGCTGCTTTTTCTGCTCTAAAAGCTGCCTTATCTGCCTCAAACTCAGCCCTACTATCTGGCCGAACAAAGACTAACCAACGACGGAGGTTCTCTTCCTACTTTGTTTGCCTTAAATTTTCCATATCATCTCTGTCAAGTCTTTCTTGTTCTTGAAATGTTACGTTCAACTGCACTGCTTTAATGATAGGGTTATTCAAATCCTCTTCGGTTAACTGCATAGAAATGGGCAATCTTACTTTTTTCACGCATAATACTATATCATCTACCTTAAGAATTTCTCCTGCCTTAGGATCTGCTTCTGTGTTTTGATCAACTTCAGTTGCACTTATAAGGAATTGCTCATATCTTAATCTACCTAAGCTATCCACAAAAAATGGTTGATGCGCAAAAAACTCTCCTAATCCGATTGGTTTAACCACCAAATGACCACCATCCATCAGATTTTTTAACTCTTCATTGTCAAATAAGTCTAACGTCCATTCACGCCCACCCTTTTCAATAGGCCCTGCAAACAGCTCCATCACTTCCTCGACAGTAAACTCACCTGGATAAGGAACCCTGGCCCAATCAGCCTCTGAAAAGTCCGGCGCAGCAGCACTTATTCCATAACCGCCCATACTTAGCGCAATAATTGCTAATAAATTCTTCAACATTTTAATCTCCTTAAGATTACGCTATTTCAATTATACTAATGAAGGCTTATCAGAAAAAGTCAAGTTATTATCAAAAATATATCCGGTTTTTTACTCCGGGATTACGCCCCACACATCATCAGTCAGCATCCATCCTTTTTGATTATTGATCCGAATCTTTGCGTATTTCCCTTTAATATCTTTCAGAAATTCACCCTCAACGCCTTTTTCAGCTTTTAGAACCACAGCGTCAGTGCTTGTGGGATCTGAAATTAAAGATGCCATTTCTGTCTTAACCCAAACTACTGTTGTGGTTGACAGCAACGTCTTATGGATCCATCCTTCTTGTCCGTCGACGTCTTTGACCTTTCGCCAGAAATCAAATTCCGCAACAACCATCAAGGGGATATTTTTTCGATTGTATACAACCCGTGTAGGATAATTGTTTCCAGGTCCTGCTCGCAAATTCACTTTGTTGGCCTTGGTCATGACAAACCGCGGGATTGGCAAACCGCTACCTTTAAAGGCTGTTTTCGCCTGCACGGGTTGGGCAGCATCAATGTGCCCACCCATTACCCCTATCAGACCAATACATATCCCAACAGATATCAAAGCGCGTATCATTTAATTATGCCCCCGTGGATCCAAAGCCTCCAGTACCACGCACCGTTTCAGAAACAGAATCAACCTGTTGTAATGACACTTTTGTATAAGGCGCTATCACCATCTGAGCAATCCGCATTCCCGCACTAATCGTAAATGGTTCATTGCTTAAGTTCACCAATAAAACCTTTACCTCACCACGATAATCCGCATCAATAGTACCAGGAGCATTTAATACAGTGACTCCGTTTTTATAAGCCAACCCAGAACGCGGGCGAATTTGCGCTTCATACCCCTCGGGTAACGCCATAATAAACCCAGTAGGCACCAAGACGCGCTCCATCGGTGCAAGGATAATATCTCCAATGATTGCTGCCATTAAGTCCATTCCTGCACTGTGTTCAGTGGCATAGGCTGGAACGCCTCTAGAATGCGGCAACGTTTGTATTTCAAGGGTTAATGTACGTTGTAATGTATCGATCATTTATTTCCATCCTTCATGTATGGCGACAATGCCATCGGTTAAATTTGTAAAGTTAACTGTTTTGAATCCTGCAGATTCTATCATATCTTTCAATGTTGGTTGATTCGGAAAGCGCTGAATACTATCCACAAGATATTCATAGGGCGGATCTTCTTGTTTTTCAACGATATAATTCCCCAGTTTAGGAATTACATTCTGACTATAGAACGTATATGCTGCATTTATGTGTTTGTGCTGCACCTCGCTAAACTCTAAACACAAGAACTGCCCACCAGGTTTTAAGACTCGATGAAACTCACGCAATGCTTTTTCTCGATCTGTCACGTTTCGCAATCCAAATGAAATCGTGAGTGCATCCACGCTGTTATCATCAAATGGCAATTCTTCTGCGGATGCCTGCACCCAGTTCACACCAGCAATGATACCTTTATCAATCAACTTGGCTTTGCCCTGCCCCATCATCGCTTCATTAGGATCAACAGCAGTAATACAGGGTGTCAACCCATGACCCATGATTTTTTTATGAATTAATCGGGTAATATCGCCAGTTCCAGCGGCCACATCCACATAATGTGCATCGGGCTTAACGGACAATCGTTGAACAAATTGACGTTTCCAAACCCGGTGTAACCCAAAGCTCATCAGGTCATTCATCAAATCATATTTACTCGCAACACGATTAAATATGCTCTTCACGCGATTAGTGTGTTCAGAAAATTGATCTATCATAATAAATACTCCCAGAGAATTCTCTAGGAGCAGTATAACATAGTTAAGTCGACAGTAGAATTACTCAGTGTGAACAACAAGCGTAAGACTAATTTTCTGCCCCCTCAAACGTGCAACCCAGGCTTTGATTAAAGCGATATGAGCCTCCTTTGCACCCTTTCTAATTTTAAGGCACGCCGACTCTTCTTGTAGATACAATTTATATGCAGCATCTTCAACCAGCAGATGATATACAAAATTCTCTGACCCCTAAACTATCCACTCTAACCTTCATTAGCTGTAAACTATCCGCCTCATATACTGATTGTGGTGGATGAAACACACACGTGAGACGCCCGTCACGATCAGGTTTAATTTATACTTCCCCTCCCCTTGACCGTCTAGCAGATACTCACGTCCAAATTCATTGGATAGTTGTTGCGCAACAGCGTCAGGATTAAATTCAGCGGCACTTAATGGAATTAGCCCAACTAAAAAAACAGCGATTAAATACAGATATTTCATTTTAACACTCCCTTATTTTACTGCCAAACTATGCAAGGATTTACACATCTTGTCAAATCCTATTCTACAGAAATTTCCCATGTATATTTCTCAACATCCGCAAGTGTTTTAGCAAGCCAACTCTTAATCACAGTAAAGCGTTTTTCTTCTAAAGACACCCCCTCACCTAGTAAAATTTTTAAAGTTTTTTCATCATCATTCACGACAACATCACATGATACATTCACTAATTCAGGGCTTGCCGCCGCAGCAAAAACTAAATGTGTTATTGTAATATTACCTCCTTTTTCAACACTTGTTTTATATAAACTTTCTGAATCTTCACAAACACACGGGGAAAACAAACCTGCCTTTGCCACGTGCATACACATTAGCATTACAGCTAAACAACTTAGCACTTTATTAAACATTTTTTATTCTTGCACCCTTCGTTATTAGTTTCAACTTATCTTGACTGGCAAAATAAATTGCAATAACGTACACCAAATAAAACAAAACTACCATGATATATTTATTATGCATGTTTCAGATTCTATAGGTTACTTCCCGTTAAACCCAAACACCATATTAAATGCCCTTAATCTAGAGATGACAAAACAAATATCGATACCCTTACTTGAAATTCAAATCCCACTACAAAAGTGAAAAAGCATTCCCTGTTGGTATTGATTTAAAAGAGTTCTCTGCGAACAACACTTTTATAGCACACAGCTTCAAACACTGTCACTCAGCCGCTGCTTCTAACCCACGCCATTGCATTACCTCACCATCATTATTATCAAACCATTGTTTGATAATTGAAACATACCATGCTTCTTTTGCATGAGGGCTTCCAATACGCTTCACTGCTACAGTCTTTGCCTCATGGTTCATAATAACATCATAGGATGTGCTACGACTGCCCCAGGGTCACGAGCGGTTGCCACAACAAAGTGATTTACCGTGGTTGAATCTCCCACTTCAACTCCAGTTTTATACAAAGAAACCACCTCTGCATACATACAATTCACCCAGTCTGACGCACATACGCTATGAACGTTTATAAGGAGTGCACCCACACACCATAATATTTTTTCATGATTATCATCCTTGTTTGTTATACTTTCTTAAGAGCACCCACACTTCGCTAGAAAAATCAAATTAGATAACGTACACTAAATAAAAAAGAAACCACCATGATCATTATTACACACGTTCAAGATGCAATAGGTCGCATTCAGTTAAATTCACCCACCACATTAAATGCTCTTAATCTAGAGATGGGAAAACAAATATCGACTATCCTTCATACGTGGGAATCAAATCCTCACATCAAAGTCGTTATTATCGAAAGCCTTGTTGAAAAAGCATTTTCTGTCGGCATTGATATAAAAGAGTTCGCAACAAACAATACCACACACTATCGCCGGAACTTCTTAGACATATGGACTAGCATCACCACATTTTCAAAACCAATCATTATGTCAATCAATGGATATGCGTTTGGTGGAGGTTTAGAACTTGCTTTAATGGGGGATATCTTGATCGCTTCGGATTCCGCTGTGTTTGCACAACCCGAACTGAGCGTGGGAACCATTCCAGGGATGGGAGCCACTCAACGATTACCACGCCGTATTGGTAGATATCGCGCAAACGATATGATCCTAACGGGTCGCAGAATTGATGCACACACTGCATGCAGTTGGGGGCTGGTCTCTCAAGTCGTACCACAAGATCGTTTACATCAAACTGTCACAGATACCGCCAATCGTATTGCAGCAAAATCGCTTCCCACATTAATCAAAGCCAAAACAGCCTTGCAATTAGCGGATGAACAGCCTTTAACCCAAGGACTGGCTTACGAACAAGATTTATTCTTAAGTACATTTGATCTAGACGATCAACAGGAAGGCTTTCAAGCATTCTTGCAAAAGCGCCCCCCTGTCTTTAAAGATCGTTAGACTATTGTGTCATTAACCACGCAAACGTTTCGTCAAGGGCGGTTTGAACAATCGATTCAACCTTTGTTCTTATTTCTGTATACACCTGATGAGGATTTAAATCTTTTTGTAACTCTACATAGTCTGAACCTATTAAACCGTATGCGGCATCTGTCTTTGTACTCTCTATACAATCACCACACCTCACGATCACAACACACCATTCACTCAATAATTCAAGATTTTTTACATAGTGAGACAATAGATTCTTGTGAATTAATAGATCATCTAAATCTATTGTTATTTCTTCACTCAAAAAATTCTGAGATATCCATTTTGATACTCTTTCTGACGAAGGTTCTAAGTACTTGAAGGCGTTAAAACGACCATATTTAAATGCCACACCATTTCGCTCTAACGCAGCACATATTAATTCCACCGCTCTCGCGATTGATTCATCACTTTCTTCTGCAAACTTATGTTCAACTAATTGATCGATTGATTGCACAAGACTATGTTGCACCCATGCATACTCAGTCGTCAAATTATAAGAAAAATCTAAATTTGAAGCTCTGCTATTTACCTCAGTCCAACGCTCACTTTGGTTCAAAGTATATCCATGAGCAGCAACAACCTGAGATTGCAATTCACAATTACGAAGAGCATGCCCCATATCAAACTTGAATTCATTCCAATAATGCTCGGGGAAGCCTTTGATCTCTTGCATCAACGCCGCCAACTCTCTCCAAGAAATCAATGCATTTTTTGCTTTGACTCTTGATTCAAGGCTAGTCAGGCGTTGATTAATTTGTCCTGCAATCGTCGGCAGTTTTTCAAATATGTGTAATCCCAACTCTGCTATTTGAACACCCTCCTCCAGCATCTCAGCAAAAATCTCTGGCGTAAATACCTTAAGCTTTTTCCCTTGAAATGAGTGTAATCTTGATTCAAGTACCGCTCTACGCGATCTATATTCAGCAGTGCCTTCAAAACTATCGGGCACAACCTTTTGATGGACGGCGTATTGAACCGTTTCCACTCCAGCTGCTTCATTTATCTCTGCACCATAACTTACAAAAGCTAAAACACTAGATAACAAGATGGCAGTAAATTTTAATCTCATATGAAACTCCTAAAAATATAATTTAAGAGTTTGTATCTTAACTGTCAATTCATGTCAATCTTGGAATTTTTTATTTATTCCCAATTACGAATAAAACGATGCCAATCTAATTCATCGGATCCAACCTGAGGTTGGCAGCGTGACGCTGGCAACGTGCCGTTGCCTCCCATAAATATAGCTGACTTCTTATAATCCGTGTCTGAGCACATCGGATCTAACCTATTGGATGCAACGTCAAGTTGCGAGTTAATAAAGGTTAATAGTTAGTTAACGCGATTTTTTTACCACCCCCCACCCCAGACACCCTCAGTGACCTTCGGGTGGGGGGACAAAACCCACTCCCTAAATCGAAAAAGAATAAACGAAGCAATCCGTCTTTTCTTCTCGAAACGGTGGGCTAAAACTAAATATATACGTGCACTAAAGATACGATATCGTACAAACGTTAACAAAGAATTGACGAACTAAAAAAAGTCAATACAGAAAAAGAAGTAGCCAGGGTAACCGTGTCAGGTTTAAATTCACCTGTGACATTAATCATCAGGTGGGTGCCATATACTCAAAGCCAGAGCTTAAAGCAGAGACAGCTCCCGTTCTATACGTATTCGCCCCAGGAATTATAAGAAGATCACGTGTTCCCCAGCCAAACGTACTTTACCTAATAACTGTGGTATTTAAAACTAAAAACCACTTAAAACTATCAAAATTATAAAAATAATATCAAATCTGTCAAAAAAAACCTAAAAATGCTGCAAATGCTGGATTTTTTCGTTGCGTTATCTGAAAATATCGATATATGATCATGTGTAAATTTATACTTAGGAGTAATTTAATGAACACAACTGATTTAATCGACGCGATCGCAAAGCAAACTGGAATGACAAAAGTTGATTCCAAGAATGTATTGCATGGAATTTTTGATACAATTAGCCAAACTTTAAAAAGTGGTGATGAAGTTCGCGTAAGCGGATTCGGCACATTTGTTGGTAAAAAGCAAGAGGCTCGTCAAGGTCGCAACCCACAAACAGGTGCGGCAATTAGCATCCCTGCATCTATCCAAGCAAAATTCCGCCCAGCAAAGGAATTAAAAGAAACATTAAACGGCAAATAAGCGTTTGAATGTATTAAAAAGCCCGAAAATATCTCCGGGCTTTTTTCTTGTAACCTAGTGTTATGGTTTTGGTGACAGTATATCAAAGTGCCCACCATTCCAAACCACATGACGAACCGATGAATCCCAAACATTGTTATTTGGCGCATTAAATTGATATAGCCCCACATATCCTGGTGTTTGATCGCGTGATGACCAAACCGCTAAATTTAATCTTAACCGCTCTTGAACTCCAAAGATCAACCCCATGGGTAGCCACGATGCTTTACCATTATTATGCGCAAATACATCTTCAATACTTTGTTTAAGCTCAGCTTTGGTATTTAAGCTAGATGCCGACATACCGCTCTCTTTTAGCTCTTGTTTAAGGGCTTCCTGAAATGCTTCATATCGTTCGTAATACATATTTTCAATTCGATTTTGCAACAGCTTTCTGGCCGATACAAAATCTTCAGCAGAAAAACTCCCTAATCCCGATCTAAACTCTACCAACGCTTCATGCGCCAGTACAGATGGTGTTCTAGCCCCCGGATCTGTTGAATATTGAGATGCACTGTTGTTAATAAAATCTTCTGCCTGAGCCAGAACTGCATTCACAGACTCCAGTGACATCGCAGAACTTAATGCAGCAACTTCATCGTGTAATGAGCTTCTTAGTGCTTCAAAGCCACCATACGCTGCATAGTTAGATTCCACAGCATCTTTTAATGCTGCGACAACTTCGGATCGTGATTTTCCGATCGCTGTAAACGCACAATTGCCATCTCCAGGAACTGCGATTACATCAAATTCTTGCCCAGAATCCGATACAACAGTTGCTGCATTAATATAAGACGTTGTAGATAAAAGAAGTGTAGCTGTTAATAGTACGTTTTTCATGATATCTCCTTTGCGTTCTCCAAGATGGATATTACTTAACAAACGTTAACAAATCATTAATTTTTACACTTTTTTCATACATATTAATTTTAATTAACAAACATATGATTTTTCCTATAAAAAAAGGAGCCCTTAACGAGCTCCTTTTATACATTAGATCTAACCTTACTTCTTCAGTGAAGAAAACGTCAGATTAATCTGCATGTTTTCCAGTCTAGGATATGTGGAATTAGGCTCACCATAAGGGGCTAAGTCCCCAATGAATCGTAACACCAAATTCATACCAAACTCACTGTGAGATACTTCACGACCACGAAATCGCATGTTCATCTTAACTTTATCGCCATCTTCTAAAAACTTGATGGCCGCTTTCAACTTAACTTGGTAATCGTTTTCACCGATACGTGGTTTTAATTTTATCTCTTTAATTAAAACAATCTTTTGCTTTTTCTTTTCTTCAACTTTTTTCTTTTGAAGTTCAAATTTGTATTTCCCAAAATCCAAAGCTTTACATACAGGTGGATCTGCATTGGGAGAAATCTCTACTAAATCTACCCCCGCATCATACGCTGCTTTTAACGCTTCTTTTGGGGACATTACGCCAATCATTTCGCCATTGGCATCAATAAATCGAACACTCGGAGCCTGAATCTTTTCATTAATCCGAATATTATCAAATGGAGAGCTCATCGAGTCCTTTCTCTGTTTACACGCTCTAAAAAGAGCCCCACCTTAAGCAGGTGGAGCTGCATTTTCCTTCATCATAGCAACAAATTCTTTCAAAGTCATTACTGTTTGATCTTGTGACCCCAATTGACGCAAAGAAATTGTTTGTTCTTCAGCCTCTTTGGCACCAACAACAGCAATATACTGAATCTTTTGCACGCTTAAATCACGTACTTTGTAACTAATCTTTTCATTCCGTAAATCTGTACCGACACGCAATCCCGCTTCTTTTAATTGATTGCAAATATTTTCCGCATACTCGTTAGCACTATCAACAACCGTTGCAATCACAACTTGAGTTGGCGCCAACCATAACGGCAATTTGCCTGCATAGTTTTCAATTAATATACCAAAGAATCGCTCAATCGACCCCAGAATAGCTCTATGTAACATCACGGGGCGATGCTTTTCACCATCCGAACCAATATAGTTTGCATCCAATCGTTCGGGTAATACAAAGTCTACCTGTAACGTTCCACACTGCCAATCACGACCAATAGCATCTCGCAGTACGAACTCTAATTTAGGACCGTAAAATGCACCCTCGCCAGGGTTTAGCGTATATTCAAGCCCGGATGCTTTTACGGCGTCCATCAACGCGCCCTCGGCTTTATCCCACGTTGCGTCAGTTCCAGCTCGCTTTGCAGGACGATCCGAGAACTTAATCCGCACATCGGTAAATCCAAAGTCTTTGTAGACACTCATCAACAGTTCACAAAACGCTTTTGTTTCAGACGTAATATCATCTTCCTGACAGAAAATATGCGCATCATCCTGAACAAATGAACGAACGCGCATCAATCCATGCAATGCGCCCGACGGTTCATTCCGATGACAACACCCAAATTCCGCCATACGCAACGGCAAGTCACGATAACTCTTAATCCCTTGACGGAAAATCTGCACATGGCATGGGCAGTTCATGGGCTTTAACGCAAACAGCTTATCTTCAGTTTCAGAAATAAACATGTTCTCATGGAATTTTTCCCAGTGACCCGACGCTTCCCACAAAATACGATCCACCATAATCGGTGTGTTCACTTCGACATACCCAACTTTGGAAATGCGTCTGCGAATATAGTTCTGCAACTCGCGGTAAATCGTCCACCCTTTTGGATGCCAGAATACGCTACCGGGTGCTTCGTCTTGCATATGGAACAAATCCATCTCACGCCCCAGTTTGCGATGATCACGCTTTTCAGCTTCTTCCAACATATGTAAATGTTGTTTTAGCTGCTCTTCACTTGCCCAGGCTGTTCCATATATACGCTGTAACATTGGGTTTTTGGAATCACCACGCCAATAGGCACCCGCTAATTTCATTAATTTAAAAGCTTTACCTAATCGCCCAGTTGATGGCAAATGAGGCCCTCGACATAAATCCAAGAATTTCCCTTGACGATATAACGAAATGATTTGTCCCGCTGGAATATCACGAATGATTTCAGCTTTAAATGTTTCGCCAATGGATTCAAAGTATTTAATCGCCTCATCACGATCCCATTCCTCACGTTGAATAGGTTCATTGCGATCAACGATCTCACGCATACGCTGCTCAATGCCGTCAAAATCATCCGTCGTAAATGGCTTATCTCGATAGATATCATAAAAGAAACCATTCTCAATCACTGGACCAATTGTAATTTGAGCATCCGGATACAACTCTTTAATCGTCTCCGCCAATACGTGTGCCGTATCATGACGCAAGATTTCTAACCCTTCCGGATCATCTTTTGTAATAATGCGAAATTTCCCACCCGTGGTTAAAGGCACATTCAAATCTTTTAATTCACCATTCAATGAAATGGCGACTGCCTTTTTTTCAAGCGATGGACTAATGCCTTTCGCTATATCTGAACCTGTGATTCCAGCTTCTATTTGCTGTACACGCCCATCGGGAAACTCTATCTGCATGTTTATATCCTTATTTAAACTATACTGCTTTTTTTAAGTACATTGAAAAAATAGACCCCTTTTGTCAAGGGAATCTTCATCTTTTATATGATATTCTATACTTTGTTGTTTGGAAAAGTAAAAATGTTTCGGTTTATTATAATATGCATCCTTATGTTTAACTGTGTTGATGCAAAGGCAGCTACAGAAAAATATTCCATAGTCGACGAAAAAAACTTCCCCAATATATTCAAAAATAAAACTCAGTTCAGGTTCAAAGAAATAATCATTTCTTTTCTTAACAATAAAAATCTTTCATACCTAATATTTGATCTTATATTAGAACGAGACATTACGTCATCTCCTGATTTACAAGAAGAAGATCTGCCAATTGTTGTAGATGCTTTATTATCAGATCTATTTCCAACCATCAATTTGTTTAACCCTGAAAAAAACGACACCTTGCAACAGTCGCTACAACAACGCATCGATAGAGTTTTAAAAGCAAAATTCAAATGGATTACTGGAGTAAAGGTACTCAATACACGCATACAAGGCTCAGGGAATGAATGATACGGTTATGAATTAACGTTTGTGGACATAAAAAAACCTAATATGTTTCTAATTCCTTTGTGATCAAGGTAAAGTATAGGATACCTATTTCAATTGCGTTTACCCACATGTTGGATAGTCCGCATACAATGGTGCCGACACTGAAAAGAATGAGTTTTTTGGCGATGCTTTGGAGACAATTCTACTACTCGTTGCCTCCTCTTCAGGTCGCATCCTACAATCCGTGTCCAAACACATTTACCAATACGCCCACCAGCTGTATCAACTCTCTCATGTATGCCAACCTCTGCTTCTATGCGGCTCAAGCAAATCGCAATGCGATTTGATAGCGGCAACCGCCGCTCTGGCGCATAAAGCGCCCTTGAGCCGGCAGCTTGAAGCTGCATCCATTAGTTTAGATCCGATGTGGTCTGACACGTATTACAAAAAACAACCTGAAGACTGTTTAAATATCAATGCTATGAAACGGACAAATCTAACGGATGCAGCGTCACGCTGCTAATTAATAAAGGTTAACAATTTTTTAATTTTTCTGATTTTTGCGCACCCCCCGCCCCAGACACCACAACTGTTGAAAGTGATCAGAAGAAGTGTTTAACGATATTAAAATCACCCACTTAAACACCAAGCTATGAATGTTATAAAAAACTTCATATTGTGTAAAATAGTCGCATATCTATTACTTAATTCATACATATCTGTATGATTGACACAATCAATCGGTTTATCAATGATTTTCCCTGTTCTATTGATTTGTTGTCAAAAATATTCTTTTTCTAATCACTTTCAACAGTTGTGCCCCAGACACCCTCAGTGACCTTCGGGTGGGGGGACAAAACCCACTCCCTAAATCGAGACTAAATAGACGAAGCAATCCGTCTTTTCTTCTCGAAACGGTGGGTTAAAAGCAACCTGAGGTTGCATCCGTTAAGTTAGAACCCGTCTTCACACATAGCACAATCGTTTAAGAAGGGTCATAGAATGAGCAATCATAATAAGGGTTTCAGCAGAGTTGGTCTTAATTTCATAGTCTTTGGACAAACGTCTATAATGATTTAACCAGGCAAAGGTGCGCTCAACGACCCAACGTTTGGCTAATACAGCCCAACCTGGGGTAATACGTTCAGAGATTGATATTGTCTTCTTCAGTACGTTTCTAACAAACTCTTTCATGGTTTTGCGATACCCAGCATCAGCACATACCCCTTTGAGAGTAGGATGTTTTTCAAGAGCCGCTTTAAACACTTCTCCTCCAGCAACCGTATCATGGATATTGGCAGCATGCACCTTAACATGTAGCAGATGACCCTGGGTATCGGTGACGATATGACGCTTTCGCCCTTTAACCTTTTTTCCCCCCATCAATACCTCGGTCATCAGCATTGCTTGTAGTTTTAACACTTTGAGAATCGATCAAACTATAACTTGGTGGTGCACTTCGTCCCTGACTTAGGCGGCTCTTTTCAACCAGAGCCTGCATCATCTTTTCCCAGCTTCCACGCTCTCTTGCGCGTTTGTAAAAGCTAAACACCGTCTTGTAATTAGGAAAATCTTTGGGCAACTGTCTCCATTGACATCCGGTCTTTACGATATAAAATACAGCATTGACGAGGCTTTGTTGACTGTACTTTCGACTCTTTCCATAATTCCCTGTATCAAAATGTTCCTTAACTAACGCCCATTGCTCGTCGCTTATATCGCTTGGATATCTCATCTCTTGTCCCTTTTTCTAGGCACTATACTCGTTTTTACCCCTCCTGTGAAGACGCGTTCTTAGATCCGATTCGCACAAACACGGATTTCAATTTTTACAAACATCATTATCTAATGGATCCAACGTCACGTTGGACTCCTTTGGAATTTTTTAAAAAAATTGAATTTTTCTAGCTGCTGGTCTCGCGTGCCCGATGGGGCCCTCCCATCATCATTACTCAGTGCGTGTCCTCCCCCCGCCACCACAACGTAATACAATTGGTATCTTTCAAAAAAATCGTTTTTGAAAAGTTACACGTCTTCCCAGGGATACCATCCCTGTTCATACTAGAACATAGGTCACGCAGCGCTGCGCTACTGTATATTCAGAATCGTCATTACGTATCAGATGCACCCACACTAACATGTGGGATCTGAGTTTACTATAATCCGTCCATCTTCAAACTATCAGACAAAGGTTAACAAAAGATTGACGGAATTCACTTTTTTGGCAGCGTGACGCTGCCAACCTGCGGTTGGATCCATTAGCTTAGATCTGATCTGACACGGATTATAAAAAACACCCACACTTCGCAGAAATATATTGACAATCCAAATTTCTTATGTATACTAATAGCTAGAATTGCGAAAAGGCTACCCAAAACCTGGGTAGCCTTTTTTCGTTCTACGTCTTTGAACCACTCAAAGACGAAACGCCGAACCGAATCTCCAGTACAGGCGCTCAGCTACCCGATCAGTAGTCACAGCCCTGTAAACAACCCCTAGAGCCGACGGGCTCGTAAAACACCGACTTTGTATAGTATACTAAAGTCCGCCTTTCCCCATTCGTGTAAGAAATGGGGTTCTTTTTGCACGTGCGGGTTACTGGGGATTCTCTCGGTTTTGCAACCTGAGGTTGCATCCAATAAGTTAGATCCGATTCGCACAGACACGGACTTTTATAACTTAATACAGTACTTTCAGACAAAACAAAGGAACTAAAACACTACTCTTCAACAAAATATCTCAAATTCATTTTTCACCCTTACCCCTCCTGCGCCGAAGGTGGATTCAAAACAACCTAATGGGTGCAGCGTCACGCTGCCCTGCGCCGAAGGTAGGTCAAAAACCCCTCCCCCTTCTCAACGACAATAATCCGTGTCACAACGCATCGGATCTAACCTAATGAGTCCAGCGTCACGCTGGTGGGTCAAAATTACTTCTTTATATTGTCCCAAAATCCTTTAACCTTATCGAAAAAGCTTTTCGTTTTTGGATGATGATCATTGGATTTGCCTTTGTCTGACGCCTTAAACTCTTCCATCAACTTTCGCTGCTCTGCGTTTAAATTCACGGGGATTTCAACCATTGCATGCACAATCATATCGCCCCGCCGTGTGGTACGCATGACGTTCATTCCCTTGGATTTCAGCCTGAATTTCTCACCCGGTTGAGCACCCGCTGGAATGGTAACTTTTGCTTTGGTTCCATCGATTGTTGGAATTTCGACTTCACCGCCTAACACCGCTGTTGTCATGGGAATCGGCACTTGACAATGAATATCGTCACCATGTCGAATAAATAATTCATGGGGCTTTACTGAAATAAAGATGTACAAATCACCTGCATGACCACCGCGCATTCCGGCTTCACCTTCACCGGCAACACGTAACCGCGTACCATCTTCAACGCCGGCAGGAATGGTAATTGAAATTGTTTTTTGCTTCTGAACACGTCCAGCACCACCACACGGTCTGCACGGATCTTTAATCGTTTGACCTGCGCCACCGCACTTTGTACAGGTGCGTTCCAGGGTAAAGAATCCTTGTTGGAATCGCATCGTGCCCGAACCATGACATTGGTCACATGAGGCCGATTTTGTGCCTTTTGCAGCACCAGAACCATGGCATTCACCGCACTTTTCGCTTTTGCGCAAGGATACATTTTCAGATAGTCCTTGATGAGCTTGTTCTAATGTTATCGCAACGTCATAGCGCAAATCAGATCCAGGTTGTCCTTGGGAATGAGCGCCTCGACCGCCGCCACGTTGTCCGCCTGTGCCGCCGAATCCTCTGCCGAATACTTCTTCAAAAATGTCTGAAAAGTCAGAGAATCCGCCACCATTTCGGGAACCGCCGCCCATGCCACCGTCAAAGGCACCATGACCATATTGATCATAAGCTGCACGCTTTTGCTCGTCGCTTAACACCTCGTAGGCTTCGCTAATTTCTTTGAATTTAGACTCAGCGTCTTTGTCGCCCTGATTGCGGTCGGGGTGGTATTTCATCGCCAACTTGCGATACGCCTTTTTCAAGTCTTCAGGTGTAACGTTTTTGGCAACGCCCATCAACTCATAATAATCTTTCTTTGCAGCCATTGTTCTTCCTCAACAGGGTTCAATCATCGATAACGTTACGCAAACAACCCACCCTAATAACGCGCTACTAAAGTGGGCTATTCGTCAACATTCTACCGTATGTTACTTCTTTTCTTGATCTTCGTCGACTTCTTTAAACTCTGCATCTACAACAGCATCATCTTTTGGTGCTTCAGCAGATTCAGCAGAAGGTTGAGCTTCTTGAGCCGCTTTATACATAGCTTCGCCCAGTTTCATCGACGACTGCATTAATGCGTCTGTTTTAGATTTTATGGCGTCCAGATCCTCAGACTTTGCAATTTCTTTCAATGCTGCCAGATCTTTTTCAACTGCATCTTTGTCTTCAGCTGAAATTTTATCGCCATGTTCTTTCAATGTCTTTTCAGTTGAATACAACAACGTATCCGCTTGGTTTTGAGCCTCAATCAATTCACGGCGTTTTTTATCAGACTCAGCATTGGCTTCTGCGTCTTTTACCATTTTCTCGATATCAGCGTCGCTTAATCCACCTGATGGCTGAATGCGAATTTGCTGTTCTTTGTTCGTTGCCTTGTCTTTCGCAGACACATGAACAATACCGTTGGCATCAATATCAAAGGTAACTTCGATTTGTGGCATACCACGGGGTGCCGCTGGCAATCCGACCAAATCAAATTGACCTAATATTTTGTTGTCCGCAGCCATTTCACGTTCACCTTGGAATACACGAATCGTCACCGCCGTTTGGTTATCATCAGCTGTGGAGAACACTTGGCTTTTCTTGGTTGGAATCGTTGTGTTACGATCAATCAATCGTGTAAACACGCCGCCTAATGTCTCAATACCTAATGATAATGGCGTCACATCCAACAACACAACATCTTTAACATCACCCGTTAATACACCACCTTGAATCGCAGCACCAATCGCCACAACTTCATCAGGGTTTACCCCACGGTGAGGCTCTTTGTTGAAGAATCGTTTAACTTCCTCAATCACTTTGGGCATACGAGTCATACCACCGACCAAGATGACTTCGTCGATGTCAGATGCTTTTAAGCCGGCATCTTTCAACGCTTTCTCGCATGGCTTCATGGTTCGTTGGATTAAATCATCCACCAACGTCTCATACTTCGCACGGGAAATTTTGATGTTCAAATGCTTTGGTCCCGTTGCATCTGCTGTGATGAATGGCAAGTTAACTTCCGTTTGCATGCTGCTGGACAGTTCGATCTTTGCTTTTTCAGCTGCTTCCTTCAACCGTTGCAACGCCATTTTATCAGTGGAAATATCGACGCCAGTTTCTTTTTTGAACTCGTCAATTAAGTATTGAACAATGCGAGCATCAAAGTCTTCACCACCCAAGAACGTGTCTCCATTGGTGGATTTAACTTCAAACACACCCTCACCCACTTCAAGGATTGACACGTCGAATGTACCACCACCCAAGTCGTAAACAGCGATAACGCCAGACTCTTTTTTATCCAATCCATAAGCAAGAGCTGCAGCAGTTGGCTCGTTCACGATACGCAAGACTTCAAGACCGGCAATCTTACCCGCATCGCGAGTCGCCTGACGTTGAGCATCGTTAAAGTACGCTGGTACAGTAATTACCGCCTGAGACACCGTCTCGCCCAAGAACTTTTCAGCAGTCTCTTTCATTTTGATCAATGTGAATGCGCTGATTTCGCTGGGGCTGTAATTCTTATCGCGAGATTTCACCCACGCATCGCCATTATCACCTTTTACAATTTGATACGGGACAAGCTCAATATCTTTGCGCACAGCTTCATCTTCAAAGCGACGCCCGATCAAACGCTTAATCGCAAAGAATGTATTGTCGTGGTTTGTAACCGCCTGACGTTTCGCACCGTCACCTACTAAACGTTCGCCGCTTTCTGTAAAGGCAACAATCGATGGAGTCGTACGACGTCCTTCTGTGTTTTCAATCACTTTTGCCTGACCACCATCCATGATCGCCACGCACGAGTTCGTTGTTCCTAAATCGATTCCAATTACTTTTTTTGATGTCATTTTAGTCTCTCCTGTTAATTAATGTATGTAATTTTAAACTGGCATTATTTGAAACGAGCTTATCACGCCTCTGTATTAATACGCTTCCAAATCTGATAATCCTCAACTTTATAAACTTTGTAATCTAGGCTATAACCTGCTGTTATACGACCATCATCAACATGACGGATATCCAATGCATAAACACAATCCCCACAGCCTAATTTTATTCTTGACTCAAGAAACAGTGCAATTACTTTTAGAAAATTGTCCTCCTTATTTAAAAGGTCGATCATAACTCTTTCATTTTCTGCAGTTTGTGAATCTCGACATACAGCTTTTGCGTTTTTATATCCACTTAATCGAGATTCAAAACAATCATCAAAAGCAGCACTTTCAAAGTTAAGCGGATAGTCCTTATCCTTGTATTTTACAGTAAGCTTATAATCACTACGTTCATCAAGTTTGAAACTGTTTATTTTTGTTGTCATGTTAGCTCTCCTATGAATTTTCGGTTTCTAAGATTTGACCAAGCATATTTTCAACTTCTTCTAAAGAGGGTTTCTTAAAGTATGCTACATAATTTCCATAATCTGTTGGAACTGTATTAAGTGAATCAGTAAAAATAGCTGGTAATTCTCCCCATTTTGATTCAAAAATATGATTTTCATCTTTTCGCAATTCTTTAATAATACCCGTGTGCGTTAGTCTTTTTTCATCGAAGTACACAATTATCCCTCCCTCTTCGGGCACAGAAAGTTTTGATAGCTCTCTAACAATCCCTCCAAACTCTTCTGGCTTTATCCAACGCTTATGCCCAAGCACGTGTGCATATCCATTGATACCATCCTCAACCTCCTTGTCACAAACACTCTCCTCGCCTAATATTTCTTTGACAGAAGCGATCTGCTTGCTTAAGAAATCATTTTCTGAGATTTTACTATTTTTAAAATCATCTAAGCTCAAAACTTTACTTAGTTTTTTACGCTTTTCATCTACTTCCTTCAAATAACACCAAATCATATCATCAGCTTGTTGCTGATTAATCTCCGAACAATACCCTCTTTCAAGAATCTTCGGGGATTGCTCCACCAGGTATTTTAAAAGTGAAAATGATTGACATGAGCTTAACAATTCCTCAACTTTTTTTTCATCAAAATCTATCTGCTGTGGGGAAAGTTTACATAGGGTGCTAACACTAAAGTTACACACAATTTCTTGTTGCTCTTTGATCTTAGACATATATCCCCGACAATCAACTGTATGATCAAAAACAAGTGCATCGTCAAAGCCAATTGTTACTTTGTAACTATCCTGAGGTGGTAGCTTTATTTGATCGACTTCTATCGGATTTTGTTTAATAAAGACAATCTCTTTTATCGTAAATACATGTGACTCTCTTATTATTTTTTTTGTTGTCATGTTAGTTCTCCTTTAAAGGTTTTTATTATAGTTATTTGAAGTTTCATGGGTTTACCTCACTCTATATATCTACAATTATACAAACTCAAACTTAAAAATCAAGCACTTTTTGGCACTCATGTAATGGTAGTGCTAACACTGTTAAAAGAGTCTTAATCCGATACATTTTTTTCAAAGGAATTTCTATGAACACGATCTGGATAATCATTACTTTACTGATGGATTCACTCAACTTATGGGCATCTGAAATAACACTTCAACAACATCGCACTATAACCGTCAGTTTCACATCAACAAACGGACAAACTCATACAATCAGAATTGCTTCGACAAATTCCATAAACATAGTCTACCGCAAGATTGTGCAATCACCTGATGGCAATCGCACATTGCTATTTGCTGCTATGGCAACAAAACATGTGTGCCACTTACATTTCACGTTACCACTTGTTTTCTTGAACACTTGAAACGTTTATCCCCGGATGGTCGCTCCGCAAGTTTAAATCCAGGCTTCAGTGTTTTACCCTTTATCAACACAAACACTGAAAAATCTCTAGGAAGCGCCAACATATCAGCAACGTTAAGCAATTTTTTTACGGGAATTATTTTTAAATGCAGTCCTAGCATACCCATTAACCTTACCTAAAAAATGATCAATATTTTCAAAGGAAAGAACAGGTTTATCCGACGCTACATTCTCATGCTTAAGCAATAACGAATCCATAGCTTCTATTAACAATCGATGTTTTTTTAAGAATGCATTTTGAAGTTTTATTAATTCAGGCTTTTTTAAATATAAAGTAATGAAATCAGCCGCCTCTGCTTTTTTTAAGATGCCATCACTAATTTCAATGGCTTCAGCTAAAATATCTCTACGAATTTTTACATATTGATCTTCACTGCCTTTATAAAAAAAACCTATCTCAAACGTTTGATCATCTACCTTTTTAGTTCTTTTAAAGAACCGCTTCTTTTCTGAAGTCATTTTACCCCCGAACGAAATTATTATTGTTATTAATAAAATGGTACAACCCTGATCAGAAAAAATCAAGCCCACCTTAACAAGGTCTTCTGTAAAAAAAAAGAGAGTCAAAAGACTCTCAATAATGAATTTAGCAAATGTTCAAACAATACCTGATATTATTTCCATCTGCTACGCCGGCTTGCTTGTGGTTCGTCTGCCTGATTTTACAGTCTTATTTTTTACTAAAGATTTAATAGCCACAATTGTGTCAGGTTCTGCCACCAACTTACCTTTACTCAATCGTCGATTTACAATGGGTTCTTTCTTATTATCCAACATGATTTTCTCGTTGGGACGCTCTTTTGCAATAATGTTGGGTGCTTTTTTAGGCAGCATATCCGCAGAATCCAAATGATGCTGCATGCCGCTATGCAGCCTTGTCCACCAGCTTCTCAGCCATCCATCGAATGAAAACTTACCAGGCCCCATGATGAATGACACGCCCAACAGTAATGCCCAAAACTCATGGGTAAAATGCGGACGTACACCGAATGTAATAACTGCTGTAACCCCCAATAATCCTAGCGCCCCAATACGAGACAATACGCCCAATGCTAAAAAAATGGAAAAAATCAACTCAGCTCCCGTTCCCAAAACTGCAGCAACCTCTGGTGATAGGACAGGCAATTTGTAAACGTTCTTGAATAAAAAAACTGTTTTAAACCATCCGCCCTCCCAAAGGTTTTCAAATTTATTCCAGCCCGATTGAAAAAAAATACTCGCAACATAAACACGAAGAATTAACAACAATACATCATGGATATACTTTACAAGAAAGTCAATTAACGTGTCATACAATTGAACACTTTTCTGAATGATGGATAGCATTGACATCAAGAACCTTTAAGAAATTTATATTAAACACTTTAACAAAGATTTCTTTAGAAAAGGTTAAATTGTCAAATATTTCACCTAAAAGACTTGGGGATCTCAGAAAATCGAATACCCTATACTCTTCCTGGCTAATCGATTGAATAATAGGCACCTCATCTTTACACCACACCAGGTAATAAAATTGCTTCATTTCAATACGCCCTATTGCACCCTTTATTTTTAAGGTGCGATATACTTCTCTCACGTTATAATCACTTTGAAACAATCGAACATCCGATCGCAATTGCCAATATACTTGATCAGGCTCAACACATTCTTGACCCTCATCTACTGCCGCAATCGCAACGGATTTCAAGTCCCACTCTAATCTGGCCAGTTCTGTTGCAATGGGATCTTGCAGAAACAATGGAAAGCTCTCTCCATAGGTTGAAAGTAATTGCCCTGCTTTTGGACGATACTGGCAGACATAGGCTACCGCTAACGATGTGAATACATCCCCCAAATATTGAGCCGTCACTGTAAATGTTTTTTGCAACGCATTGCAGTGCCCTTGCATGAAATTACGGCGATACACTTCCAACCTTGCATCCATATCACTCACGTCAACAAAGCTATCGGAAACCGTTTGAGTCAGCATACTGTTCACAAACTCTAACTGTAAATCTATGTCGTCACGCATACCCGCTCCATATATAATGATGCTTGCTGTGCTTGATCCAACAAAACATCAATCTCTGGCAAATCATCATCCCACTCAACTAGTGTATAGGCTTTTGGTTGCCTGCGGATAGCATCTTGATACACTTCCCACACAGCCTGACACACAGGTTGATTGTGCGTATCAATTAAAAATTCTCCATCAGATGCTTTAACATGACCTGCCAAATGAATCTCTCTCACAGCATCCCAATTCAATTCATTTAAATAGGCACTGGCATTCCAACCATGATTCACCGATTGAACATACAGATTATTCACATCCAACAAAATACCGCACCCAGTTGTTTTAGTTAAGGCATTCAGAAACTCAGGCTCAGTATATGTATTGCTTTTAAAGCTCAGATAAGTTGATGGATTTTCAACCAACAAGGGGCGCTGAAAAAACTCCTGAAGGATATTGATATGCATCGCCATTCGTTTCAACGATGATTCTGTCATTGGCAAGGGATACAAATCATTATACCCATACCCATTCAACGTGTTCCATGACACATGATCGGATATCATAAATGGATTAACCTCGTCCATTAATCGCTTAATCGCATGCAAATGTTCACGAGATGGCAGCTCTTCCGATCCCAGTGACAAGCTGATGCAATGGAAACTAATGGGATATTGCTCAGCGATTTTCTTTAATTTTTGTCGATTCGGGAAATGGTGGATATAATTTTCAGGATGCACCTCTAACCATCCGATGGGTATTTGGGGAATATTAACTAGAAAGTATTCAAGATATTTTGAACGCAATCCAATTCCAACGGATGATCGAGGATTCTGGAAACTTGTCATTTAGCAGGAGGAAGCCCTAATTTTTTACGTGCGTCAGCTTCCGATAAGCCACCCATTTTCTTACATTCAGCTTCGCTTACGACCACTTTCCAATCACCAACATGACGATCGCGATCAGACTCAGCACCACAATCATGTTCATTGTGGTCTAAGGCACCACAATCGTTTTCTCCAGGCGCAGATACGCCATAGCATTTAAAACCCTCGTCTGCATGGACTACCGATGAAGACAAAGACGCAATAAAACTTGTAATAGCAATAGATGATAATAATGTTTTTGAGTTCATATTTTTATTCTTTTTATTTTTTTATAATCTATTTTAGACATGAACACAGGGGGTCTTGCAAGATCTTTTTTATTTTTTTTGTATAGTTAATTTCACCTTTACCATGCCCTCTCTTATCTACACTTTAACAGAATTAATTGCTTTATACAGACGCCCAAGTTGTGTTAAAATATCCGCTATTAATTAAAGGATTAAACTATGGGATTTCGGTGCGGAATTGTTGGCTTACCCAATGTTGGGAAATCAACTTTATTTAATGCGTTAACATCAACGGCTGCTGCAGAGGCTGCAAACTATCCATTTTGTACTATTGAACCCAATGTGGGCAAAGTTGGTGTACCCGATGAACGATTGAATAACGCTGCAAAAATAGCAGGTTCTGCACAGATTATCCCAACAACCCTGGAATTCGTTGATATCGCAGGTCTTGTTAAAGGTGCAAGCCAAGGTCAAGGTTTGGGCAATCAATTTTTAGGACACATCCGCGAAGTCGATGCCATTGTGCATGTGGTACGCTGCTTTGATTCTGGAGACATCATCCATGTTGAAGGATCTGTCGATCCTATTCGCGATATCGAAATTATCGATACTGAACTTGCTTTAGCTGACTTGGAAAGCGTTGAAAAGCGCATTCCGACCATGGAAAAAAAGATCAAAGGCGGAAAAGAACCCGAACTCGCTGAGCAACTTGATCTATTGCGACGCGTACTAAAAGTGCTAGAAGCCGGCAACCCAGCTCGTGATACTGAATTGAAAGATGTTCATGAGAAAGTCTTGATGAAGCAATTACAACTTCTAACTTCAAAACCCATCGTATATGCCTGCAACGTTTCAGAAGACGAAGCAGCAACAGGAAATGCGTTATCTGAAAAAGTCGCTGCTTATGCAGCAAAGCAAGGTGCATCCAGCGTGGTGATTTCCGCTGCTATTGAATCTGAAGTCGCACAACTATCAACGCAAGAAGAAAAAGATGAGTTTTTACACGCACTAGGATTAAGCTCCACAGGATTAACTCGTGTAATTCAAGCTGGATATCAATTATTAGACCTAATCACATATTTTACAGTGGGTCCAAAAGAAGCCAGAGCATGGACCGTTAAACGCAATACAAAAGCACCTCAAGCTGCGGGTGAAATTCACGGCGATTTCGAACGTGGCTTCATTTGCGCAGAAACCATCGCTTACACTGATTATGCCGCATATAATGGTGAACAAGGTGCAAAAGCTGCTGGAAAAGCCCGCCAAGAAGGTCGCGATTATGTCACCCAAGATGGTGATATTTTCCATTTCAGGTTTAATGTATAGATAGTTGACTTTTGTCAACTGTCTACTATATAACTATCTTTAGTTTATATAAGGACATTGCATGCGCATTCAACGTTTATTGCTGATTTTTCTAATCAGCTTCGTCGAAAATACTTGCGATGCAAAAAACCCCAGCGCTGATGTCCTAACTATTAAACGATCATTTACGCTTACTCCTGGATATATGGAACGCACATTCAACTCTAACGAGATGATGAAGCATGGCCCGTTAAGTTTGATGCAATTGTATAGCAAAGGCACCGATGTACTGTGCGACATTTCAAATGATCCCCTTACACGACTGGGTATTTGGGGACTTTGCCTATTCCCCAATTACTATATAGCTGATACTAGCCATACCGTATACCATGAATTTGGACATGCACGCGCGATTGCCTCTATGGGGCTCTCCTATGAATATAGCGCCTCTGCTAAAGAAGAAATTCCAACTGATTACGCCTATGGTATCTATCTAAAACGCATCGAAAACCCCTCTACGTTTAACTCGGGAGCAGCTACCCAAACCTTTCTACCGGATAATATGCTAAAAAAAATTCCTTCACTTTTTTTGAAACGTGTCATGACACCACAGAAAAGATTGAGTCAAACAATCACTCAAAAACTAAACACATGGTGGAACAACCCAGACGTTATAAATGCAAAAAGCCTTTCCTCTCATGAAAAGCTTGTATTATCTTTATTTACAGAAGCTCACAAATCTCCTTCAGATTCGCCAATTCCCATAAGGTCAGTCTATACCTCTGAGGCAGAAACCTCTAAAATAATTGATAAACTATTAAACTCCACACCCAAAGCGTTTAATAGTGAGCACAAAGAAAGTGCAGATTTCAAAAAATATATACTTCAGAACCTGCTGTCAGAAGAAGCTTACCTTGTTGTTAGTTTTGCAGGAATCAATAATCAGATGCGTTATGCACAAGACGTTTCAAACCTTATTTTTAAATATAATGGTCATTTAATGTATAGCTTTGATTATTTTTTTGGAAAATATGAAGGCTACAGATACGTGTCTACCTATGAATCTCACTTAGCTGCAGGCAAGATTTCGTCTGGAGATGATATCTATTGTATATTGCGTAATTATGACAACAGAGACTATACCATCGATGCATTCGACATTAAAATGGGTAGTTTAGCCTCTCTATTCTTAAGTGCTACCACTTGGTCATTTGTATATTCTGCAATTACAGAACTTCCTAAGGGAAGCTTTTTAGTGCACGCTCCGGTTTGGAATGGATGGAGACTTCCAGATCTTAACTTTTATATGACCTCTCAAGGTTTATCATTTGAGGTTGTCACTGGATATCAATTCAATGATCGTTGGCATGTTGGTTTAACTGCGGAAATGGTTTACAAAGGCAACACCGCCTATGAATTCGGTCCGTCTATCACCTATAAATTCAGCACGCCCAGTGGTGAATTTGAACTGTCCGCCCAAGCCATTATTAGCAATGATTTGGAATTCGGAGGTGCCGCGGGCATTGAATGGACAGCACCTCGAAAAGATTGGGCAGTTGGTGTAAAGTATACCCATCATAACGCTTTAACGTTCGCTGGGGAAAGAAACATCCCTTTCTTTTGCGCTGGACTTAATAGCGTTGGAAAACCTAGTCACACAAACGACGAAGCAAGCCTTACGTTAAGTTACAATTACTAAATATAGCAAATTACGGATAAAGTGAACTTGCGAAAGTTGGAATAATTCCTATATTTACTGCATATAATCCGTGTCCGATCACATCGGATCTACCTCAAGGGTACAACGTCACGCTGTAGACTCCTTCACTACGCTACGGCTTGCAAACGCAAGCCGGGGATGAATGGAAAAATGCACACACACTCTTTATTATTTATCTCTACTATGAAAAAAGATTGAAAATCCAACACGTTTCTGGCATTTTTGCAGGGTGTTAATTATAGAATAGGAAACGTAATGAGTAGTTTCGTCATGAACTCAGTCATTATCCTATGTGGCCTACTTGCGTTGGTCTATGGGATAGTGGCATCAAGATCAGTGCTACGCCTTTCAGCTGGAACGGATAAGATGCAAGAAATTGCTGCCGCAATCCAAGAAGGTGCAGCCGCATATTTAAATCGTCAATATCGTACAATTGCAATCGTCGGCGTCATTGTTGTGGTTGGCCTGTATGCTGCATTGGGAATGCATGTAGCCATTGGATTCATCATTGGTTCTGTGCTTTCTGGCGTGGCTGGTTACATCGGAATGTATGTATCCGTACGTGCTAACGTGCGCACTGCAGAAGCCGCCCGCACAAGCTTACATAAAGCTTTAGACGTTGCCTTCAAATCAGGTGCTGTAACAGGTATGCTTGTTGTAGGACTTGGAATTTTAGGCGTTGCAGGATATTATATCATTCTTAAACATCAAAATGTTGAAAGCAGAGACTTATTAGAAGGTCTTGTTGCTTTAAGCTTTGGTGCATCATTGATTTCAATTTTCGCACGCTTGGGCGGGGGTATCTTCACAAAAGGTGCTGACGTTGGTGCGGATCTTGTCGGTAAAATCGAAGCCGGCATTCCAGAAGATGACCCCCGTAACCCCGCTGTTATCGCTGACAACGTGGGTGATAACGTGGGTGATTGCGCAGGCATGGCTGCGGACTTGTTTGAAACATATGCGGTTACAACTGTTGCGTCTATGTTGCTTGCTGCAACCATTTTCGAAGGTCACTTATACGCAGAAGAAATGATGTTATACCCGCTAATGATCTGTGCGGTATGTATTATTGGTTCTATTTTGGGAACGTTCTTTGTAAAGTTACGCCCTGATAATAAAATCATGCCTGCATTATACCGCGGCTTAATTGCGACGGGTATTTTCTCTGCATTATTCATCATCGTATTAACGTACACGATTGTTCCTGCTGATTTCCATTTTGAAGCGGGTGCCTTAGTCTTTTCAACGCACAACCTATTAATCTGCGCATTAAGTGGTTTGCTTGTTACAGGTTTATTGGTATGGATTACAGAGTACTATACGTCCACAGAATATCGCCCTGTTCGCAGCATTGCTATGGCATCTGAAACAGGTCATGGAACAAACATTATTCAAGGGCTTGCAGTCTCTATGGAAGCATGTGGATATCCAACACTCGTGATCGTCGGTGGAATTCTTGTATCGTACATCAACGCTGGATTGTTTGGTATTGCGATTTCTGCAACCACAATGTTGGCTTTGGCCGGTATGATCGTTGCATTAGACGCCTATGGTCCGGTTACAGACAATGCCGGTGGTATTGCTGAAATGTCGGATCTTCCAAAGTCTGTCCGTGAAGTTACTGACGCATTGGATGCTGTTGGAAACACGACAAAGGCCGTAACAAAAGGATATGCTATTGGATCTGCCGCATTAGCTGCATTGGTTCTATTTGCTGCATATACCGAAGATCTAAGCCACTATTTCAGCGATTTAGATATTTCGTTTGATTTACAATCTCCATACGTTGTTGTTGGATTATTGCTGGGTGGTATGTTGTCTTACCTGTTTGGCTCTATGTCCATGATGGCAGTAGGTCGCGCTGCATCATCAGTCGTGATAGAGGTTCGTCGCCAATTCAAAGAAAACCCTGGCATTATGACAGGTAAATCAAAGCCTGAATATGGTCGCGCAGTTGATATGTTAACAAAGGCAGCTATCCGTGAAATGATCGCTCCATCGTTGTTACCGGTATTGGCTCCTGTGGTTGTATATTATGCTATTTACTTAATATCAAACCAACGTGAAGCATTCGTTACTCTAGGTGCTATGCTATTAGGTACGATTGTAACAGGTCTATTCGTTGCAATCTCTATGACATCAGGCGGTGGTGCATGGGATAACGCAAAGAAATATATCGAAGATGGTCATCATGGTGGCAAGGGCTCAGAAGCTCATAAAGCCGCAATCACAGGTGATACAGTGGGGGATCCTTACAAGGATACTGCTGGACCTGCGATCAACCCAATGATCAAGATCATCAATATCGTTGCGATCTTAATGTTAGCATTACTATCATAATTGATATCGTAGTCTAGGTATTAAAAAACCCTCACACTGTGGGGGTTTTTCTTATTTATAGCTGACTTCTTATAATCTGGATATGCGTCACTCGGTTGCTAATGTACGTTTTAGTACATGTCTCACCTCGTTTATATCCCCAAATTAAATTACTCTAGCTATACCGTATTTTGAACTGTTGTTTTTCGTCCCCCCACCTTAAGTAAAGCAGCGTCTAGCTTATTAGTCCTAAATTACTTTGGAGCTGTGCCAGATAATGGATTACAAACAGCCCTTAAGCCATTGATTTAACTGGGTTAATTGGGCTTTGGCAGTGGGTGTGTTAAAACGCCACTCACATTCCTTCAAAAATAGCCCAAAAGTCTCTCTGGATATACCATTAAATTTACGCAAATGTCGCTTGGCCTGATTCCAGAAATTCTCTATTCCATTGATATGGTTTTGCTTATCTGCAAACAGCTTGGAATGGTTAATTCGATAATGTTTAAACTCCGATACATCCAACACATTATATCCCTTCCAACAGTCAGAATAAACGATACTATCGGGAACCACTTTACTCTCAATAATAGGAATTAACGTACTACTCGATGCATCTGGAATGATCTTTGTGTACACGCGTCCACCCCGCTTTAACACCCCAAATACAGGCACTTTGCCTGCAGCACCTCGACCACGTTTACCTTTGCGAATCCCACCAAAGTAACTTTCATTAACTTCAATCTCACCCTTGAATACTTCCTCAGAGTCTTTTTCTAACTGCTGAGATATTATGATGCGTAATCGGTGGTAATAGTAACAGGCTGTCTTTGCATTTACTCCTACCAAACTTGCAGCACATCGGGCTGTTGTTCCGGCTACAAAATGTTCGATTAATCGCCTCTGTATACCCTTTCTTAATCTGCTCTTTCTCATGCTCCACCTTATAACATTTTTTTACGTTATCTGGTACAGCCCCTAAATCTTTAACTGTCGTAACGTTGTTTTGTGTAGTCCGTGTCCGATCACATCGGATCTAGCCACGGATGCAACCTCAGGTTGCCAGCGCCACGCCCTATAGCAAAGTACCTTTAATTCTGACACAGTGCTGAGAGAGTATTTTTACTTTACGGCAAATGTTCTTAAAGATAAAAAAATATCTACTTCGTCAATCTTTTGTTAACGTTTGTAGGATATCGTATATTTAGTGCACTTATATATTTAATTTTAGACCACCATTTCGTGAAGGAATGACGGATTGCTTCGTCTATTTAGTCTCGATTTAGGGAGTGGGTTTTGTCCCCCCACCCGAAGGTCACTGAGGGTGACTAGGGCGGGGGGCGGTAAAAAAATCATGTTAACTCAACCTTAACCTTTATTAATTCCAGATTAACCACTGCGCTTTTTCTCATAATCTGTAACCAAATACATGTGATTTGCTGTATTACAGCTGAAACATCTTGTTATATTCAATGTTTTTTTTAACGAATACATTAACACCCAGAAACCATCTCTGACCCTTTCCCCTCACTTCACGACAATCGGGTGCAGCGTCACGCTGCCTACTGGATGCAACGTCACGTTGCCAACAGCAAGTTGCCTTACTCAACGCTCATATGAGTTGGCAAAAATTGAGTGGGGTAAGGTTCGTGAAGGTCTGCCATTTTGCATGAGATCTCTTTGACTTCAATACAAATTTCAGAATGTTCTGAAAAATGAAGTCTAACTTCATTTTCAGTCGCTTGTATCGACATTAAATTATATAGTTTTTCTGGATGATGAAGGTGAATATTTTTTTTTCGAATATTGATCACGTGATCGAAATGAACACCGCTATGAACTCGGACTTTAATTGGGTCTTCTGGATTTAGAAACTTTTCCCAGCAAAACCGGTTGCTAAGCATTTTGAATGTTTGTTGATCGGCATCGTGAACAAGGGAAGATGCTGCAACGACTGAATCTTGTAAGTGTGAAGATATTACATGGATGTGATCATGGTGTTGTGCATGCAATTTTATAGGCACATGAGGTGAGGTTTTGTTTTTTTTCATTGTTACCCCAAAAATGGTGCCGATTGTCGGATTCGAACCAACGACCCTCTGATTACAAATCAGATGCTCTACCAGCTGAGCTAAATCGGCGAACTTGTGTTAATATTAATATCGTTTTTACAGTTAAAAGTCTACAAAAAAATCTAAATTTAATAAAGATTTTTTTATTGTTTGTTTGCATCAATATAATGTATAGATTATGAATTAATCTAAAGAGCTCTCATGAAAATCCAATCCTTGCACCCCCTAACTATTATATTACTAATAGCCACCATGCCACTAGCCGCTGCGTCACTAGACATGTTTTTACCTGCACTGCCAGCAATGGTTAAAGAATTTTGCACCACAGAAACAACGATTCATGTCAGTTTAAGTTTGAATATTATTGCAAGCGCAATCTTCGGATTCTCTTCTGGCATATTATCAGATCACTTTGGTCGCAAACGATTATTTATATCTGCGATGTTTGGATTTACCATTGCCACTTATTTGTGTTCGCTTGCAACAAACGTAACGTTTTTTACGATGGCTCGAACGCTGCAAGGGGCTGCATCGGGTGTCATTTTTGTGATGGTCACCACAATATTGTCAGATGTTTATACTGGCGTTAAAAAGGCACAAGTCCTTGGCATTGCAACGTTTTTATTCCCGGTTGCTCTGGGGATTGCTCCATTTGTGGGTGAAAAAGTATACCGACATTTTGGATGGTCCGCTGTTTTTATTTGTTTAGCCATTGTGTTATTAGGGGTATCAACGGTATTATTCTTTACGCTTCCGGAAACGAAAAAAAAAGAAACATCCGCCCTATCTTTTACAAAGATTTTCGCAGACGCAAAAACGATTTTAATAAAACCAGCATTTTTTGTGAATGCATTAATCCCCTCTGTATTTATGGGGGCATTTATGGCATTTATCGCATACAGCCCTTTTATCTATATCAATTACTTTGGGTTAGACCCTGAATCATATGTGTACTATTTTATTACGCCATTGTTGTTTCAATTCATTGCAGGCATTGCGTATCAATGGATCGTTAAACTCTTAGGGGTTAATAAAACATTGTGGTGCGGGATCATTTCAGCGTTTGGAGCTTTAAGCGTTATGTTTGGAATTTTTAGTAATATCCTCCCATCAAATCCAATGACTACAATGATTGTGATGTTGTTTTATAACTCTGCGATACCATTTATATTACCAACTGTTATGGCAAAGACGTTTGAAACATTCCCAACAAAAGCCGGTACGGTTTCATCATTAGCCTCTGTGATTCGAAACGTCGCAATGGCTGTGTATATTTACACCGCAGGCTGCGTCTTTAATCACACGCCACTTCCAATTCTATATGTTTTGTCCGCCGGAATTATTTTGTTTATTATGTTGAGCATAATCTCACTCAAAATTTCCAATCGGACACCGATATCTCAGGCTAACACATAATTATTTCGTGGTTAAATGCACTGATCCATCCCACTTTTCACCAGGTGGGTTTGCCTTAAAATTACGACAACGGTCAGCAAGCAAGATTAAAACTGTGTCTTCAGGAGCTTTCTTCAAACCACTTTCAATAAAGCCTAACGCCTCATCCCAACGTTGCTCTAAATAAACTTTGAACGCTTTTGCTGTTACTGTTGCCAACTCCATCGTATGTTCAGAAGGAAGAAGCGCAGGCTCTCCCACTAACTGAGCCATTAACTCATAGATAATGACGCTTTCATTTTTTCCTTTTACAGCCACCACATCAACTGGGCGGAATAAAAATTTAGACTTAAGCTTTTCGTACATTACACCACTGGCCATAATATTGGTGCCGTATAGCTTGTTCACGCCTTCTAACCTAGCGGCCAAATTTACACCGTCACCAAGAACTGTATAATTCATACGTTCTTCAGAACCAATATTTCCAACAATAACACTTTGTGTGTGTAGCCCAATTCGAGTTAAAAATACGGGCTTTCCTTCCATTGTCCATTTGCGATTTAGTTCAACCAAGCGTTTTTGACACATCAAGGCAGCGTTGCATGCGTGAAAGGTATGATTTGGATCATTGATGGGCGCCCCCCAGAATGCCATAATCGCATCGCCAATATATTTATCGATCGTACCGCCAGTTTCCATAATAATATGAGAAAGTTCGTTTAAATACTCTGACAAATGCAAAGCGAGTTTTTCTGCTCCCATACTTTCAGAAATAGAGGTGAAGGATACGATGTCTGAAAAGAACAATGATAGTTCTTTTTCTTTACCACCAAGTTTTATATCCACGCCTTTTGCGATTAGTTTCATTACCAAGGCTTTTGGCATAAACTTACCAAACGATGTTAAGCTTTTCTTTAATGCCGCCATTGCATCACGAATGGCTTGAATTTCTGCAACATTGGATGTGAAACTTAAGTCACCGGACATATCAAAATTTTGCAGTCGTTTTATTTCTTGAGACAAAAACACAATCGGTTTTGAAATGCGACGTGATAAATAATAAATAAAGAACGCAGACAGAATAAGTATTGTTACAGCCATCATAAGGTTGTTTTGGTAACTTCGATTAATGAATCCTACAAACTCATCCGACGGCGCAACAATACAAAGATACCATTCATAGGGGAAATCTGCTGGAAATCGTGTAAAGCTTCCTACATATTCCGTGCCCTGTTCTTCAAATATAATTAATGGCTCTTTTGTTTTTGCAAACAGATCATAGGCTTTTACAATTTCTTTCCGATCCATTGCTTGCACCATCTGGGCTTTAATATCCGTACCTTGGATAAGCAACCCTTTCTTTGGATCTGGATGCGCAATAACCTCACCTGCTCCGTTAAAAATAAAGACAAGACCTTGAGGGCTTAATTGAGTTGAGGCTAAGAATTGTGAATATCCGCCTAATGTTAAATCTGTACCGATAACTCCAAAGAATCCATCCCCATTGCTATCCCCAGAGCTTAATGGCGCAGACGCTGTAATTCCAGGTATGTTATAAATGGCAAAAATATAAATATTGCTCCAATTAAACTTACGTGATTGAGCAACATTCATATACCATTCACGAGTTCTTGGGTCATAATCAAATTTATTCAGCGTTTCTTTCAACAAAATGTGCTTGTTTGAGTCTAGGTAATAATAAGTCTGTATCGGCTCAGCAATACTTCGTTTAATCGTTTGTACAATAAATTTAATATTCCCTGGCAATTTTTTAGATGCATCATTTTTGAAAAAATAATCTCGCCCAGGATTAATCATTTCAACATATAATAAATCACCCCTTTCTGATCCTGCATACATGCTGTCAATATGAGGATACTCTGCCACAACGTTTGCTAAATACTCATACAGCTTTGGGTTTGTTTCCATGTCAATTTCTTCAGGCTTTGTAATCATCCGCTGACTAAGGACTGTAATTTTTCTAGCGCTTTCTAAGTAAGCCGCACTTTTTGCAATTGATTTTTCACTAATTTGAGACATGATATCTTTAGAAAAATTCATAACTGCTGCGCGATTTGTAAAATATGAATAAAAAATAATCAGTCCATTAGACCCTATTAATAAGGCCAAAGATGCCGTGATGATATTAAAATGAAGCTTGTGACTTTTCCAAAAATGTCTTACTTTTTGTAAAATTGACATGATATTTTTCAAACCTAAATAACTTAATTATAAATAAGAATACGGTATATACGTTTATAAAACATTAACGCATGAAATATCCTTGCCATGCAGCCTAAGCACGCTTGAACAATGTCAGAGTTACTCTGAACTCTACACACTTTAGATTTATCATATATAAGCCAAACACGGATAAAGTTGATACACAGCATTGAAAGAAGAAAGCAACCTGCCGTCAGGGATGATCCCTGGACCCGTTAAGTTAGATCCAATTCGCACAGACACGGATTGTGAAACACAACGTTACGACAACTCAGGAATTTATTCGAGTACCCCCATTGGATCCAGCATCACGCTAATGGATGCAGCGTCACGCTGTGCAACCTGAGGTTGCATCCGATCAATTAGATCCGATTCGCATAAACACGGATTATAAGCAACAACACATTACCTCGCATATCCCCCTGCTGTATCAACTCTCTCATGTATGCCAACCGCCGCTCTGGCGCATAAAGCGCCCTTGAGCCGGCAACGTGTCGTTGCATCCGTTAAGTTAGATCCAATTCGCACAGACACGGATTGTGAAACACAACGTTGCAACCGTTCAGGAATTCATTCGAGTACCCCCATTGAGTCCCGCATCACACTAATGAATGCAACGTCACGTTGCTTAGACCCAAAGTGGTCTGACACGGGTTATTAGAAAAAGTGCATCCGTTAACAAAGGTTAACACTTTTTTAATTTTTCTGATTTTCGCGCACCCCCCGCCCTAGTCACCCTCAGTGACCTTCGGGTGGGGGGACAAAACCCACTCCCTAAATCGAGACTAAATAGACGAAGCAATCCGTCTTTTCTTCACGAAACGGTGGGCAAAAATAACAATGTATGAGCGCTATAAAGTTAATATACCGCACAAAAGTTAACAAAAGATTGACGAACTGAAAATTTTTGCCAACTACGTTCCGATTCGCATAGACACGGATTGTAAAAAACATGCTTTAAGCCGAAGTCGTCACATTGGATCCATACGATCTTCTCACGCTGCGTGCGGCGCAGGTTTGCTCCTGGCAACATGACATTGCATCCATTAGAAGAAAGTCTGGAGCAAAGGGCGCCGCGTAATTGTTTTATGTGAGTTTAACTATAAATACGGTTTGAAAAAAATTACAATCCGCCTCAGCACACACCCGATACACTCTATCGGATGCAACCTGCGGTTGGATCCATTAGCTTAGATCCGATTCGCACAAACACGGATTACAGAAAACACCATCATCCTTCAAAAATATATTGACAATCCGAATTCCATATGTATACTAATAAGTAGAATTGCGAAGAGGCTACCCAAAAACCTGGGTAGCCTTTTTTCGTTCTACGTCTTTGAAACTTTCAGAAAAAGTATCTGAACTTTTGTTGAAATACATAGACAAGCCGAACCGAATCCCCAGTACAGGTGCTCAACTACCCGATCAGTAGTCACAGCCCTGTAAACAACCCCTAGAGCCGACGGGCTCGTAAAACACGACTTTGTATTATTATACTAAAGTCCGCCTTTCCCCATTCGTGTAAGAAATGGGGTTCTTTTTGCACGTGCGGGTTACTGGGGATTCTCTCGGTTTTAAAACTAAATAACGACAGCATCACGCTAATGGATGCAACGTCACGTTGCCAACCTGCGGTTGGATCCGCTAAGTTAGATCCGATGTGATTGGACACGGATTCTATATAACTTAACTCTGAAAGCTACAAACAGAAGGAACTAAAACACTACCAAACTCAAAAACATCTCAAATTCATGTTTCACCCTTACCCCTCCTGCGCCGAAGGTGGGTTCAAATTCCCCTTCATTCTCTCACATTGTATTTTATTAAATATCTCCAACCACACTCAATCTAACTAATGGATGCAACCTCAGGTTGCCATATTTCAAAACACACCATGAACAGAATGAAACTTACCTAGAATTTGGTCTGAACAAATCTTCAATTTCTTCTGCTTCTTTTTTCTGATGTTCTAACGCCAGTTTACGCTCTAGATTTTCTAATAAGATTTCATATTGCTTTCTGCGTGAAAACAATCCAAAAATTTCGTCTTTTAAGGCATCGTATTCATCATTTTTAGTTTTTAACAAATGGCTATACGCCTTTATTTTATTGCTAACACGATCAAAATACTTGGGGTTAAAAAATGATTTATGCAGCGAAACGCCGACTTGTTCGCGCTCAAAGGTTTCAAGCAAGTGCTCTATTTGCTGTTCCAAATTTAATTTATCTCGCAGTATTTGGTTCAACTCTTTTTGCTTTTGCTCTATTTCAGCTTTGGCTTGTTTGATTAAGATACAATACGTTTTCATTTATGCACCATTTAAAATGCGGGACAAATGCTGCATTCCATCTAATATGCTGGAATGTTCATCGGGTTTTTGATGTAAAAAGGCTTCAAAGTGATCATTCAGCTCAATCGCTTTATCTGTGTTGGGATCACTTCCTTTTCGATAGGCTCCAATCCGGATTAATTCTTCCATATCTTCATACAGCGCCATATATTTTCTGGCTTTTCGGATCAGATCATTTTCAGATTCTGAATTGCAAATCATGACGGTTCGCGAAACACTTTTCAGAATATTAACGGCGGGAAATCGACCTCGTTCGGCTATTTTTCGTTCCAAGACAATGTGACCATCCAGAATTCCACGGACGGCATCTGCGATAGGTTCATCCATGTCGCTACCTTCGACTAACACGGAAAACAACCCTGTGATATTGCCCTGTCCTTCAATCCCAGGGCCGGCGCGTTCTAATAGCTTTGGTAATTCTGCAAAAACGGAGGGGGTATATCCACGTGTTGTTGGCGGTTCACCGATGGACAAACCAATCTCACGCTGAGCCAATGCAAATCGCGTTAAACTGTCGATCAAGCACAACACATGTTTGCCTTGATCTCTGAAATACTCCGCAACTGCCATGGTTGTAAATGCTCCTTGCCGACGTACTAATGCGGGTTCGTCTGACGTTGCAACGATCACAACACTTCGCCTAAGACCGTCTTCGCCTAAATATTCTTGCAAGAATTCCTGCACCTCTCGACCACGTTCACCGATCAATCCAATGACAATCACATCGGCAGAGGTAAACTTCGCCATCATGGATATCAGTACCGATTTACCCACACCTGATCCAGCAAAAATTCCCATGCGCTGCCCATCACAACAGGGGGTAAATGTATTTAAAGAGCGAATGCCAAGATCCAATTTCTGATGAACCCTACCCCGCTGATGCGCATTCGGGGGCATACTATTAATCTGATACGGGTCAGGACCATGTTGCAAGGTTACGCCACTGTCGACAGGTTCGCCAAACGCGTTTAAGACGCGACCCAGCCATTTATCGCATGGGTATATACTGTTATCACTGCTGAGCATTTCAATGGATGAGCCCGCCGCAATGCCCTCCACAGACCCAAACGGAATCAGGATTGCAATATGATCTTTGATGGCAGAGACTTCTGCACGAATGAACTTACCCTGATCCTTTGCAATCTTACAAATGGTGCCAATACGTACATAGGATGACAACCCTTCGGCTTCGATTCTTAAACCCACAACAGATCGCACCCGACCATAGATCCGAATCGGCGGAATACGTTCAACCAAACTGAGCAATGCACCATCCAGCATCCAACACCTTTCAAACAACAAAGGAATATTATGATGCCTGAACGTTTACAAATGTTTAACAGGATTATAAAAACGAAACGTCATAAAAAAAAGCCCCCATAAAGGGGGCACTGATGTTAGTCATTCACAACGGAGATAACTCCTTGGAAGTTTTGAATTTCTGTTATATTGATAAGCGGCATTGGATTTTCAAAGCTAAACGGTGCTATACCTAATATTGCTTCATTTGGATAATTGAAAAGGATCCTACTATTCTTTACATCATATGATACACTACCAATTGGCAAAGATTGGTTCAAAAGTACAGTTGTATTCATCAGAATGTTTGTTTGTAAATTTAACGTACTTATATATATATAATACCTACGAGGGGAACCCTCTGCTCTACTCCAAAGAAGAGCTTGTGTGAGTGAATCATAATACAAACCATAGGGTAAATTACTATTGGAGATAATCATAGATTGAGCTGTAACATTAGTTATATTGATGGGGTTTATAATACTAAAATCTCCCATATATATCCCTTTATCTTGCGTTGCCCAAAACATACGATTGGCTCTCTTCGCAAGATATATACTAAAAATTTCCGTGGAGCCTGTGTATATAGTGCGCGTATTATTCAGACGTGTTGGATTTGATAGAATATCGGCCACATATATATTCTTATTTTTGTTATTTGCTACTGCGGTACCAGACCAATAAATTTCTTGAAACTCAGTATCCACATATAAGTTCCCAGGATTGGTAGTACTGAAATTGGCGCTGGATAAAAACAGCGTATCATTTAGACTATGTGTAGCATTTAAAAAAGCTTTTCGCACATCATAATATACTGTTACATAATACAATTCTGTAATGCCATTGCCGGTTGTATTGGCGTTGGGAAATGTTGGAGAATACGGCATTGTTGCGTTTGATGGGCTCTTTGATCCTGAAAACGTTAACTCATCACTCATCTCTCGAGATGTTGTTCCTGATCCTGATGACGTTACATCATTAGTAATTTCATTAGACAACCTAACTGTATTTGAGTCTGTATCTGTTCCAGAGTCTGTCCCTGTCACCCACTGACTCATCTCTCGAGATGCGGTTCCTGATCCTGATGACGTTAACTCATCACTCATTTCATTAGACAACCTACCTGTATTTGAGTCTGTATCTGTTCCAGAGCCTGTCCCTGTCACCCGCTGACTCATCTCTCGAGATGCGGTTCCTGATCCTGATGACGTTAACTCATCACTCATTTCATTAGACAACCTACCTGTATTTGAGTCTGTATCTGTTCCAGAGCCTGTCCCTGTCACCCGCTGGCTCATCTCTCTAGATGGGCTTCTTGATCCTGTGCTTGTATCTGAATCTGTACCCATATTTGTACCTGATGGCGTTACCTTTAGACTCTCTTCATTAGACGTACTGTCTGAATCAATGGGTAATACCGAATCGGTGATTTTCAAGGATGGTGAATATGGGCGCATTTGAGTGCGTGACTCTTGCCACACAGGGCTTGCTGCTACAATCACTTTGTCAAGCCATTCTGTGTTTAACGCATGGGGCTGTAACCACAACTTCCCTTCCCAACGAACGGGTACGTTAGATTCTAAATCACATCCAGCCACTTTGAGTTGAGGGGCTGTTCCTGCATGACATAAGATCTCTTCAATCCCGGCATCATTAAATCGAAGGTCACATCCAACATCACTCGATAAATCAGCACCGTGATCTATCAGTTCTCTTTGGGCTGCTTTACGCAATAATTCAATTTGATCATCAGATGTTCCATTACACACACGATGATGCAATGTGTCGGCAACACCCCATAGGTTTTCCATTGCGGCCGTCGATTGCTTTAACCACGTCGCCATTGCTTCTGCCACTGGGACTTTATTCGCAAAGGCTTGAATGTAATTCACTCCATTTCCAGTAGTACGCGCAAACCATACTTGAGCGTCCTCAGGAATGGGCGCTCCATTTGGAATGTCCCGTGCACTGCCCTGGAAACACGACAGCATCTTAAATATTCCACTTTCAAGATCAAAATCACACCCCACATCTGACGTTAATGCAATCTGATTCGCGTCAAATATTGATCGGACTAGCGTTGTAAGTGCAAAGTTATCCGCGTGGCTTACACTCTCCCATAGTCTTAATTTGCTTAACATGTCGTTTAATTGAGTCATCGCCTGTAAATTATTGCTGATGCGGTCGGCAACTGCTTCTGGAAGCGTTAGCTGATTGCCTAACTGCATTAAATGGCGCTGCGTGGACACGCGCAAAACATCATCGATAGCGGCAGGGTTTGGAGAATAATCTACCTGAGGATATCGCTGTGTATTAAGATGATTGCGATTAATGCTAAGTCGAACTAATAGATTCGAGGGGGCCTTAAAACCGTACTTATAATGGAATCGTCTGAATTGAATCATCGCATCAGAGGTCTCTGGATTTTGCTCTACAGAATTATAAATTTCTTTTTGATAATCTTCCTGACACCCAGTAATTTCACCCAGGTGATCACTTTCGCCCAGCTTAAATGCACAGCTATAATTCCTGCGCATTTGGGCAGAGTTCACAAATAGAAATTTTTTGAACTGAGTCGCAAATTCGTTAGAGTTCTGATTGTAACTGGATCCCACTGCCCTTTCTGCTAAAACAGCACTGCTAAGCAGTGTAATAAGATTAGTGGCATTGTTAACCCACTGCGGCAATGCATCTGCGAAAGGTACTCCGTTATATCCAGAGGCATGCTCATAATGAGAATACCATCGTGTGCGTTCAAGCTCTTTTCCGTTACCCAAGAAATTCTGACAAACGTCTAAAAGTTGATATGTGCGTAAAGACGAATGAGTCACCAGCTTAGATGCAACATCGAAAGGTATGCCCTCAAGCCAGGCAGAAAAACCAGCAATATACAGATAGATAGAATAAAATAAAAGTACTGTTCCTGCAAGAAATACGGCTGTGAACCCCATAGGTGTGTTAGTAAAGGCAGTTATGCGTTCTTTTAATCCAGACACCTGTTCCTTTAGTGCGGTCGCTAAGTCAGAAAACGCCCTCGTAGCTTTGACATCTGATGCCACTTCTCCAGATTCTAGCTGAGTCAAATCCATTGTTTTCTTTGAGTCTGACGTTCGCCAGAATGCAACCTTGGAGACTCCTTTTTCCCATACAGAGGGTCCTGTTTGTTCCTCTATAATACCAGCTGTCGCATGATAACTCTGCGTCTGTAATAAACATACTATTAATATAAATGATATAATACGTCTCATCTTAAACATCTCCTAATTCGCTATGCATCAGTCATTCACAACGGATATAGCATAAGGAGTAATATTTGAAATTTCTGTTATATTTGTAAGTGGCAGTGGGTTCGCAAAGTTAAACGGTGCAACACACAATACATAAGCACTAATGTTTGAATTATAACGATTATAAAAAACCATGCCATTCTTTGCATCATATGACAGAGAGTCTATCGGGTTAGATTCGTTCAAGAGTATAGTCGTATTCACCAACATGTTTGTTTGTAAGTTTACCGTACTTATATATATATAACCATTGGCGGTAGCATCACTTCTACCCCAAAGAAGAGCTTGTGTTTGTGGTTCATAATAGGCTACTCTTGGAGATGATGATGCAATAGGTGTAACCATGGATTGAGCCGTTACATTGGTTATTGTTGTTGGATTAGTAATATTAACGTACCCCATATAGATGCCAGTTCCTATTGGCAAAAATATATGACCCGTAGTCTTCGAAATATATATGCTATAAGTAAACGAAGCGGCTGCTGAGTATATACTGCGCGTATTATTCAGGCGCGTTGGGTTTGATAAAATATCCGCAACATATATGTTTTTGTATTGATTGTTTGTAATGTTACTTGTTGCCCAATACATTTTCTGCCGTTGTGTATCCACACTTAGCCCAAGAAAACCAGGCCACGCTCCCCCAAATGTTGTGTTTGCAAGAAATAACGTGTCATTCAAGATATGGGTAGCATTTAAAAAGGCTCTTCGCACATCATGAGATACTGTTACATAATACAATTCTATAATACCATTGCCGGTTGTATTGGCGTTGGGAAATGTTGGAGAATACGGCATTGTTGCGTTTGATGGGCTTCCTGATCCTGAAAACGTTAACTCATCACTCATCTCTCGAGATGTTGTTCCTGACCCTGAAGATGTCATATCACCACTCATTTCATTAGACAATTTACCTGTATTTGAGTCTGTATCTGTTCCAGAGTCTGTCCCTGTCACCTGCTGACTCATCTCATTAGATGGGCTTCCTGATCCTGAAGATGTTAATTCACCACTCATTTCAGCAGATATACTATCTGTGTCTGATCCTGTGCTTGTATCTGAATCTGTACCCATATTTGTACCTGATGGCGTTACCTTTAGACTCTCTTCATTAGACGTACTGTCTGAATCAATGGGTAATACCGAATCGGTGATTTTCAAGGATGGTGAATATGGGCGCATTTGAGTGCGTGACTCTTGCCACACAGGGCTTGCTGCTACAATCACTTTGTCAAGCCATTCTGTGTTTAACGCATGGGGCTGTAACCACAACTTCCCTTCCCAACGAACGGGTACGTTAGATTCTAAATCACATCCAGCCACTTTGAGTTGAGGGGCTGTTCCTGCATGACATAAGATCTCTTCAATCCCGGCATCATTAAATCGAAGGTCACATCCAACATCACTCGATAAATCAGCACCGTGATCTATCAGTTCTCTTTGGGCTGCTTTACGCAATAATTCAATTTGATCATCAGATGTTCCATTACACACACGATGATGCAATGTGTCGGCAACACCCCATAGGTTTTCCATTGCGGCCGTCGATTGCTTTAACCACGTCGCCATTGCTTCTGCCACTGGGACTTTATTCGCAAAGGCTTGAATGTAATTCACTCCATTTCCAGTAGTACGCGCAAACCATACTTGAGCGTCCTCAGGAATGGGCGCTCCATTTGGAATGTCCCGTGCACTGCCCTGGAAACACGACAGCATCTTAAATATTCCACTTTCAAGATCAAAATCACACCCCACATCTGACGTTAATGCAATCTGATTCGCGTCAAATATTGATCGGACTAGCGTTGTAAGTGCAAAGTTATCCGCGTGGCTTACACTCTCCCATAGTCTTAATTTGCTTAACATGTCGTTTAATTGAGTCATCGCCTGTAAATTATTGCTGATGCGGTCGGCAACTGCTTCTGGAAGCGTTAGCTGATTGCCTAACTGCATTAAATGGCGCTGCGTGGACACGCGCAAAACATCATCGATAGCGGCAGGGTTTGGAGAATAATCTACCTGAGGATATCGCTGTGTATTAAGATGATTGCGATTAATGCTAAGTCGAACTAATAGATTCGAGGGGGCCTTAAAACCGTACTTATAATGGAATCGTCTGAATTGAATCATCGCATCAGAGGTCTCTGGATTTTGCTCTACAGAATTATAAATTTCTTTTTGATAATCTTCCTGACACCCAGTAATTTCACCCAGGTGATCACTTTCGCCCAGCTTAAATGCACAGCTATAATTCCTGCGCATTTGGGCAGAGTTCACAAATAGAAATTTTTTGAACTGAGTCGCAAATTCGTTAGAGTTCTGATTGTAACTGGATCCCACTGCCCTTTCTGCTAAAACAGCACTGCTAAGCAGTGTAATAAGATTAGTGGCATTGTTAACCCACTGCGGCAATGCATCTGCGAAAGGTACTCCGTTATATCCAGAGGCATGCTCATAATGAGAATACCATCGTGTGCGTTCAAGCTCTTTTCCGTTACCCAAGAAATTCTGACAAACGTCTAAAAGTTGATATGTGCGTAAAGACGAATGAGTCACCAGCTTAGATGCAACATCGAAAGGTATGCCCTCAAGCCAGGCAGAAAAACCAGCAATATACAGATAGATAGAATAAAATAAAAGTACTGTTCCTGCAAGAAATACGGCTGTGAACCCCATAGGTGTGTTAGTAAAGGCAGTTATGCGTTCTTTTAATCCAGACACCTGTTCCTTTAGTGCGGTCGCTAAGTCAGAAAACGCCCTCGTAGCTTTGACATCTGATGCCACTTCTCCAGATTCTAGCTGAGTCAAATCCATTGTTTTCTTTGAGTCTGACGTTCGCCAGAATGCAACCTTGGAGACTCCTTTTTCCCATACAGAGGGTCCTGTTTGTTCCTCTATAATACCAGCTGTCGCATGATAACTCTGCGTCTGTAATAAACATACTATTAATATAAATGATATAATACGTCTCATCTTAAACATCTCCTAATTCCATATGCTTAATGGGGCGTTTTTTGTAATTGTCAATAGCAAGCAGACAAAAACTATTTAACTAAGAGCTCAAAGGTGACTTATTATTGTTAAGAGATTATTATTATGAATTATAAAATTTATTTTTGCGCAATCGTCATAATTATTAACTAACACTTTTTTGCCACACAGGAAAGTAAAGAATGTCAACTTTTCTATTAATTTGAAATAAAACTTTTCTGTGGATTTTTGTTGGCTCTCGTTGTAATCTCTTGCTCATGATTATGAATATATTAAGATCTATGAAATTATATTCCGGACAACTATCGTATCTTCTGCTGATATGTTCGGTGTTTTTAATCGGTTGCGAAGAACCCGATATCGAAGATCGCGTTGACTTTTGCCGCGGTCGCAATGATGCTTACTTTGTGGGAGGCACCTGGGCGCAATATAGTATCTATGGTAAAACGTACACTCCACAAAAGTGCTATTATTATGATCAAATCGGAACGTCATCCTGGTATGGCGCAGATTTTCATGGAAAGAAAACAGCATCCGGTCAGACTTATAATCAACACAAGTTAACAGCAGCCCATAGAACCCTGCCGATCCCTTCCCTTATTAAGGTGACTAACCTAAAAAACAAAAAAACAGTGGTTGTGTTAGTGACGGATAGAGGCCCTTATGTTCCTGGGAAATCCACACGTATTCTAGACTTATCCCGAGCCGCTTTCTTAAAAATAGCCACCGACCCCGGTGAAGGCGTGTTGCAAGTTCGAGTTCAAGTGCTTGAAGATGAAACGTTACAACTGATCAAAAAGATGAATCCAAAAATGTCATCAGGTCGCTAGCAGCGTGACGCCAACCTGCGGTTGGATCCATTAGGTTAGGTTGAGTGTGATTGGACACGGCAACGTGCCGTTGCACCAGGGATGATCCCTGGTGCAACGGCACGTTGGATCTTGTGTAATTTGAGATGTGTAATAAAATACAATGTGAGGAGATGCTGCAGCACATGAGATTTAGATTGAGTGTGGTTTGAGGTATGGCAACGTGACGTTGCATCCGTTGGGCTGGTTTTGAACCCACCTTCGGCGCAGGAGGGGTAAGGGTGAAAAATGAATTTGAGATATTTTTGTGAAGAGTGTGTTTTAGTTCCTTGTTTGATCGATGCGCCGCAGAATGTCAATTCAAGGCGCTACGATCCGTTGTTAAAGTGTTTAAGTTATTTAGTTTGTTGTTTAAAACCGAGTGAATCCCCAGTAACCCGCACGTGCAAAAAGAACCCCATTTCTTACACGAATGGGGAAAGGCGGACTTTAGTACAATATACAAAGTCGGTGTTTTACGAGCCCGTCGGCTCTAGGGGTTGTTTACAGGGCTGTGTCTACTGATCGGGTAGTTGAGCGCCTGTACTGGGGATTCGATTCGGCATGTCTTTGAGTGGTTCAAAGACGTAGAACGAAAAAAGGCTACCCAGGTTTTTGGGTAGCCTCTTCGCAATTCTACTTATTAGTATACATATAGAATTTGGGAAGTCAATATCTTTTTGAAAGATATTGGTGTTTTTTGTAATCCGTGTTTGTGCAAATCGGATCTAACTTAATGGGTGTAGCGTCACGCTGCCAACGTGCCGTTGGATCCGATAGGCTGTATCGGATGTGTGCTGAGGCAGATTGTAATTTTTTTCAACCGTATTACCTAATGGATCCAGGGATCATCCCTGATGGATGTATTGTATGAGACCTGCGAGACAATGTGGTGGTTGGTTGCAAAATCCGTATCAGGTCACACTGGATCTAACTTATGGGGTGCAGTGTCACGCTGCTGGCAGGTTGTCAGGAGCAAACCTGTGCCCACACATAGTGTGAGAAAATCGTATAGATCCAGCATGACGATTTCGGCTTATAGCGTTGTTTTTATAATCCGTGTCGAAGTATGTCGGATCTATCTATAGGGTCCAGGGATCATCCCTGGCGGATGTATTGTATGAGACCTGCGAGGCAATGTGGTGGTTGGTTGCAAAATCCGTATCAGGTCACACTGGATCTAACTTATGGGGTGCAGCGTCACGCTGCTGGCACGTTGTCAGGAGCAAACCTGCGCCGCACATAGTGGGAGAAGATCGTATGGATCTAGCGTGACGATTTCGGCTTATAGCGTTGTTTTTATAATCCGTGTCAGAACGAATCGGCTTTAACTTAATGGGATCTGAGTTTACTTTACGCTTTATGAATAAAATGAAGATATATATCTGATCACGGATAAAAGAATCTCAGGAAGTTGGGATTAAAGTGATTAGAATAAGTTCCGCGCCCGTGCCGGGATCCTCCTGATCCCGGAAGTCTTGGTGATCCTCCCCGCCGCCGCCACAACGCAATACTCTTAGTTACCCTTCAGAAAACTGTTGCTTTCATCCGGGTATAGTTGTTACATTCATAACAACCGGTAAGATCGATTATACATAAACTACGTCTAGTCTACATACTTTCGGAGTATGTTGCGCATCAGCCCAAGTGCTGATGTAACCTTAACCATCTTCAAGATATCAAACATTTCTTAATACTTTATGAACAAACCAAAGATTTTTTAATGAAGAGATATATTTTAACGGGAGCCCCAGGATCGGGCAAAACAACATTGCTTCATGCTTTAAACCGCAAAGGTTATGATGTCGTTGAAGAGGCTGCCACTGATGTGATTGCTTTGGAACAATCAATGAGATTTTTAACGCCTTGGACTGATCCTTTATTTATTCATAAAATTCTTAACCTACAAATGCATCGAACATATCAAGCACATACCCCCCGATGTTTCAATACAATTTTTTGATCGTTCGCCACTGTGTACGTATGCTCTTTGTATTTTTTTGGGGTACCCTATACCTTCTGAATTGATGACAGAAATCAATCACATTATCACAACGAACATATTTCAACGGAGCGTCTTTTTTATAGAAAACCTGGGGTTTATTGAACACACGGACGCTCGCAAGATTAGCTTTATTGATGCTTTACGATTTGAACAAATTCATAGGGATGTTTATCAACATTTTGGTTACACCCTGACACTAGTTCCAAATGCATCCGTAGATGATCGTTTAAATCAACTTATTCAGTGGATCAGTTAAAAAACTATTTACGCAATACCAAACACCGTGGATTTCCACCATAATCTTTTTCCAAGGTGACAATATTATACCCGTGCGCTTTAAACAAAGCTGGGACTGATTCCCCTTGATCATATCCGATTTCCAGAATGATCAATGTATTGTCTTTGATGATAGACGGCAATTGCTCTGCTAATTGTCGATAAGCATCCAAGCCGTCAGCGCCCCCATCCAATGCCTTTAATGGATCATAAGCCTGAACGTTTTCAGACAATCCTTGAACATCTAAGGAAGGGATATAAGGCGGATTGGAAATAATAATATCAAACTTACCTTGAACGTTGGTTAACCAATCACTTTGCATCCATTCCACGCGATCAGAAATGCCTAAATAATCAGCATTCGTGTTCGCAGTTTCTAAGGCACCTTGAGAAATATCAACACCGACCCCAAACGCATTTGGATATTCTTGTAATAACGATGCCAAAATACACCCAGACCCTGTACCTAAATCTAAAATACGATAGGCCGTTTCTTTGTTAGACACATATTTTAAACACACCTCAATCAAGGTTTCAGTATCAGGTCGTGGCTCTAACGTATCATAGGATAGTTCAAATTTATCTTTCCAAAAGTATCGATACCCTAAAATACGATGCAGTGGCTTGCCCTGTATCAGATCTTTAAGGTCGCTTTGAAATTGATGGACGATGTCTTCAGAAACAATCTTATCTTTATGTGTACGCAACGCTTGCCTAGAAAGTCCAACTCTGTCCGCTAACAATTGATAGGCATCATATTTTATAAATACGTTGGGGACAGATATATCAACCAATTCAATAATTTTCGTAATACTGCGCATGTTTGTCGTTTACTTTGCTTATACCGTTACATTTCCTATGTTTAGGAATAATTCTTTTTATAAAAATATGCAAACTATAAAGAAGTTATAAATAAAAAATTTACAATTTACCTGTATTTTGTCATTGAAACCCATAAAATCCCATGCTATACCATATTAAGGGAGAGAAAACGCATAAATGAAACTGTTTCTGTCAACATTTGTTCATAAGGTCGACAAAAAGGGGCGAGTAAGCTTGCCATCAACCTTTCGTCAAGTCTTACAACACGGGACTATGGAAGAATTTGCGGTGGTTCGTTCTTTCCAGAAACCTGCCCTTGAAGGCATGATGATGGATCGTATGGAACAGTTGACACGTGTTATTGATGGAATTGGTGTTTATTCCCAAGAACAGCAGGATCTTGCTGCGGTGTTATTAGCCGACAGCAAATTGATGACTTTAGATTCTGAAGGACGTATCATTTTAAGTGAAGAATTGATACATCATGTCGGAATCACCGAAAAGGCTGTGTTTGTGGGTAAAGGACGTACCTTTGAAATTTGGGATCCTGAAACCTATGATGGTGTTTTAAAACAAGCACGCCAACGGTTAAGCCAATCCAATGTGTCGTTATCTCTTGGACAGTTAAATCAAAATGTACAAGGTGTTCAGTGAATAGTGATGGTGTTTTGCACATTCCGGTATTGGTACACGAAGCAACTGCGTGTTTAAATCTACGTTCCGGTGGTGTTTATGTGGACGGTACATTTGGCCGAGGTGGGTATACAAAAGAAATATTGAACCACGATACGGGTGTTCGGGTGATTGGAATTGATCGTGACCCCTCTGCCGAAGCAGCAGCAATTCAATTACAGAATGAATTCGGAGATCGCTTTCAGTTTGTAAAGGGAGTGTTTAGTCAGATTGATGAACATTTGCAGGCTCTTAACTGTCCTACAGTAGATGGGATTATATTGGATTTGGGGGTTTCCTCTCCCCAATTAGATGAAGCAGAACGTGGGTTTTCATTTCGTCAGGATGGTCCATTGGACATGCGAATGTCCCAAAATGGATTAACCGCAGAAACGATTGTAAATACATGGTCTGAAGGAGACTTAGCTGATGTCATTTTCCACTATGGTGGTGAACGATTATCACGCAAAGTTGCGCGCGCGATTATAGCAGCCAGAGCAAACAAAGTGATCCAAACAACCTTAGAGTTGGCGGACATTGTGCGTTCGATTGTACCACGCGATAGGTCAAGTGATATTGACGGCGCAACACGTACATTTCAAGCAATTCGTATTGCTGTAAATGACGAACTGGGCGAATTAGAAACGTTTTTAAAAAAAGCTCCAGATCTATTAAATCAGGGCGGACGGTTAGGAATCGTTTCGTTTCACTCACTGGAAGATGGTTGTGTGAAACGAGAGTTTCGTAAATGGTGTGAACCAATGCATAATTCTTCACGTCATTTACCAAATATTAACGTTTGTGAACCAAACTTTAAATATGTGAAACGTAGCGGCATCACCGCAGGGGACGATGAGATAAAACAAAACCCCCGGTCAAGATCCGCACGGTTACGAGCAGTAGAAAAAATACCAACAGATAAACAATGGGAATTTGAAACTGAACGCTAATTAAGTCTTGCGACAAAAGAATGTAGTAAATACACGATTGTTGTTTAGGTGAGTTCAGGATTCAATTAGAGGATTTGTAGTGAATGCGTCGACTAACCTTATGGATATTAGGATCTAGCATTGTTTTAGCAACAGGCTTATTCCAGTTAAAACATCAAGTAGTTCGGATGGAAGATGAACTATTACGCATTATTCATGAAATTAATGAAGAGAAAAAACACCTTCATATTTTGGAAGCTGAGTGGGGACACGTCAGCAACCCAACCTATTTACAAAAGCTTGTGGAAAAACACTTACCGGGTTGGCAACCCTTACAGCCCACACAACTTAGACCATTAAAAGGTATTCCGTTTAGAGAGCGTCCTTTGTCTATTCCAGAAAGCTTGTTTCGAGTGTTGCCAGGAGGGATTAATTAATGTCCCCTCAACACAAAGACATGCGATCCGTTGAAAATGTGTTATCCACACAATTAAAGCAAATTAGATTACGATTATTAGTTTTAATTGTCGCATTCATGTCTGTATTTATGATTATTCAAATTCGATTAGTTGACATTATGATGTTGCAATCTGACCGCTTAGGCAATGCCGGTCAAACCTATGCAATGGAAGGTGCTGATCGGGGTAAAATTTTAGATGCACACGGCAACGTTATTGCAACAACCCTAATTACCGCGTCACTATACGGCAACCCGAAAATGATTCTGGACCCTATGGATGCTGCAAAAAAATTAGTCGCGACTTTTCCCGATTTAAATATTGATGTTGTTTATAAAAAATTAACAGCAGAAAAAGGCTTTGTTTGGTTGAAACGAAACCTTTCACCTCAGGATCAACAACGCGTTATTGAACTGGGATTGCCGGGGCTAGATTTTCAATTTGAAAAGAAACGTATTTACCCACAGGGCAACTTGTTCTCACATGTTCTGGGTGTTACGGATATTGATGGCAATGGAACTGCGGGTGTTGAAAAGCAATTTGATCATATTTTGAAAGATCCAAACAAAGAAGTACAGCTATCACTTTCGTTACCCATTCAACATATCTTACACAATGAGCTTAAGCAAAGTGTAGAAAAGTTCAAGGCCAAGGGTGGCAGTGGCATGGTCATTTCGTTAAAAACAGGTCAAATATTAGGCATGGTATCTGCTCCTGATTTTGACCCTAACAACCCCAAGACCATGGGCGGTGAAAACGCATTTAACCGCAACACACTTGGTGTTTATGAGCAAGGTTCTGTAATGAAACTTTTAAACACTGCCTTTTTCCTAAAGTACGGAAAAGGGGGTGTCCACGCGGTATTTGATGCGTCTCAACCACTTGCTCTTGGAAAGTTCCGCATTAGAGACTATCGCGGGGGGGAACGTCGTCCTTTAACAGTTGAAGAAATTTTCTTTCATTCGTCCAACATTGGTTCTGCGTTAATGGCACTGTCCATTGGACCTGAAAAGCAAATGGAGTTTTTACGTGAAGTAGGCCTGTGCGACAAACCGTCCATAGAGTTGCCAGAAAAAGGACGCCCATTGCTACCTTCAAAACCATCACGAGGATCGTGCATGACTATTGCATTTGGACATGGCTTAGCAGCAAGCCCCATTCAGTTTATGCAATCCATTACCAATGTATTGACAGAGCACCACTTACCTTTATCACTTTTACAAAACCCAGAACGCACACCCTCTAGTATTGGGGAGTTAATTGCTGAAAAAGATCGCAAATCACTGTGTGCATTAATGCTAAAAACGTTAGAAGACGGAACGGCTCGTAAAGCAAAAGTACAAGGCTATTTAATCGGTGGAAAAACGGGTACTGCTGAAAAAGTTGAAAAAGGTCGTTACTTAAAAGATGGTCGCAACCTTACATCTTTCTTTGGAGTTTTCCCCCTAGACAATCCTGAGTATTTGGTATTCGTTTCTTTGGACGAACCACAGGCCATTCAAGGTACCTATGGTTTTACGGCTGGTGGTTGGAATGCCGCCCCACTAGGTGGTCGCATTATCACTCGTATTGCACCCATGCTTGGAGTCGAACCCAGATTTGAGTAATAATTTGACACCTTGACTTTAATCATTTAATATTCAGCCTTTAATCAATAAAGGCCTATTATGAAAAAACTGCTTCTCGTACTGACTCTTTTGAGTCTATCACTGCCCTCTTTATCCGCAAACAGCAATTCCTGGACTGGAGCTTATATGAAACTTTTGCCAGCATATTCAAATCTAAAGTTGAATTATTCTGGGGATGAACCCTATGAACTGAGCCTTCGTAAAAAACCTGCATATAATTATGGCTACCCGTATTATCGCGACACCGGCACTATTCATACAATTGCAGAGAACGTCTCTACTGGAGCGATAACGCTTGATATCACGGCCGGACTATCACAAGAAGTTTCTGAAAACTTTGGTTTGATTGCTGAATTGGGATGCTCGACCGGGATATCATCTAATTTTATCAACTCACAAAGGGCGTTAATCATCCAATCATATCTTGCTGCGGGTATATTTTATCATCAACCTTCGTTCCGTATATCAACAATGGGCGGTATAGGATTTGGAAAAGATATTTTTGGATATCCTAATGCAGTTGAATCCCTTGAAAAAGGTGAAACTGTAAACCTCTACGACAATGACAATCTTATTAACTCTACACTCGGAGTAACATACAGAGCATCTGTTGGATTCGATTATAAACTCACTCCAACGATTCTATTGGGTGTAAGCTATATGTATATGCGTTCAAAAACTATTGTAGAAGTTGATAAGGGGGCGGAAAGCTTCTACATTAGCAATCATTCGCTCGCAGCCATGATCGGGATACATATGTAACTTAAGAGATATGCGGCTCAATAGGTTGCATCGGGTGTGATCGGCGCAGGTTTGCTCCTACAACCTTTATCTAGTGGATGCAACGTCACGTTGCTGGAGCAAAGGGCGCCGTAGTTGTGTAAACACAAGATTCAACGTTACGTTTACCAACGACGCATAAAAAAGCCCCCTTTTGGGGGCTAATTAATTTACTGTGCAAACCGCTGTTTCAGCTCTTCTTTCTGCGCCGGATCCAACGTTGTCTTATCCAGTTCTGTGGTTATCTTTTCAAATCGTCCACCCAAGTGATCCGCTAAGAAACGTTCCGCAGCGCCATAAAACGCAAACTTGTTTTCAGGGCGTGCAAACCCGTGCCCTTCATCCATGAACAACATGTAAATATAGGGCAATCCTTTTTCTTTCATCGCCGCAACGATTTGCTCAGATTCCGCAAGCTTTACGCGAGGGTCTTTTTCACCCTGAGCAATCAATACGGGAATCTTAATGTTATTGACATGCGTTAAAGGAGAGCGCTCTTTCAGTAACGCACGACCTTCTTCTGTGCGCAAATCACCAACTTGACGGTAAGCAATTTCCATGAAAGACGCCCAGTACGCTGGAAAACTTGATAGCAACGTATTCAAGTTAGAAGGACCTACAATATCCACTGCGCACTTGAAGACATCCCCTGATTGTGTCGCCCCCCAAAGAGCTGCATATCCACCATAACTGCCCCCGTAAATTGCGACTTTTGATGGATCAGCAATACCCTCTTTTATTGCCCATTGTACGGCGTCTAATAAGTCTTCATGCATTTTGCGCCCCCACTCTAAATTACCTTTAGATGTGAATGACTTACCGAATCCAGTTGAACTTCGATAGTTGACTTGTAATACCGCATATCCACGATTGGACAACCATTGTGCTTCTGGATCATATCCCCAGTCATCTCTAGCCCAAGGTCCGCCGTGAACCAAGACAATTAATGGAACAGGTCCTGACACACCAACAGGCTTTGTAAGGTAACATGGCATCTCTAACCCATCACGGGCTTTAATAACAACACCTTCCATTTTAGCAAGCTTATACTTCGTTAATACATCACGGTGATTAAATAAGAACGTTAGCGTTTTATCTGCTGTTGAATAAGTATAGTATCCAATGGGTCCGTCATCTTTCATATCAGCAACAACCCACTTTGTATCATCATGGGTTCGGCTAACAACTGCGGCCTCACCTGTTACAGATTTCTTGATAACGTTCATATGGTCTTCTAACGCTTTATCAAAGTATGTCCATTCATTGCGCAAATAATTCACGGAATACGCTTGAACAACACCGCTAATAGGATGCGCCATAATACCACCGATTTCAGCTTTTGTAGCCTCAGCTAAAATCGTTTCGCTGTTGTCTGCAAGATTGATTGCTTTCAACATATTCATATCTCTGCCACGGCTATCAATCACATACAGTGTATTACCATCATATGTTAACCCCAATAAGCCCGTTGTATACACATCTTCTAAACCATACTGCATAAAGCTTTCCCAGTTATATTTTCTGGGCTCTTCTGTTGGAAGCGCTTTAAAATATTGAGCTCCACCATCTGCCGTTGTAGCAGACGCAAACCTTAGTCGATAATCATCATCAAATGTAAAATCTCTAAATCCTTGATCATTTTGCAAGATCAATTCTTTTTCACCTGTACGAATATTCAATCGATACACATCATGATAGGATTGATCCCGGTCATTTAAACCAATGAGAATCTCTTCCGGAAACTTATCCGACACATTTAATATGCGTGCATTTACTTTTTCAGGCGTAAATATCTGATCTTCTTTTGTGTGAATATCAACCACATGAATACGCCAATTTTCATCACCACCATCATCTTTTAAATAGATAACGTGCTGATTATCATATAACCAAAAATAACTGCGAATCCCCCTGCCCTTATCTTCAGTAATGGGTTTTGCATCATGGGGTGATCCCGATTTTGCAACAAAGATATTTTGAACGCCGTTCAATGGACTGCCATAGGATATGTATTGACCATTCGGACTTAAGCGCACCATTGATTTTTCGGGGTTCCCAAACAATACTTCCCGGGGAATTAATTCGACATTCACGACTGATTTCTCCTTTGTTTTATAGACCCAGTATCCAGCGGCTGCAATTGCACAGACCAGCATTACTCCTAGAGCTTTTTTCATTTCACACCTTTATAAATTTCAGTGCATGTATTGCACCACACTCCCATTAAAAACACAATGATTTCATAAGATCTACCTTAACCATTTTCTAACGATTTCAATTCTATACTGCTGATAGAACACAGAATAATAAGGAATAAATCCATGTTGAGAAAACTATTACTTACTGCTGCCCTGTTATCATCAATCTATGGGGCTGATACACAATATTTTGATCCAGAGTTTTCTGTGTCAGAATTAGGGCTTTTTCTTAGGACTGAGGATACGACAGTCCCAGGTGATTTTTCAGTTAAAATTACAATCACGTCTGATACCATGCAAGCAGACGACTGGAAAATACGGCGTATCACCTCTAACCCTATACCTTTATTGGAAATCCAATCCGATCCCTCTCGATTCATTGATCTTAAACGTCAATGGATCAATGAAATTACTCACCTCCTTGTTGATCTAAGACCTGCAGTCGCTCACTTGGAAACAACCCCTCAAACTGTTCAGGCTTTAAGGACGATGTTCTGGAATCGTGTTCATTTGATTAAAGCATGGTATGAATCAATTGTTTCCATGTTGGACTCCCCATCTCCTTCAGAAGACTTGGACAAAGCAATATATAATGCTCAGGCGACTCTACAAAGAATTCAGTCATTTTGCGAAACACAGGATCAATCTGACCTTAAGCCATTTGTGCTAAGGTATCCCCCTTATGAATTTATATTAAATATGTATAGTAACCCAGGTCTTCATCTGCAATTATTACAATCATTCTTTAATATCTTTGATCCTGGCGATGAACTGGTTGTATTCCCAGAACATGTTCCAGCGGTTGAGGTTAAGGATTCAACGACCGACCTTAAACCAGACCCAGAACATACTCTTTTCAGAGAGCCTTTAACTCAGAAATCTGTTGAAGAATACTTAGATTTTGATCGTTTGATCCCTCGAACCGATCCCATGTTTAATAAGAGTTTGTTAGGTAGTATGCTCATACTAACTAATGAATGTCACAAATTAATCAGCTGGTTATCTGTAGATGATTCGGATGGTCCATCTGTTGATTTAGTACAGCAATTATTTTGGAATCGTATCTATCTAATAAAAATGTTAATGGAAAAAGCGATTTTAAATCCCAATGGATTTATAGATACAACCTTAAACGCTCTGCGATTTTCATATCCACGTCTTGTATTCTTTATTGACAAAATTACCCTTGAATCTGCAGAGTATTTCCAAATCACTCCAACGTCAGAAACGCACCGTGTTTATGAGGGCGGGCTTTACCAAGGACGTAACCATTTTACGCCAGGTGAACGATTAGCAGTTCTATTTAATGGGCTTTGGAATTAATATAAAAGGAGAGTTTTTCTCCTCTTATGCAGATTACTCTTAATTACGACGAATCAAAGGAAATGTTCCTAAATTCAAATTTTTGCCCAATGCCATAAACGGTACTTCTTGTATACTAAGCTGCCTTATATCAAGTTCTTTATCAAAGACAATTTTTGTGAAGCAGTTATTCTTGTTTTGCACCATAAATTCACAGACGAGACCTGCTTCACGTTCATTGCGTTTTGATTGTTTGTGAGGCATGTAAGTATTTATTCTTGCTTCATACTCATCTTGCAAGTTTCGCAATTGACTATCGAGTTGATCTTTTTCCTCTTTAGTACTACTGTTGGCTCTCGCTTGTAACAAAAACATAAAACGTCTTAGTAACTCTCTTTCTGTATCAGCAATTAGTTGAACTGCTTCATGTAACTTTTGATGTGATACAGCTTTTTCTTTATCTTCTTTTATCGTTCTAAGCGCTTGTTGAGCAGGCCGTCCGCTCTCCATAAGCGAATGTGCTAAAAATGCTTGCCTAATAGAGCTCTGTTCACTTCCAAACACTGCTTCCGAAGTTAATAGATTACCTAACACTACACTACCCAATAATAGTTTTGATCTCATTCGATTCTCCATTGTTGATTCACACCTCACACTGATGCTACTTATTTAGGCAACACTTCTTTTGCGTGGGTGTCAAATCACAATATCTTTATGTCTGGCAAAAATTGTCCTTAACTATTTTCTAATGATTTAAGTTCTATACTGCGACTATGAAAGAATAAGGAATAAATCCATGTGGAAAAAACTACTGCTAACCACTGCACTGTTGTCATCAATCTATGGGGCTGATACACAATATTTTGATCCAGAGTTCTCACTGTTAGCAAACCGTTCAGAAACGTTAGTTGTTAATGAGAACGGTGTTGTGGTTAATCCAGATACATCAAGACCTTGTATATTGCGTCGTCTCACCCAAGCTGAGGTATCCAAAGCTTTAAATTTCAATGATTTTGATGTACTCAGTGAAGCTCAGTCGTCGTGCGTTCGTGATATGTGGAGTATTAATCTAATTTGTATAATATTAACATCAGATTGTACTCTCAATAATGGTATTAGCAAAGCGCTGGATTATGAGTTATTACGTCGATTATTTTGGAGCCGTGTCGAACTGTTTGAACAACTCGTACAGAAGATGTTACTGTCGCCACACATAATAACTGAAGACCCCACTGGGATTCTTAAAGAACAGCAAAAAAAAATAGCTGCCTTTTCTGCTCGTCATGATCATTCAGACACAACACCGTTTACTAAAGGGCATTTCGAAAAACGAATGCGGTTAATGGATGAGTTTGGAAAGATTTATGATGAATAATCTATTTCAGCTTAATAAGCACCCATTATTACCCTATCAAAATTAGGGGGATGCCCTCCTAGTTTTGATCATCTTAATTCAATTAGCGTATTACAAAGCCATAAAACTTAGGATATCTAGTTGTTGATCCTGGCACTGAAAACTCTTGAGACTCAATATGAATATCTACAACACCATTCTTGTCTGGGTTGGATAGAGCTTCTTGTAAAACTGCATAGCTCCTTTCTGCATATTCTTTTACTGCTTTCTTTATATCACTGACATTACGCCCTTCACACGATCGTATGTACGCAGCATACCGTTCAAGAAAGCTTCTAGCTTCACTATCTTTAGCTGCCATTGCATGTGCCACTTCAACAGGATCGGAGATCTTTTTGGTATCAACACACAACGTACGATTAGATTGCAACTCACGTAAAAAGTCTATTTGATATCGGTTGACTTGACTGAATTCATCTGACTCATTTTGTTTTGCTTGATCAGGTAATCTGCTATTGGCTGTCACTATTTCATGATACTTTTGATATACCCCATCCATTCGTTGCATGCTTTGAGATTTATGACCTGCACCAACTGTTTCCAACGTTAATAGATTACTCAACACGACACTACTCAATACTAGTTTTGATCTCATTACAATCTCCATTGTTGATTCACACCTCACACTGATGCTACTTTTATAGGCAACACGTCTCATGCTTTAATGTCAAATCAAAATATCTTTATGTTTTCGAAAAATTACCCTTAACCATTTTTTAATGATTTCAATTCTATACTGCTGCTATGAAATAATAAGGAATAAATCCATGTTGAGAAAACTACTCCTAACTGCCGCATTGTTGTCACCAACCTATGGGGCTGATGCTGATACAAAATACTTTGATCCAGATTTTGCTCTGTTAGCAAACCGCTCTGCAATGTTAGAGGTTGGCACAAATTGTGTTGTTATTGATCCTGGAACACCAGAATCATGTGTATTACGTCGTCTCACCCAAGCTGAAGTGTCAGATATTTTAAATTCCAATGATTTTGATTTACTATTTAATACTTTGGAAGAGTCCCATGAAAACATAAGAATTATTTACATGATTTATATAGCATTAACAGCAGACAGCACCCCAAATAATGGCATTAGTAAAGCTCTGGACGATGCGTTTTTATGTCAATTGTTTTGGAGCCGTGTTTCTTTGACAGAGCAACTCTTACAAGCAATGCTATTATCTCCACGCATAACGACTGACGACCCAACGGGGGTTCTTAAAGAACATCAAAAAAAATTAGCTGTTTTTTCTAAAAAGTATGATCATACTGATACAAAACTATTTGCAAAAGGACATTACGAAAGGCTAACTCTATTAATTAAGGAAGTTGGAGAAACAAGTAACGTTCAACAGTCAACCTTGTCTACGGATGAATAAATAATAATAAGAAATAAGGCCATGTTGAAAAAACTATTACTTACTGCTGCACTGTCAGCATCAACCTATGGGGCTGATGCTGATATTGAATATTTTGATCCAAATTTTGCTCTGTTAGCAAACCATTTGGCAGATCAATAGCTCTCATTATAATTACCCTTATATTTGGGAGAGTACACAAATGCACAAAAAAAGATTGCAGAATTACTCATTTATGCCTATTGTTTCTTAAGATATATAAATAAAGTTATGGTCATGACACAACGCCTACTTAACATTGCATTCAGTGCTTTTGTTTTACTTCAATCCTTAGCCACAGCCTCCACAAACAAAGTGGTGATTACTGTTGGAACACAATGCATCACCCAAGTGGATGTGGAAAATCGCCTGAGATTTTTAGCCCTAATGTCTGGAATTGGCGTAACCAATGAAAATCGTTACAGTCTAACCCAAGAAGCGGCAAAGATGTTAGTTCAAGAGCAACTTGAATTACAAGAAATGACCAGCAGTGGTTTGACCATTCAAGACGAAGCTGTCAACAATCAACTGGCTGAAATGGCGGGGCGCATCGGCATACTGCCTGAAAATTTAGACACTTTTTTTAAAGAAAAAAGTATCCCCATGGATACAGTACGACAATTTTTAACGGTTCAATATTATTGGCCTCAATACATTAAATTTAAATACCCAACAGCCGCAGACGTCTCTGAAAGTCGTATTGAGCTTATGTATAAAGAACAGTTAAGCCAAAAAACAAAACCACGTTATTTATTGGCTGAAATCTTTATTCCGGTCAATGCGCCATCAGAAGAAGGTTCCGTACAAAAGCAAATTAATATGGTTCATTCAGAATTATTAAAAGGCGGTCAATTTCAATTGTTGGCTCAGCAATTTTCTCAATCATCATCCGCAAAACAAGGCGGTAATATGGGATGGATTAATCTAGAATTGCTTCCTGAAAAAGCAGGATCCATTGTTCGTAACATGACAATTGGACAATTAACATCCCCTCAGCGTTTAGATGATGGATATGTGATTTACGCTTTAGTTGATAAACGTTTACCTGGCGAATCTTCAATCAAAGATACCGTGTTTAGCGTTCGTCAAATCATTATGAATTTAGACAACTTACAAGAAGATGCCGTAACGTCTGAGTTGAAAAAATGCAAAAGCTGCGATGCATTAGAAGCCGTTCTTGCAAAGCATCCGTACATTCAAATGGAAAAATCGGATCACGTCGTGGTACAACAAATGCCCCCACAGTTTGCTGAATTGCTAAGCAAATTAAATGATAACACCCTAAGCGAAGCCATTCGTTATCCTCAAGGTTCAATGTACATGTGGGTATGTGGTCGTAAAATCATGGATGGAATCATTCCAAAAGACGAACTTAGATATCGCGTAATGATGCAAAATTTAACTCAAAAAAGCAGAAGCATTTTGAATCGACTATCACGCACGATTCTAGTTGAATCAAAAGACCCAAACTATAAGGTTAATTAATCTAACGACGTTTCTTTAATAGAGGTTATAGTTCACTGTAACCTCTTATTATTTCTTATCTCTTTCAACTCTATACTGCGGCTATGAAATAATAAGGAATAAAAAAGATTGCAGATCGACTCATTTATGCCTATTGTCTCTGCAGAGATATAAACCTGATTGATACATATGACACATCGTCCATCTTTAAAAGAAGTTATGGTTCGCCATAACCTCTTACCAAAAAAATCGCTGGGGCAAAACTTTTTATTGGATGAAAACATCACCCACAAAGTTGCCGCTGCGGCAGGAGATTTAAAAGGACGTCGAGTCATCGAAATCGGTCCTGGTCCAGGTGGATTGACCCGTGCAATTCTGGATTTAGGTGCTGCGGAAGTTATCGCTATTGAAATGGATTCCACGTGTGTTACTGCGTTACAGGAATTAAATGAGGATCGTTTAACCGTTCTGCATCAAGATGCCCTTAAAACAGATTTTGCTGAAATTTTATGCACCGACAGACCAACAAAAATAATTGCCAATCTTCCTTATAATATAGGGACTGAACTGTTATTTAAATGGCTGCCCTTAATTGAAAGAATAGAATCCTTGACTCTTATGTTTCAAAAAGAGGTCGTTGATCGCATTGTTGCAGTCCCTTCAACCAAGGACTATGGGCGTTTATCTATCATGGTTCAGTGGCTTGCTAATGCAAAGAAAGCCTTTGATTTACCGCCTCACGTCTTTACCCCAGCCCCCAAGGTTACGTCATCGGTAGTCCACATAGTATCTAAAGGTCACCCATTGACTGTTGAATTTAGTCGGATGGAAAGCCTTGTGAAACAAGCATTTTCAATGCGTCGCAAAATGCTAAAATCTACATTAAAAGGAATCGATCCCAACATATTTGCTGTGACTGAAATCGATCCCACACGTCGTGCTGAAACGTTAACTGTTCAAGAGTTTATAGCTTTAGCACTTGCATTTAATAACTCTGCTACAACCTTATGAAGTTTTACTCCATTCGACGCTTTCAATAGCACAACATCCCCCTCCTGCACAGTGTCCTGCAAGATACTTAAAACCTGCTGGTATTCTTGCACATGCCCCATTCGCTGGGGTGTCGATAATTCATTATGCGCATGTTCCATCAGAACTCCACATGTTAAGACTTGGTCAAGCGCTAAATCTCGACACAACTGACCTGTCTCAATGTGATAGTGTTCAGCAAAACTACCAAGTTCTCGCATGTCTCCGATGATTGCAACTTTACGACCTGGGTACGTTGATAGCGTTTCTAATGCTGCCTTCATCGATAATGGATTTGCGTTATACGCATCATCAATTAATGTAATGTGCTTATCATTAACCTGAATCGAATACACTCGCCCTCGTCCATCCACCAATGGCAAATCAGAAAAATGGCTTGCTAATGCAGTTGTGTCCAATCCCATTGCATGTGCTGCTGCCAAGATTGCCAGACTGTTATTGACCCACGCAGTGTTTGACGTAGGCAGATCATATGAAACCGGTGTATCCATTACAATCGCATTGATGTGTAATGTATGAAAATTGGTCAAATCAACAGACACTGTACGTACATTTGCTGTTTCGGATTTACCAAATGAAATCACATTACGATTATAGTCTTTAATCACGATATCATTCATTAACGAAAAGAACTCTGAATCCGCGGGCAATATTGCAATTCCCCCGTCAACCAATGTTGCGGCTATTGAAACTTTTTCCTGTGCAATTGCGCTAACTGAATTAAAGAATTCAATATGACCTGGCCCCACTGTTGTTACAATTGCAACGTGAGGACGCACCAGTTGAGTTAAGCTTAGAATCTCCCCTGGATGATTTGTGCCCATTTCGATCACGACAATATCTGCATTTAAATCTAAGTTAGCTAATGTTAAGGGTACGCCGATATGGTTGTTATAGCTTTTTTCACTGGCATGGACCGTTAATCCACTTTTACGAATCAAGAAACTTAATGCTTCCTTGACACTTGTTTTTCCAACCGTTCCCGTAACCCCACATACTTTACCTTTAAATGCATTACGTTGATGCAGGGCAATTTTAACCAACGCGGCTAAGCTATCGTCTACTAAGATATATGGAACTGCATTTGACATCCCATTCAATTCAGGCTGCTGATCCGTAATGATGGCAACAGCGCCGTGTTCAATAGCCTTATCAATAAATCGATTTCCATGATCCATTTCACCTTGTAATGCGATGAAAACAGTTCCAGGTGTTAATGTACGGGAATCAATGGAAAAGCCCGAAATCTTTTTATCAAGATCAACCGATGAACTTGCTTTCCCGTTTATAATGTTTGCAATAATATCCAGTGTTAACATGTCTAATCCTATACCGTGTGCTGAGTTAAATAATCGCTGACAACCTGCATATCATCAAAGGGAATCTTGTGTGATCCAATAATCTGATGTTTTTCGTGCCCCTTGCCCGCGACAATCAGTATGTCTTCTGGATTTAAAGATTGAATAGCATACTCTATCGCCGCTTTACGATCGCCAATTTCTATAGCCGATGGCGATTCACTTAAAATCTGTTGCCGAATAGTATGGGGTTCTTCTGTGCGGGGGTTATCATCTGTGACAATCACAACATCTGCGTGTTCATGGGCAATACGCCCCATGATGGCTCGTTTATCTTTATCGCGATCTCCACCGCATCCAAACACCACATGAAGTTTACCCTTACAGTAATACCGCATGTCTTTTAAGACTAATTCTAAGGCTTGAGGCTTGTGTGCATAATCAACATAGATCATTGCGCCATTTGAATGTTGCCCGGCAAAATTCAATCGTCCAGGTACTGGGACTATGCGTTCAACTGCTTTAAGCACTGCATCAAGTTTTGACCCCATGGTAATAACAATCGTCAATGCACACATTAGATTGTAAACTTGCGTACGCCCCATCAACGGAAACTGAACGACATGATCAACATTATTAATTTCCAGAACCAATCGTTGACCATTTTTATTAATCGTCATGGATTTTAATCGCATGAATTTTCCATGCTGACCATAAGAATAAACAGGGTGATTTCGCATCACACACGCATCCATTAAGGCATCATATTCAGGTATATCTGCGTTTAGAACCGCCCATCCATCCTTGCTAATTAAATCTTCAAATAGGCGCAGTTTAGCCAAAAAATAAGCATTCATTGTGGGATGATAATCTAAATGATCTTGAGAAAAACTTGTAAAGGCGGCAACTTTAAAACGCAATCCATCTAAGCGATTTTGATCTAACCCATGGCTAGATGCCTCCATTACAATATGATCCGTTCCAGATTGTTTTAATTCTGCTAAACATTTATGCATCGATACAGGATCTGGCGTTGTCAGCGTTGATGTATATTCCATCACCAAGTCTTCTGTACTGTGGTGCAACCCAAGCGTTCCCATACTTGCAGAGGGAATATTCAACTGTTTCCACAATTGCAACACCAAAGAACATACAGATGTTTTTCCCGCAGTTCCCGTAACGGCCACACAATTTTGAGGGTGCGTTCCATAAAATTTTGAAGTTAATTTTGCAAATATTTTTCGCGGACGTTCACATACAATCCACACTGCATCGTTCAAGTAAGGCTTTGATTCAATGTAGTTCATCAGTTTATGGGATACCACCATTACTTGAACACCACGATCCAATGCTTGTTCAACATGCATTAATGCCTGATCCAAACTGGGGGTAAATACACCAAAAATCTCACCTTTTTGAACAAGCCTGGAATCGGAATTAATCCCCTGTATTTCAAGATTTGGAATCGCACTTATTGTATTGCCTTGAATAACGTTGTAGGAAAGCGTTTCTTGGAAATTGGATATTCGTTCCAACAGTTCGGATAATGTCATGGAAAAAGAGCCTAAATATTAATGCAATATTGAACAGAATATAACTAAATTAACACTCATTGTCTTTAAAAAAAAGTAAGTGAGAGTCTCATGCTCCCACTTACTTTACACAACAATTATCTTGCAGAAGCTCTATTTCTTGCGCCAAGGTTTTCTTCAGATGTAAGCACAGACATCCTGCTTACTAAGCTTATCAAAAAACCATCAACCTGATCTTTTTGCTCATCTGTTAAACTTGTAAATCTTTGAGCCCCTCGCACTTTATTGATCTGGGATTGAATTGCTGATATATCATCTGCATCACTTGCAATTTCCCCTACATTTCGTCTTAATGTTTCAAAGGCTACATAGCCGATGGACTCGCGTTCGGCGTTTTCATATTCCGCCCTTTTTGCACGAAAGCTTTCTTCTGCCGCGGCAGTCTCCTCAGATTTTTTGATTGCAAATTCTAACCTTTCATCGTCTGTCATTTCAAAGACAACAAGAACATCGCCTATAGAATTGGGCTCGTCAGAAGTACTTTCTGCTGCATATACAGTTGATGTTACAAATCCTGTTAATAAAAAAGCTAATTTTAAATTCATTTTCATTTTGATCTTCCTATTGCATTTAATACTCCTTTAATAGGTCTATTTTTGCAGGTTTCAAGACCATCCGATAAATACGTCAAACATATGGATTTTTTCTTAAAAAAATAGTACCCTTAATCAATTGATTTTTTTAGGAGAAGTATATGTCGAACCTGCTAATGGCGGGCAAAAAAGGCCTGATTATGGGACTTGCCAATGAAAACTCAATCGCCTGGGGAATTGCCAAAATGTTGCACGCTCATGGCGCTGAAATGGCATTTAGTTACCAAGGTGATATTTTCTTAAAACGTATTACTCCACTTTTAGACACTATAGGTTCCCCCCTCATGGTTCAGTGCGATGTACAAGATGACGCCAGCATTAAAGCAATGGTCGATGAATTAGAAAAGAAATTTGGAAAACTAGATTTTATCGTACATTCCGTGGCCTTTTCGGATAAAAATGAATTGAAAGGTCGATATGTTAATACCAGTCGAGATAACTTTAGAATGACCATGGATATCTCCTGTTATTCATTCACTGCAGTATGTCAACACTTGCTCCCTTTAATGAACAGCGGTGCTAGCTGTGTTACTTTATCATATTATGGTGCGGAAAAAGTGATGCCCCACTATAATGTGATGGGCGTTGCAAAAGCAGCTTTAGAAGCCAGCGTTCAATACCTTGCCTCTGACCTTGGTCCCGACAACATTCGCGTTAACGCAATTTCTGCAGGTCCTATGCGCACATTGGCTGCTGCTGGAATTAGTGATTTCCGATATATGCTACGTTGGAACGAAGCAAATTCTCCATTACGCCGCAACACAACTCAAGAAGACGTGGGCGGCACTGCCCTTTATCTATTGAGCGATTTAGCCAGTGGTGTAACTGGTGAGTTGATTCACGTGGACAGTGGATATCATGTTGTAGGTATGAAGGCTGTCGATGCTCCTGACATTACAATTGAAAAGAGCGACGCTTAATTGAAAGTTGCCCCATCCATATTATCAGCAAACTGGTCAATGCTATCAAAAACAGCTTATATGCTGGAAGACGCGGGCGCTGACTGGATTCATGTAGATGTTATGGATGGTCACTTTGTTCCAGATTTAACCCTGGGACCCAAAATGGTCGCAGATTTACGCCATGTCACGGTCTTACCCTTAGACGTGCATCTAATGGTTGAAAACCCAGAAAAATTTATTGAATCATTTGCAATTGCTGGCGCAAATCATATTTACATTCATTGCGAATTAACGCATAAAAATTTAAAGCAAATTTTACAGCATATTCACAGCTTTGGTTGCAAAGCAGGGTTAGCCATTAATCCAGAAACCCCAACAAGTTTTGTAGATCCATTTTTGGACGATATCGATCATGTGCTTATCATGAGTGTAAACCCAGGCCGTGCCGGACAAAAGTTTATGCCTGACGTTTTACCCAAAATTACTCATTTTAAAGGTAAAGTTGCCGAAGTTGTCGTTGATGGCGGCATTAACAATCAAACTTCTTTATTAGCTGCCGATGCTGGCGCAACAACGCTTGTTTCAGGAGCTTATATCTTTGGATATTCTAACCCAACGAATGCTATACACGTCTTAAAAACTAATACCGTATAATATTTATTCTTTACCCCTCTCACGGATGTTTTTCAAAAACTTTTCAACAGACGTGTTCAACACATCAACATGGGTTTGCATAACCTTTGCAACTTCAAGATTGTTAATAGCCCGTTCATTAACGTTCATTGAACTTGATTTTACCTGCATCATCTCTTGATTCATCACCCCCATCATCGAAACTGATGTTTCTATTTGGGTTGCAATCTCATTAACCACATCAACTTGCTTGTCTGCTGAAAATTTAATCAAGTGCAACAAGTCCTTCAACCCTATTATTGAAGAGTTTACCGCAGTCGTCACACTAATAACCTCGTTTGAGACAGCTTGAATAGATGTAACATTCGTTGCAATCTCATGGGTAGCTTGCGTAGTCTGACTGGCCAAAGATTTTACTTCTCCAGCCACAACAGCAAATCCTTTTCCTGCTTCACCTGCCCTAACTGCTTCGATGGTAGCGTTCAACGCTAACATATTAATTTGACCGGCTATGCTTTGAATAAGCTCAACGATTTCATCAATTCGTGTTGTTGCAAGCCCTAAGGATTTAGAGGTTTTATCAGCCTTAGCTGTCTCCTCCACCGTCCACAATACAGCTTGTTCCGACTTATTAATTTCTTCGGAAATATGTTCTGTAGACGACCTCATCTGTGATGCAGCAACTTCAAGGCTTTTAATCACGCTGGCTGTTGAGTTTGATACAGTCGCAACATGTTCTGCTTTTTGACTTGCCCCCTCAACCACTCTAGCCATTTCCGTTGATTGACTGCATAGTTCCTGAACTGCATTTGATAATAAGCCTCTGATATCTCGAAATTGAGTCTCGAACTCTTCTGCAACAGCTTCTTGCGCTAGCTGAGCCTCTGCTTTCATTCGTTCTTCTACTTCTTTCTGCTCTGCAGCTTGCTTTTCTTCCATAAGTTTAATATCTTCAAGATGTTTTTTATTCATTAAAGCCACATTCATCATTGAGCGCCGTATTAGAAACACGATGAGCCCCACCAAGATTCCAAAAAAACTACTCATAATAATATTGATATAAAAGCCTTTATTAATCTTATCCATTTTTAGATTAAAGTCATCTAACTTAATATCAGTACCTATGATTCCTATAAACTTATCTCCATCATACAGTGGAGCATATCCGCTTAAAAACGTTCCAAATCTGTCCGTATAAGGCTCATCCTCCACAACCACTTTCTTTTCAGAAAATGCCAAAAGCATTGCGGGGGTATAATCCGGATACAGCTCCATTACCTGAGCCCTATTATCCCCTTCTCCATCTTTTTGAATTTGAGAATCTAAAATAAAAAATATACCTTTTTCATTTTGAATAGCCGTATAAATAAAGGCTAAGCGATCATTCCCTTTTAACAATTTATAATATGGATTTGTGAGCGTTTTGTAATCAGATGAATCACGTTGTTCTGGTTCAGTGATTTTTTGATGCAACTGCGTATCCGTAAATTCAGCTGCGGTTGCAGCAATATTTTTTAGATAGTTTTGAATTTCTGATTTTAAAGCATCATGCCCTAAAAAATAGAGAATACATCCCGTCGAACCTGTCAATAACATGATAAACAACCCGGCCAATATTCCATCGCGCACGGGTGATTTAAACTTAAACTTAAGAAGCGTGTTAAATAGTGGTGTGTGCTTTATACTTTTCATTAACCTAACAAAACTTATGAATACCACAAGTATACTTTGCAAGTATTAATAACTATTAAACAGCTAAGAATTAATCTAATTCTTCATCAACTTCGTGTTCTTTATTTCGAATGTAATAGGTCAAGAAAAAGCAAATCGCCAACGCAAAGATGTGAATACTCAATGCTTTACTAAAGGTATCTGCGGTATAAAAAATATGTCCATCTTGCATACTGCCATCCCAAAACACATCCAATAGTATTCCGATCAATTGCTGAAATACAAATCCGCCTAGCATACACAGCATATTCACAAACCCAACAATGGATGCACTAACGGCTGATGAGGCATGTGCAAATGCTGCATTAAATTTCAAGGCTTGCCCACCTAACAATATTCCCAACAAAAAACAGGTCGTTTGCAACGCCAAAATATTAGGCAATTGGAACCAAATAATAGAGGCCATTATTGGAATTTGAGACACTGTGATAATGCGGAAAATCAAACGATAATTTGTATAAATTGACGCAATCAATCCAAAAGCAGGTGCTCCAAAAGCAACACCAAAATATATCATTTGAATGCATTCAGAGGCTTGTGTTCTAGACAATCCATAGGCCCGTTGAATGAATAAATTCCCCCACATGTCTGCAAGTACAGACAATGGCAGATAGATAAAGAATGCAAAAAAAGCAATCAGCAATATTTGTGGAGATTTTACAACTTGCTTAAATCCATCTAACAAATCTTTAAAGTTACGAATACGATTTTGTTGAGCCGTATTATTGCGTAAAAATATAAAACATATCACAGCCAATCCGAAACCAATAAATGCAACTATTTGACTGGCCTCACGCCATGTAATATGCCGCAATAATAAGGCCATCGGTTTATTACCAATCACACTTCCCATCGATCCTACAAATACTGTCAGCCCTGTAAATACAGGAACTAACCGTGTTGGAAACCACATGGTAACTAGCTTAATAGCCCCAATAAAGGCTCCGGATGATCCCATTCCAATAACAAATCGTGCACCTAATGCAAAATAAAAATTTGATGAAAACGAAAACAACAATGCGCCCGTGGCACACAGCGCAATAGAAAATGACATTAATCGTCGAACACCAAATCGATCCAATAACACACCAATGGGTAATTGTAATGATGCATAAGCAAGAAAATAAATCCCTCCCAAAGCCCCTAGCGATGTTGCCGCAATATTAAGATCTACTGTCAAATCTTGCGCGATTACACTGGGCATTACTTTCAATACGCTTTGATACAAGTAAAAGAAAGCACCGATGAACCAGAACAAAAATATCTTCATCGGAAGCCGTGGCTCTGCCTCTGTTGTGTTCATTAATGAGAATGCTAACTTATCTTTATCGTCTTCAATCATGTGAATAAACCTAAGCTATATTATTTGTTTTGAATTTTGAATAAGTAAGCAACCATACCATAAAAACTTATTCCACACAAAAAACATTTAACACTTAATCAAAAAATGTCAAATAAAGTCAAAAATTAACCTTTTGTTAATTAATTTTAGTTAACATTTAGTTAAGTCTGAATTCAGACCCGGAGGAAATCATGAAACACTTATCTCATAAACTTGCAGTCAGCTTATTAGCAACTAGTGTAACGTTGTCTTCAGTTAACGCGGATCGCCCGTTGTTAGAAGCGCCAAGCGTTGTTTCATTTGATTCAACAACTAAATATCCTGTTCGAAAAGCCCATCAACCCCGTCTTAATAATCCAGAATCGATTATTCGAAGCTTGCGCGATGGAGAGGCTCAAATAGAAAAAGCTTTATTGAGTGGTGCCGCAGCCCAAGATGAGGTCATCATGTTAACAAAGCTTTATAATGACCTTAAGTCAGAATTTGATGCATTAAGCGTAGATGCTAAAAAATTAAAAATCGAAAATGCTGCGTTAAAGATTGAAAATGAAGACTTTAAAGCTGAGAAAAAAAGTACGTGGGAACGCTTTAAGAATTGGGTATTCAAGCTGGATGTTACTAAAGTTGCAACAACACTTATAACGAGCACGGTTACACTCATATGTACCCTTTTAGTTATAATATTGTAGCTAAAACACCCATCACCCAAAGAAGATCTTAATCGGTCTTCTTTGGGTGTTTGTGTAACTGATAAATCACAACCAACGATAATAATGGGGCAATAAACATCAATGCAAAAAATTCAGGCCATTGATAACGAGTCAACAAGAACCCACCTAGTGTTGCGATAATCACTTTACTAAACGATGCAAATGAGGCAAAAAACGTATATTGTATGGCAACAAATCGCTTGCTAACCTTAAAGGCAAATAGCGTATATACGCAGGTTGCGGCAAACCCGCATACAAGATTTTCAAGCACAATAGTAATCGTCATTAACGTATGATCTTTTGGATAGGCCGCTTGAATCCACAGCGTTAAAAATACGACCATTTGTAATCCAGCCGTAATTAACAAACTGTTTTTGATTTTTAATTTGTGAATCACCGTACCTGCAATCGCAGCACCAATGGCATTTGCAAAAAAACCAAGACTAACCGATACAGAAATTTCTTCTTTTGTAAACCCAACGTTCCGCAGGAATATCCAGGTAAAGGTGTTGAGTGTTGCATCCCCGAATTTGAATAAAAATATGTACGTTAAAAACAACGCCCATTTTGTTTTAGTAAAAAATTCTTTATATAATACATATATCACTCGATTAAGTTGATAGGATTTGATTCGTTTTTGTGATGTACCTTGAGATTGCGGTTCTGGGTTAATCAGAACAGTAATGATCCCTTGGATTTGAACTAGTGCTAATAGCACATAGACCATTGACCACCCCCATATTCCAGAGGCATATAAGGCTCCACCCCCAGACAGCAAAATACCAACTCGATACCCAATCACGATCTGGCTGGATCCAAAAGCTTGTTGTTCTTTGGTTAACATGGTCACCCGATACGCACCCAAGGTAATATCTTGCGTTGCTGTGAAGAAACTGACTAACAACACAACACCCGCCGTAATGTATAATGTTTCATTTTCAACGACTTGGCTTAGAAGTATCAAGCTTCCCATTACACCTAACTGACTAAAAATCAACCAACTTTTGTACTGCCCAAGTCTATGCAATATGGGAATTTTCAGATGGTCAACCCAATGTGCCCACAAAAATTTTATGGATAAAGGTAAGGTATATATCGCAAAGGACGTAATAACAGCCTGACTTAGCCCCTCTTCTAATAACCACTGATAAAATGTTGATGTAATTAATAGATAAGGTACCCCAGCAGATATGCCAAAAAATAGCATGCTGAGCACTCTTGGATGCATGTAAGGTCGTATATACTGAGCAAGATTAATTTTGAGGAACATGATGCAATGGCTGATATTGAATACGATAATAAAAGAATAATGGGATTAACGATAACACCATGCTAACAGCAAAAAATATCGACCACCCCAAGTACGTTGCCATCACACCTGCCCATGCACCCAACACCGGACGCAAGATTACTTTCATTGATGAAAACAACGCATACTGTGACGCTGTATAATATGTCTTTCCACATAACAATGACACATAGGAAACCAATGCTGACGTTTTCATTCCCTCTGTAATAAACTCAGCAAGCACAGATGTATATAACCAGGGCAAGCTATCCCCAACCTGCGCTAACATTAATAAGCTGATATACGAAAAGCAGTGCAAAATCGTCGTGATATAAATCATGCGATTAATCCCAAACACCAACACCATATGACCACCAATGATGCCACCAATAATCGTACAAACTAATCCAAAGGCTTTTGCAATATTGGCGACTTCAACTTTATTAAATCCGATATCCAGATAAAAAATTGTGGAAATTCCTTCGATTAGAAAATCCCCCATTCCATACAATAGAATAAACAGGGTTATCAATTTCCAATCAACGGGATGTTTTTGTACAAAGTCTTTAAACGGTTGAACTAACCGTGTTTTGAACCATTCACTAAAGTCACCTTTTGCGATTACCTTAGGCTCATGATCGTGAATTTCAGGCTCAGCCACTAACACCGTGGTAATGATTGTTATGATAAAAATCATCGGGATAATTAGGTAGGTTAAATTCCATCCCCATGATGCTGCAAGTAACAATGCGCCCGCCCCAGCAATTAGTTTAGCCAGACGATATCCAAGTCCACCCACAACTGCTGCGATACTGTTTAATTCTGGTGTCATAATCTCCACACGATAGGCATTTAATGCGGTGTGATTAAAGGCTGATGCAAACGAGATACAAATTAATATACCAATAGTTATGGTAAGGTGATGGGTTCCAAAGACTTGCCCCATCAATAGAAAGCCGAATAACATAATAACCTGAGACACCAAGGACCACGACCGTCTGCGACCCAGCCATTGATGTAAAAATGGAATTTTGAATTGGTCGACAATTGGACCAAAAAAGACTTTAGCAATATACGGGAAACTTGTAATGTTCAACAGTGCGACAAGATGAAGAGGCGTCCCCTCTTCCCACATCCAAACTTTAAAGGTATCCACACCCAAAGATACTGGCAAACCCGTCGAAATGGCGAGGAAAAATATCCCCACCATTTTCGGATTTATATATAACAGCCAGTATCTTCGGAATGTTTCAAACAACCAACTTAACCTTCTTTTTGACGACCCGCACGTTTACGTTCATTGGGATCTAAATGCAGTTTACGCAAGCGAATTGATTTTGGTGTAACCTCTAACAATTCATCGTCCTGGATATAAGCCATCGCATCTTCTAATGTCATTTTGCGTGGCGGTGTTAATTTAATCATTTCGTCTTTACCAGCAGCACGTACGTTCGTCAGCTGCTTACCTTTTAAGACGTTAACATCTAAATCGTTATCGCGGTTATGTTCACCCACGATCATACCTTCGTATACTTTGTCGCCTGGATGAATAAACATTTGTCCACGATCATCTAATCCGAACAATGCATAGGCAACGGCTTCACCCAAACCATTGGACATCAATACACCGTTGCGACGTCCTTCAACGGATCCTTTAAACGGTTCATAGCCTTTGAACAAACGGTTCATCATACCCGTACCACGTGTATCCGTTAAGAATTCGCTGTGATACCCAATTAACCCGCGTGATGGAACGTGGAAAATAATACGGACTTTACCACCACCCGATGGACGCATGTCAACCATTTCGCCTTTACGAATGCTGACTTTTTCAACAACCGTACCAGAAAATTCTTCATCAACGTCAACAACAACTTCTTCAATAGGTTCTAAACGTTGACCATTGTCGTCTGTACGATACACAACGCGTGGACGGCTGATTGATAATTCAAAGCCTTCGCGACGCATTGTTTCAATCAATACACCCAATTGCAATTCACCACGACCAGCAACTTCAAATGAATCTTTATCTTCAGATTGAGTGATACGAAGCGCAATGTTTCCTTGACCTTCTTTCATCAGACGATCACCAATCACACGTGACGTTACCTTTGAGCCTTCTTGACCTGCTAATGGAGAGTTGTTCACAGAAAACGTCATGCTTAAGGTTGGGGGATCAATCGGTTGAGCCTTTAATGGCGTTTCAATTTCTGGATGACACAACGTGTGCGTTACTGTCGATTCCGCCATACCTGCGATGATACAAATATCGCCAGCACCTACTTCTTCAACAGGCACACGCTTCAACCCACGAAACGCAAAAATCTTTGAAATTCGTCCAGCTTCAACCAGCTGACCTTCTAAATTTAACGCTTTAATCGGCATGTTTAGTTTTGCAACGCCTGAATGAATACGTCCGGTTAACAAGCGTCCAACATACGGATCGTGCTCTAAAATAGTCACAACCATTTGGAAGGATTCGTCTTTATTACCTTGCGCAACTGGAACACGATTCACAATGCTTTTGAACATTGGTGTTAAATCTTTACGAGCCCCTTCTAATTCTTCATCTGCCCAGCCACTGCGACCAGATGCATACAGAATTGGGAAATCCAACTGTTCTGGTGTCGCATCTAATGCTAAGAATAGATCGAAAACTTCATCTAACACTTCGTCTGCACGCGCATCATGACGATCGATCTTGTTGATTACAACAATAGGTTTCAACCCTAATTTTAATGCTTTGGATAACACGAATTTTGTTTGTGGCAATGGACCTTCTGCGGCGTCAACCAAAACGATTGCACCATCAACCATTCCTAAAATACGTTCAACTTCACCACCGAAATCCGCGTGTCCTGGTGTGTCAACGATATTGATGCGATGCCCTTCCCAATCAATCGATGTACATTTAGCAAGAATCGTAATACCACGTTCTTTTTCTAAATCATTGGAATCCATTGCGCGTTCAGTTACTTTTTCATTTTCACGGAACTGTCCGCTTTGTCCTAATAACGCATCTACGAGTGTGGTTTTGCCATGGTCAACGTGAGCAATAATGGCAATATTACGAATATCTTGCATAATTTTCCTTTAGTGTCTTTTATATAAGGGTTAATTTTATCAGCCTATCTTATATCAGAAATTGACATTTTTTTAAAGCACTATGATAGTAGGTAATTATTATTAATAAGACGTTAATGCATACAAGGGAAAACTAATGTCAAAGCTGAGGGCTAAATATTTTTGCCCCTCCTCCTTTGCTACCTCTGATGTGAGCCCAATCATAATCTCATAATAAATGCTCCTCAATTTAACCCATTAAGGAGACGTGAAAATGAAATATCTATTTGCAATTTTGATATCGTTACTATCTGTTACGTCTATTTCTTCAGCCATTAGAAATTACCCTATGGGGTGCTTAGATGAACAACCCACTTGTTTATCTTCAGGAATGGTGCCGCATTCTAATCATGGATTAGGATTCATAAGTGGTTTTAATCAAAATGCTTCTTCAGTTATCCTTAGTCAATTAGGGATTTCTTACCAATCCTTACTTGACCTTCCAGTGACGTCCGAAATGTTTTGTTCTGCTGTCCACGATCAAAATACCCAACTTGGAACGTGTACCGTCTTTGCACTCGCATCTGCAATAGAGTCGTTACTATCCGGCAGAAATATTTCTAGATCTGAACTTTATTTAAGAGTTAAAACAAAGGGTAGATCATCGCTAAATTCAGAAGGATGTTGCTTACGTGAATACATCCCTTTGTTACATGAAGGAGTTCTACCTTGGGAAAATTTTGCATCGTATGATGCGCTTGTGAGTTACCTAAAACTCCGCAAAGAGTCTAATTTAAGATTAATATATTCGCAGGATTACAGAGAAACAATTGAAGACTTAAAAGACCATTGTCAGAAGCGTGCCATACTTATACCTAGCGATTTTCATCCCCGGTGGACTGAGGAGGATTATCAAGCAAGAGTAGATGATGGGACACCTATAGCTGCACGAGCATTTTGTTGGATAAATCCATTCTATTGGGGTGTTAGAGCAATAAGCGATACCCCGTCTCATAGTTTTGACAAAATAGTAACTAAAACAAGACACAAAATGGAACAAATGCCGTATCTGAAAGAGCGTTTTAATATGATTTCACTTAATGTTTCATGGGTGGGGTTAAAGACTATTAAAGCAATCATCAGCCATAAGATTCCCGTAGTAGTAAGCTTTGCCGTATTTAAGGCACCTCATTTGCCCAAGAATATGTGGGCTGAACTTTTTTCAGCGGGTAAAGATTTGATAGACTTGCCCCCTGAAAATGCACAGCCTTTACCAATGAGTCATGCTGTATGTTTATGTGGATACGACAATAGGATCCAGACTAAATCTGGAAAGGGGGCATTCCGTTTAAAAAATAGCTGGAGCGAAGAGTGGGGTGATCAAGGGTATACGTGGGTAAGTTACGAATACTTTTTGCAACATACAAAAAGTGCCTATGCTATAACTATAAAATAATAGACAAGGAGCTTTTATGAAATTAAAGGAATTATTAATTTATGGGGTTGCCACAGGGTTACTGACAGGATGTTCGGCAACATCAAATGATCCAGAACTTCAATCAACTGAGGAGGCTCATAATAAAGTCAAAGAATTAAAAATAGAGCAAAATCCAATGATCAGATATTTATTTGATCACACTGCAAAAGCTGCTCTTATGTTGCCGGATCCGGATCTGTGCGGTGGCTCAGACGAATTATATGGTGTATTAAGCAATCCGATTAAGAAAACGATAAAGTCAATTTGGAAGGCTCTTGAAAAACAAGGATTCAGCGGGTATGACGTATCGCTATTAGAAACTGAGAACGTTGAATGGTCTGCTTCGTTTAACGCTGTATATACTAGCATGAGGTCTTTAGCTCCCCCTCAAACTGATAACGACTTTCATTCCAGATTTGTAGAATACTTAGTTAATTTGACTTCCGAATTATCTTTGAGCAAAGAATATTTTCCATTTGAGGTTACTAGACAGGAGCTTAAGCACACTAAAACTCTTTTCGGATTAAAATATCAAGGTAGACTCTTAACAGTTGTAAGAACCGATGAAGGCACCTATGAAGCCGTCCTTGCTGATGAATTCCGCCCAGGTGCTGCAAATGCTGGATCATTTTATGTCCCACCTAAAATCGACACTGACGTTCCAGTAACACAAGCACAAATTGATGAATGGAATCAGGTGTTTATTGATGCATTAAAAGAAGATCCATTTTTTGGTAAAGAGATGAGTACACCAACCGACACCTCTGGTTCAACCTCTGCATTAGCAGCGTTGAAAGGTAAATCTGGGGTGGATGCAACTCAATTTACAGTGAACGGTGTTGCTGGTTCTCAGGTTGATTTGGGGTTACCGGTATATGTTCAACTCAAAGGATCAGTAGATCAAGACAAATCTACCACTGGAATGACGGGTTTGTTTGCCTACAAATTGGGCAATTCTGTGCTAGGTGTTGTTCAATCCTATGCAAACTCTGGTGCTGGGTTTAGTGCTGACAGCCGCCAATTGGAATCATCGATCGTGGCTGCGCATTCGTTTGGATTGATGTTTGTTGAAGGTCAATTCGGATCTATATCAACAACCGACGTTAACTTCAACGATTGGTCAGGTGTACGATCTCAAGTAAGATTTGGCATCGATACTCCATTCGGTGCTCCCTTTGTACAACTGACTCACAGAAACTTTGGACACACATCTGACACCGCTGGGTATGTTGGATTCGAAATCGCGAATACTGAATTCAAAGCAGACACCTATGCATTCAGCACATCTGTGTTAACCAAAGTTGGTCACCACTCTGTTAATGGCGCAACCGGCTCCATCGATTGGACAGCAGCGCTAAACCTCAACAGTGGCGTTGCGTTTACCACCAACCTAACCCTAGGTTCAGCACTTGACTCTAAAGCTGCATTCAATCTGTCTCTAGATCGCTAAGCTTTCTTTAGCCTGCTATTAACATTGAATTAACAAAGGTTAACAAATTTTTAAAAAATCAATTTCGCGCCACCCCCCACCCTATCACCCTTCGTGAACTCAGGGTGGGGGGACAACGCCCACCTTAGGGATCGGTGAAATAATAGACGAAGTTTTCCGTCATTTCTTCACGAAACTGAGAGTTAAAATAACAATGTATGTGCGCACAAAAGTACTATATCGCACAAAAGTTAACAAAAGATTGACAAACTAAAGATTTTTCTCAAACGATGCCATCTAACGGATGTAACGGCACGTTGCCAGCGTGCCGCTGGACTCGATAGGATGGATCCGAAGCGATCCTGGCACGGATTTAAACATAGGACTGTTGTCAATTTTTCTGTGACTAGCTATAATTGCCCCAAGGTCGCCAATGAATTTAAGCGTGCCTGCTCAATGAATGCTTCCTGCGCTGCTGGCACATTTGCATCTTGCCCTTTCCAGGTTGTCAGTGCTTTGCGTTGTAATGCACGACCATAAGAAAAACTTAACACCCACGGCAAATCAGTCGTTTGATTCATCAATGCCAAATGCTTAATTGCCAAATCATCGCGTTGCCCCCCTGACAGGAAAACAATTCCAGGAACGTCAGAGGATACAGTATTCTTAAAACAATCCAATGTCTTCTGAGCTACCCTTTCTGGGGTTGGTTGATCAGGACACATTAATCCAGCAATCACCATGTTTGGTTTTAATAAGATGCCCTCTAAATAAACACCCTTTTGATTTAACGCATCAAACAGAGTGCTTAATACAGTGGATGTTACTTGATGCGAAACATCCAAACTATGCACACCATCCATCAATACCTCAGGCTCGACAATAGGCACAATATCATGCTGCTGACAAATCAACGCATACTTTGCCAATGCCTCTACATTTGCACGAATAGCCTCGGTTGTAGGTTTTCCTTGAGATGGGTCTATATGAATGACGGCTCGCCATTTTGCAAACGTTGCATGGTGTTCTTTGTATCGATCTAATCGCTCTCCCAATCCTTCAAGCCCTTTTGTAATGGTTTCTATCGAATCATCATTAAATGGAGCAACCCCAAGATCTACTTTAATTCCAGACAGGACACCTTTTTCTTTTAGGGCTGCGGAAAACTCTTGCCCATGACTGTTGAATTGGTTAATTGTTTCATCCTGCATAATCACGCCAGAAATATAAGTCTCAATTCCAGGTGCAGCAAATAACATCTCACGGTATCGACGACGATTTTCAGCCGTATTTTCAATATGTAAAACTTCAAATTTTTTACCGATATTCGACGGCGTTTCATCAGCAGCAAGGATCCCTTTTCCTTTTGATAAAATAGCGTTAATCGTAGCGTTTAAGATATTCTTATTCATGTTTATTCTCTCCGATTTTTGCAAGTTCTTTTGCTTTTGTATGAACCATTCCTGGCACTATTGTTTTTAACGTATCATCGTCAAAGACTGCAGGCAACACAGGGTAAATAAATACGTTAACTTTACCTGGCTTAATAAAGAATTTATGGGGTCGCCAATACACTCCTGCATTATGCACTACGCATAAAATAGGAGCCTTTGTATGTTTATGGATTAAATAAATACCTTTTTGAAATTCGCCAGGCTGATCAGGCTGTTTACGCGTTCCTTCTGGAAAAATACAAATCGGACGCTGTTCATCCTTTAATCGCTGATCAATACCACGTAATAAGGTTTTAAACGAACTTGCAGCATTTTTTCGATCAATCGCCAGCATTCCTGTACGTAACAAGTACCACCCAAACAAGGGTATATTTAACAACTCTTTCTTCAAAATCATAACGGGGTTTTTAAAAATTGTAAAAAACATCAATGTTTCCCACACAGACTGATGGTTGGCCACAATCAAGAATGAATTGTCTTTTGGAATGTTATTTAACCCCTCAATCTCTACATCCAATCCAACAATATACTTCAATAAAAATCGAGCATACCCTGTAAATAATTTGGGTATAAATAAAGGTCGACGCATCAACAAACATGGAAACAATGCGATCAACATTAGGATAGTGCCACTATAAAAAAGTATATGAAAAACAAAAGACCGAACAAATATCATGCGCATACCGAATTGTTATATTTTTTCTTTAAACAACTCAAAACGGTAACCGGAACTATGAACTGTACAATTGCCATCATTAAGACCGGAATTCCAAGGGCAACATATCCCCAAGTAACCCAAGACAAATCCCGCCCTAGATGCAAGCTTTCTCCCATACACAGGGCTCCAACTGCAATATACAAACACACATTTAAGGCTAGCGATAACACAAATGATTTGATTAAAATAACAGCAGCATATTTCTGAAAGATTTTGGAAATAAAGTAATTGGGAGCCCCCAACAAATTAAACAATTCGATGGTGCGTTCGTGGGTTTGAACCTCTGCATACATTATGAACGCGATAATCGCGCACATTGCACAAATCATAATCATTCCAAAACTAAATGAAACTATTTCAACCATCTTACCCATCGCCAACGCTTCTGGAGAGGTCAATACAGGCTTAACCAACGCAGTATGCGGAATAATCTTTTGCAAACCATCCAACAGTTTATCGGCATTAAAGGTAGAAAGCTTATCTTTTGATACTACAAAATCAATCAAAATCGGCGCATCCGATGAAGACAATCCCATTTGAAACATCATTTTTTGAACATAACTTTTTTCAAGAACTTCTATGACTTCAACTTCAGACTGCTGTTTCAGAATATGGATAACATCCGGCAATTGAGTCCCTGAATTATGGGGCAATTCAATTGTAAACGTCGCTTGAACCGCACTGTTCCAATCTTGGATATATCGATTAACACCAACGCTTACAAGCAGTGATAAGCTGGTAACAAACAGCATCAACCCCAGGACGATACTAATCCAGACATCTGATCCAAACGGAATATCAAAACGTCGTTGTTTTATCATCTTAAATGTTCCACATCTGATCCAATAATAATATTCCGAGATACAAGAGATGACGTTTGAGGGGGGGTATTCGTAGGTCCCACACCAGAATATCGTTTACTTGCTTTATCATTCAGCTGAATTTTTTTATCTTTGATTAACAGCTCTGGGTATGGATATGATGCTGCCAACCCTCGATCATGGGTTGCAAAAATTACGGTCGTTCCTCGTTTATGTAATTCTTCAAATAAATGTAAAATACGAATAGCGTTTTCTTTATCCACGTTCCCAGTAGGCTCATCCGCTAACAGAAATACGGGACGATTGATCACTGCCCGTGCAATCGCAGCACGCTGTTTTTGCCCACCTGACAACACATCTGGATAATGATTAATATACCGAGCCAATCCAACCCAGCTGAGCATTTCACTGGCATTGTATAAAGCTTGAGAGCGATTCAATCCACGAATGCGTAACGGCAGCGCAACATTTTCAATTAAGGTTAAATGATTCAACATATAGCAATCTTGAAACACCATCCCGATCTTTTGACGCAGGTATGGAATCTTTCGTTGCGATATACTTAATGAATCCTGTCCAAGTACAGACACATTTCCCTGAGTCGGCATAACATCCATATAGATCAATTTAAGTAAGGATGTTTTACCAGAACCACTGGATCCCGTTAAAAAATAAAATGTACCCGAATTAAACTTTAAGTTTAAATCCCAAAACACATCTTCATCTGTTTTATAGGAAAGGGATACTCGATCAAAAATAACTAACGGTTTTTTTTGCACAACGTGACTCTGAATTCTTTAATTAATAGGATGCCCAAATATATATCATATGTCCAGATTTTTCTAAAAGAATATGTAGAGTTATTAGAAAGAACTTCTGTAAATAGGCACGCGCCCTATGGATACGTGACATTGTGCACATCACCCACCCGGCAGACCATCATAAGGCTCCAAGGCGCAGATCCTATTAAAGCGGGCCGCAGTATGTTTAATATGTATAACCTGTGTCAACACACATCGAATCTAACCTAATGGATGCAGTGTCACACTGCCAAATGAAAAAAATCTATTATTTTTTATCAATTCATATTATGCTGCAGCAGATTTAAAGGTGCATTTAGGATTATTGATGGAAAAACAACTCTCTTCAAAAGAATTATTTGATTTAATTTATAAAACATTAGACGACCACAAAGCAGAAGATCTTACAATCATTGACTTATCAGACAAGACGTCTTTGGCTGACAGCATGATCATTGCATCAGCACGATCCAGCCGTCATTTAATGTCATTAGCAGAGCATCTGTATCTAACGTTAAAGGGTGAAGCCCCCATTAAAATTGAAGGCAAAGATGGCAGCACGTGGATTGTCGTCGATACATTTTTCGTGATTGTTCATTTGTTTACAAAAGATACTCGCGAATTATATAACCTTGAAAAATTATGGAATACGCCTTCTTTGTTTAAAGAATCAAAATCGTTATAGACACGTTTCCGTCTTTTTGATATAAACACATTGGTCTTTGGGCGCATAGCTCAGTTGGTAGAGCGGCTGACTCTTAATCAGTAGGTCACAGGTTCGAATCCTGTTGCGCCCACCAAAGATTTTCAATGGAAGTTAACTCCACTTTAAATAAAGCAAAACGCTATTTTCGTTACTTATTGTTTTATAACTAACGTAGACTTTACTTAAGAAATTTTAAATAAAGTAAAACGCCATTTTCTTTACTTAACTATTTTTAACACTCACAAACGTTACTTACACAACTCTAACGCTCACAAAATGCCTTTTTTGATCGCTAAATTCTTGTAACGCTCATAAATGTTACTTACATTTTTTTAAGTAACACAAAACACGCCTTTCGTTACTTAGCTATTTTTAACGCTCATAAATGTTACTTACACAACCCTAACGATCATAAAATGCGTTTTTTGATCGCTAAATACTTGTAACACTCATAAATGTACGTTAAATTATGTTAACGTACATTATCTTGAAAAATCGTTCATTATGTCTTTAGATAAGAAACAACGAATAGGTCGATATATCAACAGCTCAACGGCCGGTGAAATCTATCAAACGTATCTACCCTCTGACTTACCACCCAATCCTCCGTTAGACTTAACAGAGCTCTACACTTTATTGGATGCAGCAAACATTGCGCTGGGACGCCTGGATGGTATGAGCATGCTACTTCCAGATCCATCGTTGTTTTTATATATGTATGTCCGTAAAGAAGCTGTTCTTTCTTCACAAATTGAAGGCACTCAATCGTCGCTTTCAGATCTACTGATGTTTGAAAATGCAGAAGCCCCCGGGGTTCCTGTAGATGACGTGACTGAAGTCTCATGTTACGTATCTGCGTTAAACTATGGTATTGAACGCTTAAAGAGCTTTCCTCTTTCACTTCGTCTGATTCGAGAAATTCATGGCAAACTGATGGATAACGCCCGCGGCGGTCAAAAACAACCTGGTGAGTTTAGAACCTCTCAAAATTGGATTGGTGGCAGTCGTCCGGGAAATGCCAGATTTGTTCCACCATCTCCTGAAACGCTGATGGTCTGTCTTGATAAATTTGAAAAGTTTTTGCATGATGACACAGTTAAGTTGCCAACGCTAATTAAAGCAGCGCTTGCACATGTGCAGTTTGAAACTATTCACCCATTTTTAGATGGCAACGGTCGCTTAGGACGATTGCTTATTACATTTATGTTATACGTCGACGGAACTCTAAAAGAACCTCTTTTATACCTTAGCCTTTATTTCAAAGCCAATCGCGAAGCCTATTATAAACATCTGCAAGCCGTTCGTGAAACTGGCGATTGGGAATCATGGATAGCATTTTTCTTGAATGGAGTTATTGACACGGCAAACCAAGCAACTGACGCAGCTCAGAGGATTATTAAGTTATTTAACTCCGATCAAGCCCATATTGGTGCTTCTGGACAATCAACAGCAGCAGCATTGAGAATATATAGCTACTTTCAACATCACCCTCTCTCAAATACTGCCACAATCAAAAAAATTACAAAATTATCAACACCCACAGTTATGAGAGGTTTATCCACTTTAGAAAGCTTAGGCATCATCAACGAAACAACGGGCAAAGCACGTCACAAAGTATTTGCATACAAACACTATCTCGACATCCTAAGTCAAGGCACTGAACCGCTTAAGTATTAAAGGTTGAGTTGATCATTCTCTAATCCCCGCATACGCTTGTAATGCTCTGTTTCGTGTTGCTTTCAGGTCAACCATTGGTTCTGGATACGTATGTCCCAGTCGAACACCTGCATCCTTTAACACGGATAACGGGGCTGTCCATGGCTGATGGATATATTTTACATCCAGATCTCGCAACTCTGGAATCCACCGTTTAACATAGATTCCATCCGGATCAAACTTTTCACCCTGAGTAATTGGATTAAAGATTCTAAAATACGGTGCGGCATCAACACCACATCCAGCGACCCATTGCCAGCTTGCACTGTTACTGGCCAGATCCGCATCCACCAATGTATCCCAAAACCATTCCGCCCCATGACGCCAATGAATCAACAGGTTCTTTGTTAGAAACGACGCAACAATCATGCGTGCACGGTTATGCATGTACCCCGTTTGCCAAAGCTCTTGCATTGCGGCATCAATAATGGGAAAGCCTGTTTTTCCTTGCTGCCATTTTCTTAAATCGTCTGGGTTATTACCCCATTCAAATTGATTGAATTCCGATCGAAATGGTTCTGTGGGCAACACCGGAAAATGATACAGTAAATGGTACGAAAACTCTCTCCACCCTAACTCCGACAAGAAATGCTGCACGCCCGAAAGATCTCCCTGCCCTAACGCCATTAATTCTTGACATCTATGGTAAATAAGCCTAGGGCTAATTTCACCAAAATGCAAATGTGGGGATAACATCGATGTTGCGCTTTTATCCATATAGTCGCGCTGTTCTTTATAGGACATGACCGCAGTTTCAAAAAATTCATTCAGCTTGTGTAACGCGGTAAATTCTCCTGGACTCCAATCAAATCCCGTTGCCCAATTGGGATTAGACGGCAATAGTTTAAAATCATCTAACTGCACAGATGTTTCTAACGTTTCTAAGAAAGGAATCGCTGAATCTAAACTGTTACCTGAAAGCGTTATTGGATCAACTGATTGCTGCAAACAGTGTTTCCAAAACGGAGTAAACACCTTAAAGAAATTTCCCTGTAGGTTTTTGATTGTCCACGGCTCAAACAACAAACTGGCATTAAATGATTTCACATTAATACCCGCAGACGTCATGGATTCTTTAATTGCCTTGTCACGTGCAATTGAAAACGGCTCATAACATCGATTCCAAACAATCGTATCTGACTGAGTCTGATGTTGCAAATCACTTAATATCTGTTGAGGATCCCCTGCAAAAATATGCAATCGATGCCCTTTCGATTCTAAGGAATTCGACAGTGATTGCAAACTGTGATGCAACCACCATCGGGATGCTCCACCCAGTTTCCATTGCCCAGGCGCATCATCATCCAGGATATAAACGGGAATGATAGTGCCCCTTGCCGCAGCATACTCTAACGCAGGATTATCATGAATCCGTAAATCCTGCCGAAACCAAACGATTGTTTTTAATGACATTTCATTCATGGTGAATTATTTTAGCGCCTTTTACATCGCCTATCTTAACCTTGTTTCCATACACAACATGCACTTCACCTTGCTCCGACTCAAACATAACGTTATCAATACGGGTATTTCCATAGAACATAAGTTTTTGATGTTGATCATCTGAATTTGGGCGCTTCACCACAATGGACTTAGCGAAAGAATCTGTAATCATCGATTCACTCATGGTTAATGTAACAGCATTGAACGATGAGTTTAATGCGTTTAGCCTTCCAATAAGTGTAAGATTTTTAGCAACAGTAACGTTTGTGAAATCAGAATATCCCGTAATCGTTACTGTATCGCTTGTTACATCTGTTAACGATACTGGTCCTGTAATAACGACCTTTTTTAACTTCGCTGTTTTAAGGCTCATCGGTCCTGTAACACTAAAAGTATCCGCAGTAATATTGGAAGCCGTCAAAGGTCCCGTTATGGAATTTTCCTTTGCAGTGACAGCGTCCAGATTCGCAACACCAAGCACCGTCAACTGATCAAATTTTTTTGATGATAAAGTTGTATCCCCAAAATAACTTTTTCCGAATGCAGTGACCGATATGTTCAATATCCCTAAGAAAACCAGGACATATTTCATGTTTACTCTTTCACTAAGTATCTGGATTCAAGATATTGACATTTGGATCTTTTCGCAATATAATTCATCAAAGATTAATTTAGGAATTATGCCATGGCCAAGAAAAGTGCCGTAACGTTAATTAGATTAGTAAGCTCTGCAGATACAGGCTTCTTCTACGTTACCAAAAAGAACCCACGTAACATTACTGAAAAAATGTCGTTCAATAAGTATGATCCTGTTGCACGTAAACATGTTCTATTTAAAGAAGCTAAAATTAAATAACTGTCTTTCAGTTTTTAGCAAAAGCCTCCTTCGGGAGGTTTTTTGTTTGCTATAGCCAATCACGGATAAAGTGGGTACGCGGCGCTGAAGGAAGAAAAATGATTTCTTTGCGATACTTTGGAGACAAGTCTACTGCCTGTCAACATACCATTGCACCAGGAATGATCCCTGTCCCCATTAAGTTAGATCCGATTCGTTCTGACACGGATTCTCACATCAGCAAACGGCGCAGGTTCGCCCCTGAGCAACCTGAGGTTGCATCCGATAGAAAAAATTACTGGGGCGAAGGGCGCCGCGCACTCGCTTTATCAGTGTTCAGCTATAGAAAGCTCTCGCTCGTTAATCCTTGTTAATAAAGATTAAGATTGCGTTAACGCGATTTTTTTTACCACCCCCCGCCCTAGTCACCCTCAGTGACCTTCGGGTGAGGGGACAAAACCCACTCCCTAAATCGAGACTAAATAGACGAAGCAATCCGTCTTTTCTTCACGAAACGGTGGGCTAAAATAACAATGTATATAAGTGCACTAAAAGTACTATAGCGCACAAAAATTAACAAAAGATTGACGAAGAGGATATTTTTGCAACCTGAGGTTGCATCCACTAAGGTATAGCTAAACGCAAATAAAATGGATATATTTTGTGAATCAAATCATTAATTAATCCAATGATTTCAAGGCTAACTACTTAAGGCACATATAACCACTTTATGTTAAGCATGCTATAGCTTAGCTCTTTTCCCATGCAATTTTCCAATCACGCAAGTATTTCTTCAACAGGGTGCGCTGTTTTAAAATCAGCAAATTTTCTGCGTTACGCGACTCTGCCCCCCTGGTAAAATTATAGGATCCCGTGATCAGAATCGCATTATCAATGATGATAACTTTATTGTGAGCCAACCCTTTACATTTCTCTCGTTTGACGGTAATTCCAGCATCGATTAACATATTAACCAACGAATGAGCCCCCTTCATTTGCCCCTTATCCGCCAAAACTAAAACACTAACCCCTCGTTGATGCGCATCAATCAACGCCGTGGCAATTTCCTGAGATGTAAAGGCATAGGCTCGCATGTGAATCGTGTGCTGCGCAGCATCAATGTATTGCACAATTTTGGGATAGCATTTTTCCTCCGGCGTAAAACAGACAATCGGTCGTTGATTTTTCGGTATCACCGCCTGTTGTGCCGTAACGCTAGTTACACTTATCGCTATTGCCACTATCAGAATTCGAATATTTTGTGTCATTAGGATTAATCGTTGCTTTTGCTATACATCATTCTTAATTCATCAAAAGCTGCTTCAGCAACTACATCTCCTTGATCCGCTGCTAGTTTGTAATATCGCAATGCTTTGGTATAATCTTTACCTTGATCATACATCAATCCAAGATTATACTGAGCCTCTGCTTCACCATCCTTGGCAGCTATCAATAACAGTTCAAATGCTTTTTCATAGTTTTCTTCATCTATGTACTTTAAAGCCAATTCAACAGCAGGATGATATAGTGATGTTTTCAACAGTGACTCTCCTAACAATATAAATCTTTTCTCCCAAGACGGGGCTATTCTTTCCTTCGGATCAATTCTAAGATTTTTATTATTTAGAAGGTTAACTACTCATTATAAGCAAGCATCCTATAGATATAGGGAACCCTGAATTGATTTTCAAGGCTTTATTAACATTTCTTAAAATTACTAAAAAAAAGACACCCCAACAATGAGGGATGTCTTTAATATAGTTTTTATTGAAAATGCAACTTCTAATGTGAGCTTATTAAGTATGCTACATTTGACCTCAACTAAGATATTTTATAGAGATCTTTTAATGTTTGTTGAACGGCCATCCAAATCAATCCAAGCCTATTTTCACCTGGACCTAATCTAGTTGGATCCGACTTGCTTCCATCGCCCCATTTATCATCATTACCGGTATGCTCAACGATTAAATACCCTCTATTCAATTGATGGATTAAATATTGTATCATTCGATCGCTAGGATTTTGCAACGCCTTTCCAAGAACAATGTTAATCATTACCCAAACACTGGAATCATCCCAGGGTTTGTAAAACGCAGCATCCACTGTCTTTCCTTTGGCTGCAGCTATTCGTTGTATTCTAGGCGCCACATCACGTTGAATTGCCCCACCCGTTTGATTGGCAAACTGACCACTGAACGCCTGTGCCTCTGCATCCCCCAAAAGCAATGCTAATTTCGCTGCTTGGAACGGAGTTTCTGAACATGCAAATGTCGCAGCCACCCCGCCTACAGTTGCAGTTGTCGGAACGCCATATGTATTTGCTAATTCTTTGCCAAAACTTCTAGCATCATAGAAATGTATTCCTACTGGGTTAGCCCCATCGGATATCATACCATCTGCTGCAAATGCATAGTTTGCGGCTCCACCTGTTGAGCGAAAACTATCATATCGATATCGTTGTGCAACATAGTTATCGATTGTTTGTTGTAAAAGAGCTGGCATTACGCCTTGAACTTGAATTTTTGTAATTGGAACTAAACCTAGTCTTACCTGCTCTGCAGCAGATAATGCCACAGGACCCTCGGGGGGAACTACTGGCGCCACGACAGCAGCGGGGGTAACTTTTACTCTAGGAATATTTTCATCATATCCCCTAATTGAAAAATGCAATCTATCACTATCAGGGACAGCTTCTCCATTGCACACAGAAACACTTAACACGTTCAAAACTAAAACAAGACACGAAAAATACTTCAATTGCGCACCATATTGTCTAAATTCAATATTGATCATATCATTGCAAATTCATTTGTCAATTTCTAAAAAAAGATACCACAACTATGCAGAATGTCTTTTACGTAATAGGCACAACAGACAGCCAGGAAGCTATCGAAACGATCCAAGAACCCACCATGACCTGGAATCAATTGGCTTGAATCTTTGACACCCACATAACGCTTTACCCACGACTCTAACAGATCCCCCAAATGGGCAAAGATGCTGTAGAACATAAAGCGAATTGAAAATACTAATGTGGAAAACAATGTGATGCCACTGAAAAAATTATACAGAAACGATGACGCACCCGTATATGGCAAAAGCTCTGCTAACTGTGCGTACATCACGGCCGAACATATCACTACACAGACACACACGCCGCCCCAAAATCCTTCCCAAGTTTTTTTAGGGCTAATCACTGGTGAAAAAGGAGTTTTTCCAAATTTTTTACCAAAAATATAGGCACCAACATCCGTCGTCCACACAATTAAAAACGTCATAAACTGCTTGTGTTGAATATCCTTTAATGTCCAAAATTTATGCATCGCCAATCCGATATAGATCACGCCCACACTAATGAACACCAATTCTTGAAATTTTAACCCTTTTCGAACGGCATACCCACGCCATAGATTTAGCCATTCATAGACTAAAACCATACTTAATCCCAAGCACAAAGCGTCGAAATATACGCCGCCCAGATACAACAGCACTAATATTCCTGGAACAAAAACTATACTGGAAAGGGTACGCTTTAATAGCTCAGACATTATATTTTTCCAAATCGTCGATGACGATGCTGATAACACTCTATAGCCAAAGTTAATTCGTGTTTATTAAAATCAGGCCACATTGCATCACAAAAATACAATTCACTGTATGCTGCCTGCCATAATAAAAAGTTACTGATACGTTGTTCGCCACTGGTGCGAATTAGCAAATCAGGATCAGGTACATCACTTAAACTTAAATGTTGTGACACCATCTCTTCTGTTACAGATTCAGGATCTACCCCTTCAGCAACGATTCTCTTTACTGCTTGAACAATATCCCATTTACCCGAATAACTTAGGGCTAAGTTTAAAAAAAAGCGATCGTTATTGATCGTTTTTTGCTCTGCTTCATCAATGATGGTTTGCAAGCTTTTGGGCAGCTTACTCTTATTTCCAATCACACGAAATCGAACATTTTCTTTATGCAATGCGTTCAATTCTTTTTTCAGATATGTTTCAGCCAATCTCAATAACAGTGACACTTCGTCACCAGGTCTAGACCAGTTTTCTTCTGAAAAACCAAACAGTGTAAGGGCTTTCACGCCAAGATCTGCTGCAGTTTGTACAGTTTCTCGTACAACTTCTGCACCTTTTTGATGCCCCATAGAACGAGGGAGCCCCCTTTCAGAGGCCCACCTTCCATTTCCATCCATGATAATTCCAATATGATACGGAACCGATGCCGCGTTATTCATTATCTTATACCTGCATTATGTCTTTTTCTTTTTGACTTAACGCTGTGTCAATTTTTACAATATATTCATCCGTTAATTTTTGAATATCTTTTTCATGACGCGCAGTCTCATCTTCCGAAATGATTTTATCTTTTTCCATTTTCTTTAAGACATCCATTCCATGGCGACGAATGTTTCGAATCGAAATGCGCCCTTCTTCTGCGTACTTTACAGAAATTTTTGCCATTTCTTTGCGACGTTCTTCATTCAGTTGAGGAACGGGCACACGCACAGTTTGACCGTCTGCCACTGGGTTTAAACCAAGTCCTGCATCGCGAATTGCTTTTTCAACAGACTTAACCAACCCCTTGTCCCACACTTGAACAGATAACGTACGAGGTTCCGGAATATTAATGTTTCCCAGCTGATTAATAGAAACAGAATTGCCATAGGCTTCCACCACCACGGAATCTAGCAACTGTGCTGATGCTCGCCCGGCACGAAGCCCTGCGAATTCTTTTTTAGTATGTTCAACAGCTGCATTCATTTTGTCATGCAGCTCTTTGGATAGTTCTGAAAATGATTGCATTGGTAATCTCTCTATCTTAATGATTTAAGAAACGATCGTATATAACCCTTCACCACAAATTGCTTTTGCAAGTTGTCCGGGATTTTTAATATTAAATACAACGACTGGAATTTTGTTTTCTTTTGCTAACGAAATCGCGGCAGCATCCATAACATTCAATTCTTTTGTTAACACATCTTGATACGTTAACGTCTCGTAGAATTTAGCAGATTCATTTTTTACAGGGTCATCGCTATAGATACCATCGACCTTCGTCCCTTTAAAAATTGCCTGACAATTCATCTCACACGCACGTGAGGCTGCGGCAGTATCCGTAGAAAAAAACGGGACTCCAATCCCGCCTGCATGAATCACGATACGCCCATTGTGCATATACTCAAATGCACGCCGTCTGGTAAACGTTTCAGCGATCTCATTCATGTTAATCGATGTCATAACTCTGGCATCCAGACCTATGTCTGTCATACACGTTTGCAGCGCTAACGCATTCATTACGGTGGCTAACATCCCCATGTAATCGGCCGTTGCGCGATCCATACCCTGCGCTTGACCCATATTACCACGGAAAATGTTACCCCCGCCGATCACAACATTAATCTGAACCCCTATATCTCGAATTGCTTTCAACTCTTGGCAGACGCGATTCATAACCTCCGGAGAAAAAATAGTTTCTCCAGCCAGAATTTCTCCTGATAATTTTAGCATAATCCGTTGATATAGGGGTTTCATAATGTTATTTACTCATCGCTGCAACTTCAGCAGCAAAATCAGTTGCTTGCTTTTCAATGCCTTCACCCAATTCAAATCGCAAGAATCCAGTTAGTTTTACTGGTGTTCCGATTTCCTTAGAAAGCTCATTTACAACATCAATGACTTTTTTCTTATTGTCTAAAACATACGCTTGTTCAAGCAATGATGCTTCAGATAAATAAGTCTTTACACCGCTTTCGATCATTTTTTCAATGATATTTTCAGGGCGACCTGCTGCAATTGCTTTTTCACGTAAAAAGTTTGCTTCACGTTCCACCAATGCTTTATCAACGCCTTCTGGGTTTAAAGCAGCTGGGTTCATTGCAGCAATGTGCATCGCAATACCCTCACCCACAGCGGTTAGCTTTGATGCATCAGCATCAGTTTCAAATGCAACCATAACACCAATTTTACCAAGACCTGATACAATTTGGTTATGCACATAAGAAATAATATGACCCTTTGAAACGCTGATGTTTGCAACACGACGCAAGTTCATGTTTTCACCAATCGTCGCAATCAAGTTTGTTAAAACGTCTTGAACTGTTTTGCCGCCTTCGTATTCAGAGGCTTTCAAAGCTTCTGCATCTGCCTTACCATGAGCTTTCTTAACAACAGTCCGAACAAAGTCCTGGAATGTGTCATTACGCGCCACAAAGTCAGTTTCAGCATTAACTTCAATCACAACCGCAGTGTTGCCTTGCACGTCAACAGCAATCAACCCTTCAGCCGCAACACGGTCAGATTTTTTAGCCGCAGCTGATAAACCTTTTTTACGTAACCAATCAACTGCAGCTTCAAAATCACCGTTTGATTCTTCTAATGCTTTTTTGCAGTCTAACATTCCTGCGCCTGTCTTTTCGCGCAGCTCTTTTACCATACTTGCAGAAATTGCCATAATATTACGATACCTTTCTTATTTTGCAGCTTCAGAGGTTACAACGTCTTCAACCGTTAAGTCAGTTGCCATTATTTCTGCGGCTGCCCCAACATCAACGCCTGCTTTTGAAAGCTGTTTTTGAATTCCAGCTAAAACAGCGTCAGAGGCTAATTTTGTGTAGAATTCAATTGCGCGACGTGCGTCATCATTACCTGGGATAATATAATCCACTAAGTCTGGATCAGAGTTCGTATCGCAAATGGCAATAATTGGAATACCAATTTTTTTAGCTTCTAATAAAGCAGTGCTTTCTTTGATTGTATCAATGATGAACAATGCGTCGGGAGTATCTCCCATTTCGCGAATTCCGCCCAATGCGCGGTTTAATTTTTCGCGATCATTTTGCATCTTTAACAATTCTTTTTTAATTACTGTTCCAGTGTTACGCTCTAATTGCTCATCTAAGTCTTTTAAACGTTTGATGGATTGAGAAATCGTCTTCCAGTTGGTTAACATACCACCTAACCAACGATGGTTAACGTAATATTGACCACAGCGCTTTGCTGCCTCAGCAACAATTTCAGCGGCTTGTGGTTTTGTTCCAACAAACAATACTCGACCACCTTGTGCAACAACATCTGTTAAAACTTCCAATGCTTTTTTAAACATGGGGTAAGTTTGTTGCAAGTCGATAATGTGAACGCCACCTTTAGTTCCAAAAATATATGGTGACATTTTGGGGTTCCAACGACGAGGATGGTGACCGAAGTGAACGCCTGCTTCTAATAGCTGACGCATAGTAAATGTAGTATTTGACATGTATTAAGTTCCTTTATCTGGTTAAACATCCACGGACTTTGCTTTTCATTTTTCAGAAAAGACCAGAAACGCTAAGCGTATTCCGTGTGCTTTTTAAACGTTACTAAGATAGAAATATTTTCGTGACTTTTCAAGCTTTTTATTGCATAATTCCACTATATTTTTAGTCTGGGTAAAAAACCATGAACCATCCCACTAAATTAAGTGAAATAAAAGCATCCGAAAGAAAGAAACGCCTTGAGGCAGCTTTGAAGCGAAACATGCTGCGCAGAAAAGAACAATCCAACCAACGGAATGAATCTAACAATCAACCCATTAATACCGAAAGAGGCATAAACAATGATAATGTCCGATAAGTGGATCCGCCAACAATCTCTTGATAATGAAATGATCAGCCCCTTTGTGGATCGCCAAAAAAAAGAAGGTGTAATTTCTTACGGCTTATCCTCCTATGGCTATGACGCTCGCGTTTCAAGTGAGTTTAAAGTGTTTACAAATGTTGACAATGCAATCGTTGATCCTAAAGACTTTTCGCATCAAAGCTTTGTAACCCGCACCGCTGACGTCTGCATTATCCCACCCAATAGCTTTGTTTTAGCACGAACTGTTGAATACTTTAGAATCCCGCGCAACGTTTTGGTTATTTGCTTGGGAAAATCAACCTATGCTCGATGCGGCATTATTGTAAATGTAACCCCCCTTGAACCTGAATGGGAAGGTCACGTTACATTAGAATTTTCAAACACCACCCCCTTGCCTGCAAAAATTTATGCTAACGAAGGCGCATGCCAGTTTTTATTCTTCCATGGCAATGAAATGTGCGAAACGTCTTACAAAGATCGCGCAGGAAAATATATGAAACAAACGGGCGTCACCCCGCCAAAACTTTAAAGGACTACAATGGATAAAATCGTAATTACGGGTGGTCAGCCACTTGATGGAAAAATATCAATCAGTGGTGGAAAAAACGCAGCCCTACCCCTAATCTGTTCAGCAATTCTTACGGCAGATGACGTCGTGTTCGAAAACTCTCCCAACGCATTAGCCGATATGGAGTCGCTTAAACATCTGCTGGAACATTTGGGATGTACTGTTGAATACAAAGGCTCAACCGCTCGTGTTAACGCCGGCGGCATTCACCATCAAACCGCCCCCTATGAAATTGTCAGAAAGATGCGCGCCTCTATTTTGGTTTTAGGTCCTTTGCTCGCCAGATTCGGTCAAGCTGTTGTTTCATACCCAGGCGGGTGCGCCATCGGCGCACGCCCCATTGATGTAACCTTAAGCGGACTTGAGGCATTAGGCGTTGAAATCATCCTAGACAATGGATACATTCACGCCAAAGTTAAAGGCGACCGATTAAAGGGAACTCACTACACCTTATCCGTGCCATCATGGACGGGTACTGAAAACTTAATTATGGCAGCCGTTTTCGCAGAAGGAACCACCGTATTTGAAAATGTAGCCAGAGAACCTGAGGTCGTTGATCTATGCAAATGCTTGAACAGCATGGGTGCAAAAATCACGGGCGCAGGAACTTCTACAATCACCATTCAAGGTGTAGACCGCCTTCATGGCACCACTCACAGCGTTATGACCGATCGATTAGAAGCTGGCACCTATGCCGTTGCCGCTGCCATTACGGGTGGACGCATTCATCTAGACAATACAACGCACGAAGTTCTCTATGCGTTTACAGAAGCCCTACAACGATCTGGAACAAAAGTGACTCCAGTCCCCAATGGCATGATCATAGAGGGCGGATACGATATTAACCCTGTAGATATTATCACTGAACCTTACCCAGGCTTTGCAACCGATTTACAGGCTCAAATGATGGCATTGATGACCCTTGCAAAAGGAACATCGTTAATAAAAGAAACCATTTTTGAAAACCGATTCATGCACGTACCCGAACTGAACCGTATGGGTGCTAACATTGCAATCCAGGGAAATATTGCCGTTGTTCGTGGCGTTCCTAAACTTCAAGGAGCCCCCGTTATGGCAACGGATTTACGAGCCTCCGTCTCAATGGTTCTAGCAGGCCTTGCAGCAGAAGGCGAAACAGTCATTAGTCGTATCTATCACCTTGATAGAGGCTATGAATACTTGGATGAAAAACTAAGAAGCTGTGGCGCTCATGTAAAGCGAGTTACGGGATAAAACCTATTGGGGGGGAGGAGGAGAAGCCCCCCCTTCTTTGCAAACACCTCCCAACGATCTCTGCTTACCCTAAGTGCGACATATCTCAAACCACACCCAATCCAACTTAATGGGTCCAGCGTCACGCTGGCGTCACGTTGCTGGGTCAAAAATCCCATCCATTCTCTCATATCTCACTTGCGGTTTTCATTGTTTGAAATCCGTGTCCAACCACATCGGATCCAACTTAATGGGTGCAGCATCATGCTGCCACACCCAACCTAACCTAATGGATCCAACCGCAGGTTGGCGTCACGCTGTATAAGAAAATTGCAGATGTTTATAGATTTAACGAAAGGGTTTGATGACTTAAACTGGAGGAGTAATTATTTGATGGAGTGTTAACTGCGTGGTGCGCATTATGCTAGTGCCTCTAAATACTGTTGTAATTTACCGATGGCGGTCACCATATCTTTATGACCAAAGCCTATGCGGAAATAGTTTTCATTTACATCGTAAACAGATGCGGGCATTAACAATACACCGGTGTCACGAAGCAGCTTTTTACAAAACAAATCCACGTCTTCTTTGCCTTTATAGTGTACCCAACCAACACAACCACCTTGAGGCCAAACCCAAGAAAATAGCTTTTGATTCTTTGTAAAGAACAGGTCTAAAATAACTAAATTGTCCGACAAGATTTGATTGTTTTTCTCTAAAATAACGTCTTTATTCTTTAGGGCTATTACACTTAATAGCTCTGATGGTGTGCTGTTACCTATGGTTGTATAGTTTTTAATTTCTTTAATTTTATTAATTGCCGCGGGATCTTGGCATGCAACCCAGCCTATACGCAGGCCGCCTAAACCAAAGGCTTTACTCATACCGTTTAATGACACAGCCTTAGGGTATAAGACAGCGGCGGGTTCTGCCCAGCCGTCAATTGGCGCTCCCAGTAAACGGGATGATTCATCTGAAAACAGCCAAACACCGTGTTCGTCTAATAACTTTATTAAATTTTTCAGCTCTTCTGGTGTGATTACTTGCCCTGATGGATTGTGTGGAAAATTGATAATTAACCATTTTGTATTCGATTTAATCATCGAACGAATTGCATCAATATCAATACACCAATTGTTTTCTTCTTTTAAAGAAAGCTGCGAAATCTCGCATCCTCTAAACTTAGGAATTTCAATAAGTGCTTGATAACACGGCGTTAATACGATCACGTGATCTTCAGGCTCACACAAGGCAAACAACGCTGAAAAGCCAGCACCTTCTGAACCCGAAAAGCATAGAACTTGATGCGCCATTAAGTCTTTATACATTTCTTGAACTATTAACTGTCGCAGGATTGGCATGCCTGCTGCTGTTGTATATCCCAGTTGCAAGTTATTCCAAAGCTCTTGATCTTCGTGATCGGCCATGTCTAATAAATCCCGCAGCGCCATACTCTCTGCATCAGATCGGCACAACAAATGTTGTGGTAAAAACTCATGCTGAGATAGATAGTTTTCTAATTTAAATGTGTTAATTTTCATTCCGTCTCCACTCTCTTAAATAATTAAATATCGTTGCTCTTCCCATAGATAAAATTTTAGCAATGTAATCAGCGGCGTTTTTTTGATTGAAGGCACCATTTTTAAACAAGGCTTCAACCACTTGTTTTTTTTGACCATTCGTTAATGTGGTTAAACTCCAACCATAACTATGAAGCAGTTCATGGATGACCAAATGCAATCGTTCATGCCAATCATTTTTTAATAATTCTTTGGGTTCAGGCTGTGATGGGTTGTTAAAGAACTGCGAAACCAACGATTGAATTTGATTAAGAACTGACACATCAAAATTCAGACACAGTAAAAAGTTTTTTTCGCCACTTTCATCAAGCAAAACATTAATAGAACGAATGATTTTACCGCTATGATTTAGTTGAAAGTTGATTACTTCTCCTACTTGATAATCTCGAACATCTTGTAAAAAAGACTCTCCTATCTTTTGTCCAGATAAATTGCCTTCAATAAAAACAATTTTATTTGATTTCAAATCACAAATGATGACTTCAATCAGGGGGCTGATTAACTTTCCTAAAGCTGTACACAATGGAATATATACTTGAAAGCTCATGGCACTTAATTACTAATAATAAACTTAATTTATACTAAAAAGTATACTTATACAAATAAAAATACTTTTTAATCTTATTGTTTTTTTATAGTGAAACTTATAGCTAGACTAATTTAATTTGAGTATGAAGGACGAAGCGAAACATGTACTAAGGCGTACATTAACGACTGAGTGACGCATACCCAGACTATAAGGAGTCAGTTATACATGGTGCACATGTCCCTATCCTGAAACAGGGTAAAGCATAGAAAATCAGACTGATTAAACTAAATATTAATAATTTTGGCGTATTATGAAAAATAGTAATTGACCGACGGTCATTAATTCGTTATAAAGACAACCAGAAAGTCCACGTCCCCTTCGTCTAGCGGTTAGGACATCACCCTTTCACGGTGAAGACACGGGTTCGATTCCCGTAGGGGATGCCATTTAAGCATCAATATACACATCACTAGATATCTCAACAGTTTCGGACTCAAAATAGTACTGAATTTGAGAAACAATACCAACGACGATAATGTGACTACAGATCAATACAACCAACGGAATATTTCCAGGATTCATCTTTTGGTTGCGAACATGGGCTTGCTTCACGAAATAGATATAGATGCTGTCGCCAAACATTCCTACTCCAATGTTCATGAACAGCCCAAACAGCAACAGCCCAGTCGGCAAATATGATAAAATGACAGAAACTATCATTAACAAAATATACGCAGCATACAACCGTCGATACAGCATCCAAATGGGGGCAAACAGACAGGCCACCCAATTCCAATTAATCAGCTCGCCTTTTTGAAAGGCGTTCAGATAATGCGCTGTATTGGATGAAACCTCACCCGTGATGTTTTCAGGATCTTGATCTTTTCGTATAGCACTATAAAAGTCTTGTAACTCAAATTTCATCTCTCGTTCCTATTCTATCATTACTAAGTACAGTTTTAGCGCCACCAGCGACACTATTCCAAACAGGACAACCCCAACTACCCCTGCATACACAGCAAGCCTTGACGGCGAAGATTTCACCCCTCTTGCAAATCGCCTGCGTGTATTATTGATGTATAAGCTGTTTGCAAACAGGCTAATATAGATTGAAAAGACTAACTCTAAACAATCAACAAGGGTATCATTTTTGGTATATTGCCGAATCCCGAGTTCAATTCCAAACCATAGGATTGGAAATACAAGCGCCAACGCATACAGTCTGCGGTATAAAAACCAAATCGGTCCTAAAAAAATAGCCGGAATATTCCGGCTAACAAATAAAGGCTTATACCCCTTGGTTCTAAAGAGTTTTATATACCGCCTCGTCCCATAAGTCAGAGCCTCTTCCCCTGCTTCTGCAAGTGTTTGAGGCTCAAACTTATGACGGATGGCAAAGTAAACCTCTTCAATGTTCATGATATGGTTCCTGTTTAGAAAAGCTTTAGCCATCCCATTGAAACTAAACCAAGCACCACAGCTATAGAAATCACTGTTTGTATTAATATGTAAATCACACAACTTTTGGCGGATCCCTCAGATCTATATCCTTTTAAACTTCTACGTTTTACGTTCTGAAAATATAGTGCATTTCCAAACACCCCCACCACCGCATTAATAATGTATGCAATATAATCCCCAACAACATATTCATACAAGGCAATGGTTGCTACACCCCCTACAATAAATAGTATAAATGCGTGAAGATACATTCTACGAAATGCAAACCACCCAGGACCAAAAATTATGGCGGGTATATTTCTACTAATAAACAATTGATTATTCATATGACCAATAAATTGTTTTAAGTAGAAACGGGTATCTGTCGTTAAAGTTCTAGCTTGTAATAATGCGTATTTCTCATCATCTAACTGATCAACAACCTCTGCATAAGTTGCTGGATCATTCTTATGACGGATGGCTGTATAAAATTCTTCTATCTTCATCTTAATTCTCCTTACGAATGAATAACATTAAATGAGCTGGTATTTTTGAATACCCATACCCAAACCTAAAATCTAATAACTGCAATGGCATGCTCTCATATGCTTTGTTCAGCTCTGGCTGTTTGAATGCCGCAAACGATTCTCCATAAGGCCCAACATATTGACCAAACAAATTAGCAGCCCAATCATTCTTTTTGTAAAACTTAAATGGCACACCGGAATCATCTTGTAATACAGCACGGCTTGTATTTAAGACAGTATTCCGCATCCAAGCAAATTCTTTCATGTGCATTAAGAATGACGCCGACTTTACAAATGTCATCGTTGTGCCAAGCTTGCTTTGAATGAAATTACGCAACCCCGCATTGGATGCCATCGGCGCATCCGACAAGTCTGTTCTGAAATAATAGATTGTTTGCTCAAACCCTTGCGTAGGATGCGTTACTTTTATTTCAACACCAAAGTTCCCTGACGCTGTCTTTGTCGCCTCAGGTGTTAAATAACGTAAGCTACCATCAGCGTTCAACGTAACCCACTGAACAGCCTTAACATCGCGGTCTAATACCTTTAACATCAACAACATTCCTGGCAACACACCACGGGTTCCGTTACGGCTGAAATCCGACGACATATCAAGCGTACGGAAGAAACTACGAATAAACACAGATTCAACAGCTTTGCGAATCGTTTCCATCTTGGTCTTTGTTAAAGGCTTCTGCCATTCGCTCACAGTTTCAGCTGTTCCAACGTATTCCATCCCCATCATCACGTATGTTTGTTGGTTAGGGAAAAACGTCAACATGTTCACAACATCAGGCCCACTGAATGGGTAAAACAATGTTTCATCGGGGCGTGGAACATTGATTAAATGCTGATCGCGCCATGCCGTCATTTTAGACAAATTGCGCCCCTCATAACTGGCTTTCATGTCCATGATTGCTTTTGTATGGGCTTCTTCTTCAGGTGTACACACTGCAGATGTCACTGGCTTACCTAATAAATGTAACCCTAATGCATTCGGATCAAAAAATGCAGTCGCTTGTGGCGCATTCGTTGCAGAAAAATCTTTTGCTCTTCGTATAAAAACAGATGGAGCTACTTTCGCTTCTGGTTTCTTTTCAGCACTCTTAACACTTTCTTTCTTAGGTGTTTCCGCTTGCTTTGCAGGCAAAGTAATCTCATGGTTTATGCGTTCGGGAATAACGATAACCTGTTCTTTTTTGCTAACTGAATTGGTCAATTCCATCGGATTAGTGGATGCAACAACATCTCCTTGGGCATCCTTTTCAAGCTCAACCCCTTTATTTTGGTCATCATTCAATAAATCTTGGGCATCAATGGTGATTTCATCATCAAGGACAAAATCATCCAAGGTTGGGTGTTCAGTTGCACATGCTGTAAGCAAAAGCGCTGTTGAGAAAATAAGTGAAGTCGAAGTGTATTTCATGGTTTATTCCTATTAAAACTCTAATCCTTGATCTTGAAAATATTGAGGCTTGTTCTTCCAGTCTTCTTTTACAACAACCTGCAAGAAAAGTTGTACTTTTTTCTGTATCAGTTGTCGAATATCTTTTTGGGCAGCTTCACGCACTTTTTTAATCAATGTTCCGTTATGCCCCAATACGATACCTTTATGATTATTTTTTTCAATAACAATCCGTTGATAGATCTGAACTTTTCCTGGAGTGTCCTCTTTCCACAACTCATGTTGCACCATCAGGCCGTATGGAATCTCTTGATGTAAGAATGCAAACAACTTTTCACGGGTAAATTCTGTCGCTAAATCTTGCAATGATAAATCTGTTAAATCGTCTTCTTCAAACAACCACGGACCTTCTGGCATTTTTTGATTGATATATTTCAACAAATCCTCAGTGCCCTGTGCTTTCAATGCAGAGATCATAAATATCTCATTAAAGCCATAGGTTTCACTGATCGTTTGCGCAAGCACTAACAACTTATCTTTTGGTGTTTTATCAACCTTATTTAATACCACGCAAATGGGGCGCCCCGACTGCTTTGCGATTGTTAATAAGCGTTCGTGATCTGTAAGGCGTTTGCACGCATCAATAATCACGCAGACTAAGTCCGCCTCTTGAATTGCTTGTAAAGCAACATTCACCATTGCTTTATCTAATCGGGTGGATGGCGTAAAGATCCCGGGGGTGTCTAAAAAGGCCACTTGAGTATTTTCTTGAATAAACACACCTAACACACGACGACGCGTGGTTTGTACTTTGGGTGTAACAATAGATACTTTTGCGCCAATAACTGTATTCATTAATGTGGATTTACCTGCGTTAGGTAACCCAATTAATGCGACGTATCCAAATTGTGTAGGGGTTGACATGAAATTCCTATAATGTTTTTAACATAGCTAATAACTTGTGTGCACACTCGTTTTCAGCCATTTTCTTATTGCTACCTTTTGCGGTCATCTGATAATCATTAACACTACATTCCACTGTAATTTCCGGATTATGTGATGGACCACTTTGAGTAATTAGTTTGTATTTTGGTAAAATTTTGAATTGAGCTTGAGCATATTCTTGCAATTGAGTTTTATTATCTTTAACGGCACCTTGCTGATGCAGCATGGGTTCCCAAAACTTGCGAATGACTTTATTTGCAGCAGACAGCCCCCCATCATAATAAATGGCTCCAATCAACGCTTCGCAAGCATCTGACAAGAACGTCATCCACTGGGTGTTGTTTTCTTCTGATGCTCTGGAATATTTAAAGACTGTTGGGATCGTCATTAACCTTGCAACTTTAGCCACAGTTTCCCGACAGACTAACCACGCTAATCGTCTCGCAAGTTCGCCTTCCTTAGCCGTTTTGAATTCTTGGTATAACATATCACCAACAATCAAACCTAACACTCTATCTCCCACAAACTCCAACCGTTCAAAATGATTGATCGGCATTTTGTCTTTTTGGTTAGAATAAAAGCTAGGATGTGTTAGAGCAAACTCTAATAAGTATGGCTTATTAAATTGATACCCTAAAGCAACTTGCAAATCGATCATGGAGAAATACGTTTCATCAAACGTTCTTTTAATAAATCTAATGAGATCCAATTGGTTAGGTCAAATAATGATCGCGCATTGGTGGAAAACCAAATAAGATCTGCACGACCAATCAAATTCTCCTTATGGATAGTTCCTATATTAGAAAAACGACTATCCATAGACTGATCGCGGTTATCTCCCATCAAGAAGTAGTGATCTTCTGGCACCACAAATTCTTGAGTATTATCTGCGAAACCTGCAGACCAATCTGTATTTACTTTCAAAATTTTATGACGAACGCCATTAGGCAAAGTTTCAAAATAGATACGCCCTTTAACTTTTTTCCCTCTTTGATTATAAAAGGAATACTCGTCGCCAGCTTCCATCAATACTTTTTTACCATTAATATGCAAGACACCTTCGATCATCTGAATACGATCTCCGGGCAGTCCGATCAGCCGCTTAATGTAATCACGGTCTTGATCTTGAGGCACACGAACAACAATGACATCTCCACGCTCTGGTTCCTGAGCCAACCAACGCGTCGCCCAAGACGATGGAGTGTATGGAATTGATAAGGGTGAGAATCCATAAGGAAAATTTGCAACTGCAATAAAATCACCGATATTCGCTGTTGGAACCATAGATTCTGATGGAATACGTGACAACCCATAAAACGTAAATCGAATCCCCATCACAACCAAAAAGATGATTGCTAACTCTTTTATAAACGCACTAATACTTTGCTTTTTCATAGGCAATTCCTAGCTATATGTTTCAATAATTACAAAGGCTATAGCATAAGCTACTTCATCCGACAATGAAAGGTGTATTTTCTTTGGACCCAAGTATAAAGTTTCAAAGAATACAGCCGTTTCCCCATCTAACCGCACTTCTGGTTTTCCCAGTTTATTGCGAACTACATAGATCTGTGATAACCTCACTTGGTCAACAAACCCAGTTCCAAATGCTTTTGCCACAGCTTCTTTTGCGGCAAATCGTTTAGCAAGAAAAGGTATTTTTTGAGCCGATGAAGCTTCATTAAATTCTTTTATTTCTGAAGGATGAAAGCATCTTTTTAAGAAACGATCTGAAAACTGATCGTAAGTTTTTCGTATTCGTTCAATCTGAACTATATCTGTTCCAACACCTAAAATCATACGCGCTCCACCGACATTACCAAGGGTTCACCTTTTAATTCCATAATCAATCGATTTAATTGATCTGCATTATTCACTTGTAATTCTACCAACAAATCGCAATGTTCAGAATCCCGTTTTGTAACTTTAAGGTTATCTATATTGGCCTTCAAGCGACTTGTTGCCGCAGATACCACAGCAAGTGCTCCAGATCTGTTTTCAACAACGACGCGTAACACAACATCAAACACCGACAATTCATAATCCGAAATGCCGCCCCACTCTACATCAATCCATTTTTCAGGACTTTCCTGAAACTGCGCAAGATTCTGACATGTGTTTTTATGTATTTTTACACCACGCCCTGTCGAAATAATTCCGACAATAGGCTCTCCCGGCAGTGGATGACAACATTTAGCATAATGTAATGCCATTCCAGGAATCAACCCCCGTATAGCAACAGAGGTTGTCTTCTCTTGTTTTTTTGATATCGATTTATCATTTAATTTAAGCGGGATATCGGTTGGGAAAGCCTCATCTTTCTTAACTGCAGCTCCGCCGTCTAAGGTTCTAAAAAAATCCAAAACCGCCGTTACGGATACAAGCCCCATTCCAACTTGCGTAAACAAATCAACAGGACTTTCAACCCTAAAGTAACGCGCAGCTTTCCGCATATCGGGATGCGCTAACTCTAGTTTATCCGACCTCACACCTGCCTTTAACATATTTTTACCCAACAATGCATATTCTTCACGTTGCTGTTCACGAATAAATCTACGAATTGCTGATTTAGCCTTGCCGGTAATTACAAACCGTTCCCAAGCCATAGACGGCGTTTGATTCTTGGCTGTAATAATTTCAACTTGATCACCATTTTTTAGCTCTACTCGCAACGGCATCATACGACCGTTCACCTTGCATCCCACACAATGATTACCAACCGCACTGTGGATCGCGTACGCAAAATCAACTGGAGTCGCTCCCTGAGGTAACGAAATAATATCGCCTGCAGGTGTAAAGCAAAACACCTTGTCTTGGTACATTTCCATCTTAGTATGTTCCAAGAATTCTTCTGGACTATTAGAATGTTCCAGAATATCGACTAATTCTCGGATCCATTTAAAGATGCTTTTTTCTCGATTATCCCCTTTGCCTTGCTTATATTCCCAATGCGCAGCAACCCCCATCTCATTGACTTCATGCATATGTTGAGTGCGAATTTGTACTTCGATATTATACCCAAAAGGTCCAATAATGCAGGTGTGCAATGATTGATAACTATTGGATTTAGGCGTACTAATATAATCTTTAAATCGACCAGGTACCACCGGGTATGTGCTATGCAGAATTCCTAAAACTTGATAACATTCTGCAGTTGTCTCAACCAAAATTCTGTATGCAAAAATATCGGAAAGCTGCTCAAATGGCAGGTTTTTAGATTGCATCTTTTTCCAAATGGAATATGTTGCCTTTTCACGCCCCGATACATAACACCGAATACTATTGCTGCTAATTGATTGCTGCAACTCTTGAATGACTCGCGTAACAATGGCTTTATCTTTTGTAAACAGATGCTTTTTTCGACGTTCAATCGCTTCGTAAATCTCTGGGTGCAAGACTTTAAAACAAATATTTGAAAGCTCGTCATATAAACTTTGCATTCCAATGCGTTGAGCTAATGGTGCATAAATTTCTTGAGTTTCCAATGCTTTTCTACGCATTTTTTCTGGAGACTTCAGAAATCGTATCGTACGCATGTTATGCAAACGATCCATCAACTTAATTAGCAGAACTCTCACATCCATTGACATGGCCAAAACTAGTTTGCGCAAATTTTCTGCTTGCTCTGATTTTTCAGACGATTCTGGATTAATTTCAATTGAGTTTAGCTTAGTAACGCCATCAACCAATCGCGCAACATCAGCACCAAATTCTTTTTCAATATCAGCAAGTGTGGCGGCTGTATCTTCAACGGTATCGTGAAGTAAGGCTGTAATAATACTTTGAGAATCTAATTTCCAAGTCGTCGCAATGCGCGCAACTTCTAAGGGGTGAACAAAATATGGTTCCCCGGAAGATCGTTGTTGGAACCGGTGGTGAAATTTAGAAAACTCATAGGCTTTGATAATAAGACTCTCCTTGGCATCAGGCTCGTAAACTTTTACGAGCTCAACCAAATCCGCAGCCATTAGTGTAAATTTATAATCATCGCCCATGAATGTATTTTAACTATTTAGAATTTGTCTTCTTCGTTTGCATCAACCTCTAAATCTACGTCACCCAAGTCATCATCATCTAAAATCTCTTCACCATCAATTTGCATATGGTCTTCAAGATTTTCTTCTACAGAACCTAAAGATTCTAATTCACGACTTAATTGAGCAATTTGTTCAGACCAGTCTTTTTCGTCTACAATTTCTTCTTCACGTTCCATAACGTCAGACTCAAAGTGAATTTTTTGCATAGAAGAAACCAATTCTTCTTCAAAAATATCTGATAACGCTTGATCAGAAGCAATTTCTCGAAGTGCCAATACTGGATTCTTATCGTTGTCTCGTTTAACTAAAGGAGCAATTCCTCTAGCTAATTTTTTAGCGCGATTTCCCGCCACTAATACCAACTTAAATCGATTCGAAATTTTTCTTGTACAATCTTCAACTGTTACGCGAGCCATGCTAAATCTACCTTACTTGTTACATTGTATGTCACTATAGCAGATCTTGTAAAAAAATAAAAGCCCATGGCATTGTATATAAAAACCTCAATAATTAGAATGCGGGAAGTGGTGTTTTGAACAAATAAATAGTGCTTTAAGCTTGAGAGAGGGAGGAGTGCTGCCCTCTATAACTGAACAAAATAAACTAAAATTGTCATAAAAAATGTCGCCTAACAAGAAATAGATTGCACTGATTATAAGTAACAGGTAAAATTAAATATAAATTTTAGAGCGTACTATGTTTATCCAGACAGAAGAAACCCCAAACCCAAATACTTTAAAATTCCTACCAGGAAAATTAGTGATGGGAGCAGGTACAATTGATTTTCGCACAAAAGAGGCTGCAAAACGGTCGCCTTTGGCGTCTAAATTGTTTGATATCAATGGGGTCTCAGGCGTTTTCTTAGGATCTAATTTTATTTCCATTTCAAAGGAAACATCTATAGAGTGGTCGACATTAATACCTTATATTATTGAAGGTGTAACCATCCACTTTTCAAGTCAGACCCCCATATTGAATGGGTTGCTTGATACAAAAACATCACCCTCTCCCTTTGAAACCCTGGATCCACTTTCAAAACAAATTGTGGAAATTTTAGAAACTCGTGTTCGTCCAGCTGTTGCTCAAGACGGCGGTGACATTACATTTGAAAAGTTTATTGATGGTGTAGTATATTTACAAATGAAGGGTGCGTGCTCGGGCTGTCCAAGCTCAGCAGTTACCTTGAAAAACGGCATTGAAAATATGCTGCGTCACTATGTCCCTGAAGTAAAAGAAGTTCGGGCAATAACCATATAATTTATTGAAGAGGAACACTCCATGGAAAAGTTACCCATGACTCGTGAAGGATTTGAAAAGTTACAGAATGAATTAAAACAATTAAAAACTGTTGACCGTCACGAAGTAATTAAGGCTATTGCTTCTGCGCGCGAATTAGGCGATCTTTCAGAGAATGCTGAATATCATGCCGCTCGTGAACGTCAAGGCTTTATAGAAGGTCGCATTGCTGAATTAGAAGATAAACTAGCCAGAGCCGACGTAATTGATGTTAAGCTATTAAATGGAACTAGCGTAAAGTTTGGCGCCAGTGTAAAGTTAATTGATGAAGATACCGAAGAAGCTGTTGCTTACCAAATCGTGGGCGACGATGAAAGCAATTTAAGCAAAGGGAAAATATCCTTATCTTCTCCCTTAGCAAAAGCATTAATTGGAAAAGAGTCCGGAGATTCTGTAGACGTGCGCACTCCTGGTGGTGTAAAGTCTTATGAAATTATTGAGGTTGCATTCCATTAATTCAATTGGGGGATAGTTTAGCGGTAGAACACCCGGCTCTGGACCGGGTAACCTAGGTTCGAATCCTAGTCCCCCAGCCAGCACCGTTTTAGACACACTTTCAGATCATGCAGCTTCTGAAAAAATCTTTTTTAGAAATTCAAAATTATCTTTTGTAAACCCACCATTTAAGTCTTCAGGTTTAAAGCGACCGCTCGGCAAAATAACCTGTTGAAGCGCTAAATACAATGCGTATAATGTTTCTATTGAATACTTACCCTCATTAAATCCTAAAGCATAATGAACATCTCGTGCATTTTGAATGTTTTCACCATTAAAAAAGCTATACGCTGCGCAAACGCGTGGCGAATCTTTATCAAACTCTATTGATCTCGCCTTAACAATTAGCTGCTCAAGTGACGATACCACTGCACCATTGTTATTGTCAGTTGTTAAATCAGCTCCCAGAATTGGACTGAATCCCATAATAAGTGTTAATAATAAAGTAGCTTTCTTCATGAACATTCTCCCTTAATTAAACTTAAAAAGTTTATGAGGGATTTATTTAATATTCGGTTAACTCTAACAAACTATTTATTTTCGGGGATGTGATTTTGTATAAACATCTTTTAGGTTTTGAAGACTAACATCCATGTATCGCTGAGTGGTTGACAGGGAAGAATGCCCTAACAACTCTTGGATCACGCGCAAATCCGCATGTTCATCTAATAAATGAGTCGCAAAACTGTGTCGCAACGCATGGGGAGTCGCTTCATCCGGAAGATGTAATTGCGTTCTCAGCATTGCTATTTTCTTTTGCAGCATTCCCATGTTTAAACGCCCGCCCCGTTGCCCTATAAATAAAGGGCTATCTGCAGTTAACACGATGGGGCACTGATCCAAATAGGCTTGAATATACGTATTAATAATTGGAAGCATTGGAACGACTCGTTGTTTTTGTCCCTTACCAGTAATGACTAAAACTTCTGACAATGGAAATTCTTTATAATTCAGATTTAGGGCTTCGCTAATGCGCAACCCTGCCCCATATAACAAAATCACAAGGGCAACATCTCTTAAATCCGTCCAACTTGTTTTGGCTTCCATGGTTTTAATCAGCGTATCAATTTTATTAACACCGATAGGTCTTGGCAATTTCTTAAGTGACTTTGGGGTTCGCATTTCTAATAGATGCGAAAGATCTATCTGGCACTGCGCCATCACGTATTTAAAAAAATGTTTTAAGGTAGACAACGCCCTCGCATTTGAAACCGGTGCAATCCCCTGATTTAGTCGGGATGTTAACCACGCACGAACATCTGAAAGCTGAAGTTGTTTAAGTCCATCCACATCATTCTGCCCAATATGTTGGGTTAAAAAGTGTGTAAAGTTTTCTAAATCAATCGAATACGCCCGCACGGTATTATCAGAATAATTTCGTATGTGTTTAAGTTCTGTTAACCATTTTTTGATAATAATGTTTAATACCATGACTCACTAAACAGAGTTGATGCTGATTTTAAGCAAGTATACATTTTATTCAACAAAAAACAATCAAGGAGATTTTACAGTGAATCTTATAAAACACATACTACTAGCACTTACGTTAATTTTTGGATATGTAAGCCTCAATATCAGCGATGTTGAAGCGCGCGGCTCTCATACCTCAAAATCAGGGAAAAAGGCAAAAAACAAGAAGCCAAAGAAAGCGAAAAAGGCAAAATCCAAAAGAAACAAAAGACAACACGCTAGTAATAGCGACAACGCTAACTAAGCTAATCAAGCTTAATAACTATTCAGGGGTGATTTCTCGTTCTAAATTCACCCCTGTTTTTTCTTCTAACGTTAATATCTTTGTTCGCAAAAATATTTTCATTTTTTCTAAAAAAAGCTTTTGTTTAAGGTTTGTTAACCACTCTTGGGTTAACCTCAGAACTATCAGAACGATACAGTGAGGATTTTAAATAATAATCTGTTTATTAAAATCCTCTAATAAAAATGAAACATAACTAATAGGAGTATACGAATGAAATGGATTAAAGGATTTTTGATTTTTGGAATGGTAATGTTAGCTCATACCACCATATCAATTAACGATGTAGAAGCAAATCCAACTACTGCAAAATCTAGTAAAAAAGCAAAATCTAGCAAGAAAAGCTCTGCGAAAACTTCTAAAAAAGCCGCAAAAGGATCAAAAACTGCAGAAGCTCCTAAAAAAGGGGGATTCTTTTCTTCCTTCACTGCGAGTTTAAAAAAGGTCGGATCAAAAATTGCCTCAGGTGCTAAAGCAGCTGGATCAAAGATTGCGGCCGGCGCAAAAGCATTAAAAGACAAGGCGGGAGGCGCAGTTGCCTGCCGTGCAGGAAAAGGTGAAGCCCCAGGTGCGAAATTATATGCATTAGCATTGGCCGGAACCCAATTAACAGATGCTCATGTCGTTGCTACACATGCTGCCGCACCTAAAAGTGGTCGCGCGAAATAAATAAGATTCCAAATGAAAGGTAGAACAATGAATACAAAATGGTTTTCTGGGATTGGCTTGGCCATCCTATTAAGTACTGGAGCTTTAATCTATACAACAACAACTCAAGCTCGCCCAAAAGCAGCAGCAAGCACTGCGGCTGCAGATGCAACGCTAGAAAATTTAACAACATGTGCCACTGAAAAGAATCCTGCCTATGTAGAGGGTGTTCTTAAAGGTGCGATGAATGCCTTTGATAAAGATGCAAAGGTTGCAATCAAAGACGGCAAACCTGCAAACTTTAAAAAAGCTGCCAACAGCTTAATAAAAGTAATTAAGTTTCTGTTTGCGCAGTCAAAGCATTTTTCGCCTATCTATAAAGAGGCCGCACACAAACCAACGTTCGATAAGGACATCGATAAGTTAATACAAACATTGTTACATGCAGAATATGCATTAGCAAAAAGTAAATCTACGCAAAAAGAAGTTCTCAAAGATTACGTAGCGCTTGTTAAGGAATTAACAAAAGACGGTGTCGAGGGTCTAACGCCAATTGCAACCCCTTCAGCAAAAGCAGCGGGCGGCGTTTTGGATAAAATGAAAAGCAGCTTAAGCAAAGCTGGTAGTGCGATTGCTGGCGGTGCTAAAAAAGCAGTTGCTGGTGTAAAAAAGGCAGAAGCTAAAGTTGCGGCTAAAGCAAAAGCTGTTGTCCATAAAGTAAAAGATAAAATAGCTCCTAAAAAAGCTGAAGATGATGCACCAGCTGACGACAGTGCTGATGCACCTGCTGAAGATGATGCACCAGCCGACGACAGTGCTGATGCTCCTGCTGAAGATGACGCACCAACTGACGACAGTGGCGATGCTCCTGCTGAAGACGACGCATCAGCTGAAGAAGAAGAGCCCGCTGCTGATGAAGATGCTCCAGCTGAGGAAGAAGAGCCCGCTGCTGCTGATGAAGACGCTCCAGCTGAGGAAGAAGAACCTGCTGCTGATGAAGATGCACCAGCTGAGGAAGAAGAACCTGCTGCTGATGATGATGCACCAGCTGAGGAAGAAGAGCCTGCAGCTGATGATGATGCACCAGCTGAGGAAGAAGAACCCGCTGCCGATGAAGATGCTCCAACAGAGGAAGAAGAGCCTGCAGCTGATGATGAATCTGAAGAAGATTAATCTAAGCCTGATGCCCTTAAACTGCATCAAATACAACAAAAAACCCTCGTTATCGAGGGTTTTTTTGTTTCCAAAATTCTAATAAGAATACCTTTATTGCAGGAATCGCATGTTGAAATGCTTTCAAATAAATCCGTTCTTGCATATGAAAATTACTAATCGACTCTGCAAACAACAGCTCATTAAACTTTGTTCTAAAGCTTAACGGCATTTTGTTGAGTGCTTTTTGCAATACTTTCCACAGCGTTAACAATTCCTCATCATTGCAATGTCGACCATAGTCTTGATTAATTAAGGATAACTCAGATTGAATCCAACTAACCCTAGACGTCTCAAAGGGTTGATTCCATGCAACCTTTCGCCCAAACCCATTGGGGCATCCCATGGCTTTTTGAACAAGCTCACTCAGCTCAACATACTTACATGCCGTCACATAATCGTCTAAAGATATGTACTTTTGCTGCCAGAAAAATTTCAAGGCTATAAATGGTTTTTTAAAGTTTGGTGTTGAAGGTTTTATTTTTTGCGAATCTACCTTTTCTAAAGTTTCAGGCTCTAGTTTTTTTGCTAAAGACGTTAAAACAACTCGAGACTTTCGTGAACGATGGTGTGGGTTAGGCGTTAGAATCATAATTACCCCTCATATGTTGCTGTGGATACGCGATCTTTTTAGCACTGGTTAATCATTTTAACACTCTGTGCTTTCGCGCTTGTTTGAACATAAGTTAATAATTATTAACAAATTATTAACAAGAGTCTTGATCTTAGAAAAAAAATATGACAGTTTAGAGCAGTTGGTAAAAAAATGAACAAGGTAAAAAATGTCTGTAGCTAAAAATTTAAGATTACTTCGTCGTATCCGTGGTTTAACGTTAGAAGAACTTTCTGAACAAGTCGGTATTTCCGTTTCATACCTATCTCGTATTGAATCGGGCAACCGTCGAGTGACCGAACCGTTATTATTTAAACTCTCTGAATTATTACAGTGTGACCCCACAGAAATATTATCCGATGAACCTCCAGAGAAACAAATTGCATCTTTAGGGTTTACTTCCTTAAGTTTTCATCGCAAGAATCAGCCTGAAAAAGTATCTGAATTAATGGAATTATTAGAAAAAGTCGCTGGACAATTACAAGACAGCACTGCTTCTTTACCCAAGATTCCCGTATTCACATCGCACTATTTTAAAAACAACCCCTGGACGTCTCAATCATCTTCAGAGACCTCAACCTTAGACGGTGTGCCATTAAGCGAACCTACCGACTGGTTGCCCTGCCCTCCAGAACTAACAACGGTACAAAATGCCTTTGCATATAACGTGGTAAACGACGATATGACTCCACGCTATAATCCTGGAGACATCGTGTTTGCAAACCCTCAAAAACCATTAATGCCCGGGTGTTTTGCGCTTGTTATTAAACAGGACGACACGTCTGCATTACGTCAATTTGTAAAATCAACCGGTGATACATTTACGTTAAAATCCTATCAGGATGGTACGGAAGAAACACTTCCAATGTCTGCAATCAAAGGTATTTATCGCATCGTTGGTTCCAGAGAACTTGCATAATTTCTGATTTAATAGAGGGGGGATCAAAAATCTCCTCTCTATTTTTTTAAACTACTAATCCAAATACTTTACTTAATAACAAGCCCTTTGGGATCAAGCATCACCTTTCGTATTTTATCTAATGACTCGTTATCCCACCCATTATTCCAAATCAAAACTCGTTTTAAAGAATGTGCTGATTTTATCAGGTTCAAAAAAGCATACAGATTAATTGCAGCCGTGCTGTGCACCCTAATTTCTTCAATCCCCCAATCTGTTTTTGCAAGCTCTCGAATATACGTATTTGTACCAATCTTAATCGATCCTGACAACAACACCGTGTGGATCCCAAGCCCCTTTGCCTTCAACTCTGTTAGTTTTGATACGATTGTATCCCCTGCTAACTTAGGACTAAAATACTGTAACTCCAGCAACGTTCTCGCTTCATAGATTTTGGCGTCCGGAACAACCCAAGCTAAATCCACAGACGTTGGAGTATTCAGGTTTTCTATAAACAACGTTTTAATTGAATGCTTAAAGGCCATCAGAACGCCGATCACCATGCAGACGATCATATAGATATAAATCTTTTTCATGTTTTTCTCATTTTCTTGATGCTGTTTACACACCATAAACCTTTTCTACTTAAACTAGTTTATATGAAAATGAATCAAAACATAGCACAGAAACTTACGACGTCAACGTCGATAACAACTGTCGTCCAACAAGCGCTCAAGGTTTTACATATGACAAACCTTGAATTAAGTGACTATGTACAACAAGCAGCTTTAGAAAACCCATTCCTAATTGTAAACTCAACCGATCTCGCAAACCAACTTCCAGCCTCGTCCGCATCTGAAAATCCTTGGTCTGATAGTTGGGAAACTGGTGATAGCGGATCAAACGATGATTCAGAGACCTCGTTGTGGGAAAAAACGCTATGCCAACCTGATGATATCAATCAGTTGATTGTATCTCAGATTAACTCCAGTTTTACTACCCCCAAAGAACATCGGTTAGCGCTTGTATTGTTAGGTCTATTAGATGAAAGAGGCTTCTTTACCCTAGATATTAATGTAATTTCAAATCTCTTAAACGTTCCGGTTTCCTTGATACACTCCGTACTGGTAAAATTAAAAACATTAGAACCCGCTGGGTTATTTGCTGCAGATTGGAAAGAATCAGTATTACTACAACTCATCGATCAAGGTCATAAGACAGAAATTTATTCCATTATTTTGGACAATTTTCAAGATATTCTGCAAGGAAAACTTTCCGGAATTCAAAAAGCCTCAGGGTTATCTAGTGAAACTATCTATAAAGCATTAAAACGAATTAAGAATATTAACCCTTATCCCCTGAAACACAATCAACCCGATGAAGTTGTGCAACTAAAGATTCCCGATGTGATTGTAACAAAAGATCCTACCAATGGGTGGGTTGTATCTTTAAACCAAGATACGCTTCCCAAGGCATTAGCCGATCGCGATTATTTTCAAGAAATAAAAACAGCATGCAGTTTAGAAGAAGAAAAAACCTTTATTCGCGATTCATTTCAACGCGCCACGTGGTTAGTAAAAGCCATGGATCAACGCTGTCAGAACATCTTGAAAATTTGCGAATCGTTAATTCAAAAACAATATAATTTTTTAGATCATGGTCCAAAGTTATTAACTCCCATGACCCTTAAAGATATCGCAGTTGATGTTGGCGTTCATGAAAGCACCGTAAGCCGTGCCATTGCGCATAAATATATTCAAACACCTCAGGGCATATATCCTTTAAAATATTTTTTTACGCAATCCATCCAGGGCAGCTTCCAAGAATATTCCGCAGAATCTATACGCAGTCAGATACGAAATCTGATCCAAAATGAAACTCAATCATTGTCAGATGACAAAATTGCAGAAATGTTAAACAATTTGGGTGTTGACATTGCTCGCAGGACTGTTACTAAATATAGAGAAAGCATGTCTATTCCATCGTCAACTGAACGACGTAGAATAAAAAAAATAATATCCATTTAATTTAAAGAGTGAGGTCATGATGAAAATACAAATTACAGGCAAACATACTGATATTGGTGAATCTTTTGATCACTATATGAAAGAAACTCTTCAATCAGCGATGCAGAAATATTTTAGCGATCCTGTATCTGCCCATATTATCGTAGAGAAAAAAGGACATCAGTTCTATACAGAAATCACGTCACACGTATGTCATGGATTTGATGCTGTCGTCAAAGGGAACGATCACGATCCGCACACCAGCTTTGATATGGCCGTCAGCCGTATGAAAACACGGTTAAGCCGCTATAAAACTCGATTGATTGCTCATCGTGGAAATTCTGCTAATATAAAAGTTGAAATGGCTCAAAAATATATTTTGGATGGCCTGGAACAAGATGAGCAAGAAAAACACCCAAGTATTATTGCTGAAATGCAAATCGAAATCAAAACACTATCCGTGGGCGATGCCGTTATGCACATGGATTTGAAAGATTTACCCGTTGTATTATTCAGAAACCCTAACAACAATCAAATAAATGTTGTATTTCGCCGACAAGATGGCAATATTGGCTGGGTTGATTTGAACAACCTTGCAACATCTTAATACGGACACATATGAAATTATTATTTTTAGGGGATATCGTCGGAAAATCTGGGCGGGATGCGGTTCTAAAACACCTGCCCTCTTTAAAGACAACATACGCCCCAGACTGCATCATTATTAACGCTGAAAACGCTGCACATGGATTTGGGATTACCAAGTCCATTGCTGCAGAACTATTTGATGCTGGTGCACATGTCGTCACCAGTGGCAATCACATTTGGGACAAACAAGAAATCTTGGCGTATATCAGCCAAGAAAAACGTGTATTGCGCCCTCACAATTATCCACCCCATTTACCTGGCAGTGGCATCTGTGAAATTGAAACAATAAAAGGACAAAAAGTCGTTGTCATCAACATCATGGGGCGCCTGTTTATGGAAACCTTAGATGACCCTTTCGCATGCATTGATACCTTATTGAAACCTTATATTTTGGGTAGAAATGCACATGCCATATTCGTTGACTTTCATGCCGAAACCACCAGCGAAAAGCAGGCTTTCTGCCATTATGTAGATGGCAGAGTCTCTGGCGTTATCGGCACGCACACTCACGTCCCCACAGCAGACGAACGTATTTTTCCAAAAGGTACAGCGTTCCAAAGTGATGCAGGTATGTGCGGTGATTATTATAACTCTGTCATCGGTATGCAAGTATCGGGATCATTGGGTAAGTTCCTGAAGCGTATACCCTATGATCGCATGCAACCCGCCGAAGGTGAAGGCACAGTATGTGGGGCACTAATTACTCTAAACTCAAATGGCTTAGCCTCTTCCATCGAACGTGTGAGAGCTGGAAAACCTCTGTAGACGGAGATCATCCCTTTAGGCAACGTGCCGCTGGCAGCATGATGCTGCACCCTATAGATTAGATCCGATGTGGTCTGACACGGATTATAAGAAACCAACACATGCCTCCCGGATCTCTCTGCAGAGGCTGCTCGTCTATGAGCTCGTTGCATCCACCAGCGTGACGCTGCATCCGTTAGATTAGATCCGATGTGCACAAACACGGATTACACTAAACAACCCAATGCCTTGGAGATCTCAATTTTCACAAGCCGTATTACCCATTGAGTCCAGGGATCATCCCTGGCGCCACGCTGGATCCATACGATTTTCCCACACTATGTTCGGCGCAGGTTTGCTCCTGGCAACGTGACGTTGCATCTATGAGAAGAAAGTCTGGAGCAAAGGGCGCCGCGTAATTGTTTTATGTGAGTTTAACTATAAATATGGTTGGAAAAAATTACAATTCGTGTCAGCACACATCCGATACCACCTATAGGATCCAACGGCACGTTGGCAGCATGATGCTGCACCCATAAGTTATATCCAATTCGCACAAACACGGATTGTAAGAAACCAACACATGCCTCCCGGATCTCTCTGCAGAGGCTGCGCGTCTATGAGCTCGTTGCATCCACCAGCGTGACGCTGCACTATTTAGGTTAGATCCGATATGATTGGAGACGGATTACACAGCACACCCGTCAACTGTATTAACTCTCTCATTTATGCCAACCTCTGTCGTTATGCGGCTCAAGCAAAACGCAACGCGATTTGATAGCGGCAACCGCCGCTCTGGCGCGCAAAGCACCCTTGAGCCGCCAGCGTGACGCTGGACTCATAGATTAGATCCGATTCGTTCTGACGCGGATTACAAGAAAAATACATCCGTTAATGTGAAATTAATAAAGGTTAAGATTGAGTTAACGCGATTTTTTTACCACCCCCCGCCCTAGTCACCCTCAGTGACCTTCGGGTGGGGGGACAAAACCCACTCCCTAAATCGTAAAAAAACAGACGAAACGATCCGTCTTTTCTTCACGAAACGGTGGGCAAAAAATAATAATGTATGAGCGCTCTAAACTTACTATACCGCACAAACGTTAACAAAAGATTGACGGAATTCACTTTTTTCTTGACACATCTGAAACACTGTGTATACTAATAGATAGAATTGCGAAGAGGCTACCCAAAACCTGGGTAGCCTTTTTTCGTTCTACGTCTTTGAAACTTTCAGCCAAAGGATCCCTAACCAGATCCATGACGAAGCTTTGGTTGAAACACTCAAGGACAAAACGCCGAATCGAATCCCCAGTACAGGCGCTCGGCTACCCGATCAGTAGACACAGCCCTGTAAACAACCCCTAGAGCCGACGGACTCGTAAAACACCGACTTTGTATAGTATACTAAAGTCCGCCTTTCCCCATTCGTGTAAGAAATAGGGTTCTTTTTGCACGTGCGGGTTACTGGGGATTCACTCGGTTTTAAACAACGCCAGCGTGACGCTGGCAACGTGACGTTGCATCCGATAGTTAGATCGGTTGTGATTGGACACGGATTTTATATAACTTAACTTTGAAAGCTACAAACACAGCACTTTCAAACAAAACAAAGGAACTAAAACACACTCTCCAACAAAATATCTCAAATTCATTTTTCATCCTTACCCCTCCTGCGCCCGAAATGGGTCAAAGCTGGGTCAAAAATCTCTCTCCTCCCAAACAGTTTTCAACAGTTCCTCATTTTTACCTGTCTCAAAACCACACCCAATCCAACTCAAAGAATCAAAACCTTCTTCACTCTCCACGGCAATAATCCGTCTCCGAACACACTCAATCAAACTAATGGATGCAACGGCACGTTGCCAGGTTGCAAATAATCATCTGATGATTTTTTTATGTTTTTGGGTTTTTATCGTATAGTTTTTTTATACCACGCAATGTCATTCTATGTTTGGAGTTAATAAACCCAAGGAGAATTCAATGCGTATTAAATCGTTATTACTTATGGCTGCTGTAACGGCGGGCTTAACAAACGTTTCTGGAATTGATTCAGCTAAATTTAACCAAGCAATTAAAGCAGGTCGCATCCAAGTTACGCCTAGCAAAACAAATTTGGCAGACTTACACGAGGCATCAACACTTGTTGTATCGTGCGTTGATTTCAGATTACGAGATGAGATTGCCGCATTATGCAATGTACATTTAGGATTGTTAGACGACTATGACGAGGTTGCTTTACCTGGTGCATCGCTTGGGATGGACGCTCCACAATATGCACATTGGAAGCGCACCATTCATGATGTAATTGGGTTAATGAAAGATCTTCATCACATCAAACGAGTCGTACTGATTGATCACCGCGGCTGCGGAGCTTATAAGCTATTGAAAGGCGCCAATGCCGTTGCAACCAGTGAAAAAGAATATCAAGCCCATAAAGCCGTGCTAGCGCAAGTAAAGTCTCAACTAAAATCTAAGTTCCCAAAACTAGAAGTCTACACGTTATTAATGGGGCTAGATGGTGCTGTAGAAGTAATTAACTAAGTCTACTTTTCCTCTCAGGGAGGATACTACTATCGATGGTTAATGGTCACGGCAAGGGATCAGATCTTTATCAATTTCGATTTCTGTAATTACAAAACCGTCCGGGCAATCGCAAAAACCTTCCAACGGCAAAGTCCGTTCAATGGCTTTTTCAGCTTCTAGTTTTGAAGCATAAATACCAATTCCCTTTATGTCTTGATTTACTTTATTGATGTGGGTTAATCTAAATACGGTTTTCATAGTTTCATCCTTTAATACCAAACGGGTGCGTAACCCGAAGTCCAATCATCTCGATTAATTTTACATCGATGAACACCAAAGCCATCTGGATAAGCTGAAAAGCGTTCTAGCTTTTTAAACCTACTCAATGCTTCTTCGGCTTTCTCTTGCGTAGAATATAAACCAATAAGCGTTTCTTCATCTTTTTCTGGCTCTTCAATAATATCAACCTCGTGCCATAAGCTATACACATACTCCATTGTAACAATCCTTTCCTACTTATGTAAACTACTTACCATGCGTTAATAATCCTTGCAACTGCGATTCTGTAGTGCTTGATCTTTCGCGCACTTCGCCGTATAGTACGCTCATGAAAATCACTGTACCCATTGCGGCCAAAGGCCAACGTTTAGACGTTTTTTTAGTCACCCATTTTGAAGGTCATCCGGCTCCATACAATCTATCCCGAACGCGTGTTAAAGCACTAATTGGTGATGGCTGCATCAAAATGCCCAAACGCCATAAAGTGTTTACTAGCCAAATTTTACAGGGCAATGAAGAAATTTTTATTACCATTCCTGAAACCGTTGAAACGTCGTATGAAGGGGAAGATATCTCTCTGGACATCGCCTTCGAAGATGAGCATATGATTGTACTGTATAAACCTGTGGGGTTGGTCGTTCACCCTGCCCCCGGCAACCCAAAGGGTACGTTGGTTAATGCACTGATTCATCATTGTGGAGATTCCTTAAAAGGTATTTCAGGTGTCAAACAACCCGGCATTGTGCACCGTTTGGATAAACAAACTCAAGGGTTGATGATGGCCGCAAAAACAGAGGAAGCTCATAAAAAGCTATCCGACATGCTGCGCGATCATGTGGTGGATCGCAGGTACCTGGCATTAGTATGGCGCCCTTTTGAAGAGATGAAAGGCACCGTCAATGCACCTATTGGTATCAGTTTTCACAACCGTCAAAAAATGGCGATTCACAACAAGGGACGCAGTGCTGTGACTCATTACACAGTGCTGCAACAGACGTCGCAATTGGCGTTGGTTGAATGTAAACTAGAAACCGGACGCACGCATCAGATTCGGTTGCACATGGCGCATCTGGGTCATCAAGTCTTGGGCGACGAACTGTACGGCAACCCACCCAAAGGTTTAAAACTGGCGCAAAAAGCGTTCTTGTCTGAACACTTTAGCCCAACGCATGGGCAAGCATTGGCATCCTATAAACTGAGTTTTACCCACCCTATTACAGGTGAGCAATTAATCTTTGAACGCGAACTACCCGCTAATTTCAAAGCTGTACTAGATTATTTTGTGTGATTTAACTAAATAAGAACACGTCATGAATTTTTCATTTTTAGATATATCAGTTAAATCCCCCCAAGATCTGTACAGTTGGAATCGCATCAAAAGTACGCTTTTAGTAAATTGGTACAGTTTTTGGAGATTAATACTCTTAGTTCTTGTTGTACTAATAATATTTTTTGGAACTGTTATTATACTCGATTATCCTATGGAAGCTATAGATCTGTATATGAATACTCCCTGGTTCGAAGTTCTATCAATAGTAGTATCCACATATATTACATCGATATTTACTTATGGTTCGTTGTATAAGAAAAACTACATTTCTTTCAACCTTACGTTTGATACTCCAAAACCGCCACAGTTTTGGAGCTGGTATTTCTGGAAAAGAAATCTTTTGTTTGCGTGTGCAACAATTCTCCCCGGTAAGCTTCTAGAAGTAAATATGCTGACGGAGAGCATATTTTATGGGACTTCACTCTTAATTTCACACTTCTGTTTGCACTGCGGATTCTGGGGGATAGGCTACGAGCCCAAACAGTTGAACAACCACAATGACGATATTACCAACTAATTTCTTGACTATCGTATCAACTCTCCTTATATACATTTAAAATTAAGGAGATAAAGATGATTGTTTGGGGATACTCAACTAAAACTCAGATCGTAAAGTCAGTGGATATTGGATGCTCACATTGCCATCACAAGACGCTGAACATAGTTGCTTACAAGAAAGTATTTGATCTATTTTGGATTCCTTGTTTTCCGTTTAGTGCTCAACATGCCCTCGCGTGTCCAACGTGTGGCACACATTATGATATTTCAAGTACAACCATTGATGTGAAAACATTAAAAAGTTCACCGTCATGGAAACACTTTATAGGATTGATTATTTTTCCTTTAATCCTTGGAAGTGTTCATGTGTTCAGCAAAATGAAAGAGGACAATTATTTAAAAGAAGCTGAAATTTATCGCCAAAATATTCAGGCAGATGATAAAGTTATTTTAGAAACTGACGAAGATAAAAAATTTCCTTATGTTGTTTATAAGGTTACTAACACATCCGATTTAACTATTACAGGTGTGTTTTCAAAGTATGCCTACAAGACATTAGACAGAGCCCGCAATGCTGCAAAATATCCAAAAGATGGGGACTTTGAAACCACAGAATCTCCAATTTCAAAAGAAGAATTTAATACACTTTCAAATATTAAAGCAATAGTGCGTTAAGTTCATCATTGTTAAGCACCTAACCAAGCTTGCGATGCAAGCTGTGGGTAAAGACCTGGTAGCGCACCTACGCGCTAACCAGGTCGGGTGGGTGGGCTATAAAAAGTCATCCGAGCGCGCTTTGCGAGGATGTCTATTTAGGAAGCTTCTTTGGAAGACTCAAATACATTCAGTTTTTTTAGAAGTTCAATGGACAGGCGATAGCGTTTTGGCAGCGTAATATTGACGTTGAAATCGCCGCTTTGCATGACAAGATTGATGGCGATGGCGCCTTCTGGGGCGGATTTTAATAGGCGGTGAATTTGATCAATCTCTGCTTTGGTTTGAACCTTTAACACCAACTTGTTTTGATCATTCATCAACAAGCTTTCCAGGGGCTTAAAGTTCAGGGCACTTAACGAATACCCTTCTTCTTCAACCTTGATCAACGCATTGACCAATACCGTTTGACCCTCTTGCAACAATCGATCGTACTGATCCAAAGCTTCTGAAAATACAGTGATTTCAAAGTTACCATATTGATCAGACAATTGCACAAAGGCAAAACGATTACCACTTTTTGCGATGCGTTTTTGAACAGCAGTCACAACCGCACCAATTTGAATTTCCTGGGTTGAGGTAATGTCTTCAAATTCGCTGGATGGCGTTACATCGGGCAAGTCGATTCCATCTAATGGATGCGACGATAAATAAAACCCAATGATCGCTTTTTCACGATTCAGCTTATCCATTTCTGGCCATTCATCGGAAGCAGGCAATGTGGGTTTAAATTCTTCACCACCGAACAAATTTGACTGTTGGGTGTTTTTTGATTCCCCCACATGGGACATAATGAATTCAAGGTTATCGAACAATTGCCTGCGATTGGGATGCATACCATCAAACGCCCCACCTTGAATCAGCGATTCAAGGATCCGCTTGTTCACAGCCTTGCTATCCAATCGTTTTACGAAATCAAAGATGTCTTTATACAGTCCGTTTGCATTTCGTTCTTCGATGACTTTTTCCATAACACCAACACCAACGCCTTTAAGGGCAGAGAGCGCATATCTCAAAGCTGTACCCTTTTCGGAATCGAACAATACCTGAGAATAATTTACGTCTGGCGGTAACAGCGGCACTTTCATGCGGCGCACTTCGCCTGCAAACTTTGCGAGTTTTTCTGTATGGTTAATATCCAAACTCATGGTGGACGCAAAGAAATCAATGGGGTAATTTGCTTTTAAATACGCTGTTTGATATGCCAATAATCCATAGGGTGCAGAGTGAGATTTGTTAAATCCGTAACTTGCGAACTTTGCCATTTGATCGAAAATCTTCTCAGCCGCCGTGTGGGGAATCAAGTTCTTAATGCACCCACTCACAAATTTTGCACGCTCTGCATCCATGGCCTCTTTGATCTTTTTACCCATGGCTCGTCGCAGCAAGTCCGCACCACCTAGGCTGTATCCGCCTAATTCCTGCGCAATTTTCATGACTTGTTCTTGATATACCATCACACCAAACGTTTCTTTCAAAATCGGTGCTAATGAAGGGTGTGCCAACGTAATGGGCTGTTCGCCATGTTTACACGCAATATATCGAGGAATATCATCCATAGGACCCGGACGATATAACGCCACCAACGCAATGATGTCTTCAAATGTGTCGGGTTTCAATTTCCGCAACACGTCCTTCATCCCCGAGCTTTCCAGCTGAAACACGCCCACAGTTTCAACGCGCGTTAACAAGTCAAAGGTCGCCTTATCATCAAAAGGAACTTGCGACATGTTCACGTCGATGTCCCTTTGTTTTAACATGTCCACCGTATGTTGAATCACCGTCAGCGTTTTCAATCCCAAAAAGTCGAACTTGACCAATCCCGCTTGTTCCACATATTTCATGTTGAATTGTGTCACCGGAATATCTGATGCAGGATCACGATATAGGGGAACAAGTTCATCCAGTGAACGATCCCCAATCACCACGCCCGCGGCATGGGTTGATACGTGCCGGTATAGACCTTCTAATTGCTGGCTGTAATCCAATAGGACTTCAACGCTATCTTCTTGTTGAGCCTCTTCTCGAAACTTAGGTTCCATCTCGATCGCTTCAGATAATGTAATGGGCGCATTGGGTTGACTTGGAACCAGTTTACAAATACGATCAACGACTGGATATGGAATCTGGAGAACTCGCCCAACATCACGTAACACCGCACGCGCTTGCAGCTTTCCAAAGGTAATAATCTGTGCAACCTTGTCATAACCATAGCGTTGTTGCACATAATGAATAACCTCATCACGACGTTCCTGACAAAAGTCGATATCAAAGTCGGGCATCGATACACGTTCAGGATTTAAGAACCGCTCAAAGATTAATCCAAACCGCATAGGATCAATATCAGTAATCGTCAATGACCATGCAACCAGCGAACCCGCACCCGAACCACGTCCAGGTCCCACAGGAATCCCCTGACGCTTTGACCACTGAATAAAATCTGCGACAATTAAGAAATACCCAGGAAATCCCATCCGGATAATCATATCCAATTCGGATTCTAACCGATTACCATACGTTGCATCAATGTCAGCCTGGATTTCTGGAGTCATATCCTTTGGATAGACGTGATTTTGCAATCGCAACTGAAGCCCTTCGCGTGCCATTCGACGCAGCGTATCGTGTTCTGTCGAACCATCCCCACAATCAAACGGTGGTAAAATAGGGTCATGTGGCAATGGCATAAAACTGCATCGCTTTGCGATATTTACCGTGTTTTCAATGGCTTCAGGAAGGTCTTTAAACAATTCAATCATCTCGTCCATCGATTTAAACCGATGCTGTTCTGTCACGCGACGACGGTTATCTTGATTCACAAATTTTCCCTCTGCAATGCATAAAAATGCATCATATGCCGGGAATGTTTTAGTGTCTAAAAAATAGGCATGATTGGTTGCAACAATAGGAACGTTAAAGCGTTGTGCAAGATCCAATAATTTGGACTCAATTACCCGTTCATCCTGTAATCCATGGCGCGTCAATTCAATGTATACGCGATCGCCATAAATGCTCTGCAAGCGTTGGACGTAAGCTTCGGCATCAGGTTGTTTCTGCTTTAACAGCAACCGCGTTAATGCAGGCAATGGAGTTCCCGCAACCTGATCATAGGCAGCCCACGTAACGCCGCCCGTTAATACAATAAGCCCTTGGTTGTATTGCTCCAACGTTTCCCACGATGCCACAGGTAAATCTGGATGCAATGATTTTAAATACGCCTTTGAAACTATTTTCAAAAGATTCTGATATCCCTGTTTAGTCTGCACAATCACAGGTAAAATATCAGGCAACGTTTCACCAGATTCTATATAGAGCTGACATCCAATAATGGGTTGAACACCAACACCAGATAACGCCAATGCAGATTCTAACGCACCAAATAAATTGGCCGTGTCAGTAATGCCAACAGCGGGCATAGCCCCAGCATCACAGGCCTTTGCAAGCTCTTTGATGGTGATGGCACCCTCTGCAAGGGAATACGCCGTGTGAGTTCGCAAATGAATAAAAAGTGTATTGCTCATGAGTAAGCACATCTTACAATAAATTTAAGCGAAGGGCAACCAGGCAACGTGCCGTTGCATCCTTTAGGTTAAATTGAGAGTGGTTGGAGATGTGGCAACGTGAGGTTGCACCAGGGATGATCCCTAGACCCGGTATGTTGGATCTTGTGTGATTTGAGATGTGGCAACGTGACGTTGCATCCATTAAGTTAGATTGAGTGTGGTTTGAGATATATAATAAATGAGGGACTGTTGAGGACAGTTTGGGATGAGAGAGATTTTTGACCCACCTTCGGCGCAGGAGGGGTAAGGGTGAAAAATGATTTTGAGATATTTTGTTGGAGAGTGTGTTTTAGTTCCTTTGTTTGAAAGTGCTGTGTTTGTGCAACTTTCAAAGTGTTGTTATAGCAATGTGTGTTTGCCGCGTGAAATCCATGTCTGTGCGAATCGGATCTATCTTATTGGATGCAACCTCAGGTTGCAAAACCGAGTGAATCCCCAGTAACCCGCACGTGCAAAAAGAACCCCATTTCTTACACGAATGGGGAAAGGCGGACTTTATTGATAGGCACAAAGTCGGTGTTTTACGAGCCCGTCGGCTCTAGGGGTTGTTTACAGGGCAGTGTCTACTGATCGGGTAGCTTGAGTCCTGTACTGGGGATTCGATTCGGCATGTCTTTGAGTGGTTCAAAGACGTAGAACGAAAAAAGGCTACCCAGGTTTTTGGGTAGCCTCTTCGCAATTCTAGTTATTAGTATACATAAAAAGTTTGGATTGTCAAGAGCAAACTGAGTTTGCATCCATTAGGTCAGATCCGATGTGATCTGACACGGATTATAAATTTTTCCAAGCCGTATACTTACTGGGTGCAGCCTTAGGCTGGCAACGTGCCGTTGCATCCGATAGATTTATGAAAAAATTTGAACAAAAATGAAATTCTCTAGCTGCTGGTCTCGCGCCCCCGATGGGGCCCTCCCATCATCATTACTCAGTGCGTGTCCTCCCCCCGCCACCACAACGTAATACAATTGGTATCTCTCAAAAAAATCGTTTTTGAAAAGTTACACGTCTTCCCAGGGATTCCATCCCTGGCAACCTGAGGTTGCATCCATTAGGTTAGATTGGGAGGGTATTATAAACTGTGTCAGATCACATCGAATCCAACTTATGGGTGCAGGGATCATCCCTGCTTTCACGCAGCGCTGTGCTACTTTATATCCAGAATCGTCATTACGTATCAGATGCACCCACACTAACATGTGGGATCTGAGTTTTCTATAATCCTACCATCTTCAAACTATCAGATACTTCTTAACAAACTATGAACAGAACGAACATTTTTGCAACCTGAGGTTGTATCCCATAGGTTAGATCCGAGCAGCGTGATACTACACTCGCTAGGTTAGACGTGGTTAGACGTGGTTAGACGTGGTCTGACACGGATTATCATTTTTCCAAATCGTATTACCTAATGAGTCCAGGGATCATCTCAGGCGGCTCAAGGGCGCTTTGCGCACCAGAGCGGCAGTTGCCGCTATCAAATCGCGTTGCGATTTGCTTGAGCCGCATAAAGGCAGAGGTCGGCATAAATGAGAGAGTTGATACAGCAGTGATATGCTGGGCGAGATCCGAGGGGCACAATGTGTTGGTTGCGTATAATCCGTGTCAGAACGCATCGGATCTAACTTAACGAGTGCAGCATCATGCTGCTTAATGGATGCAACCTCAGGTTGCCAGATTGCCTACTCCTTCACACCCAGAAAGTGCCGTTCCAGTTCTTTGATTTCGTCACGCAGTCTGGCGGCAACTTCAAAATCCAGATTTTCTGCCGCAGTTAACATTTGCTTGCGCAGTTTTTCAATCTGTTTTGGGGTAACGGTTTTTTCCGCAACGGCGATGGTTTCTTCAACCGCAACTTCCTCTTGCCACTCATGCAAAATGTGTTTCAAGTTTTTCTTAATGGTAGTGGGAGTAATCCCATGTTTTTCATTGTATGCGACTTGCTTTGTACGACGACGATCGGTTTCATCCAGTGCCGCCTTCATCGAATCCGTAATACGATCTGCGTACAAAATAACACGACCTTCAACGTTACGCGCTGCACGACCGATAGTTTGAATCAGCGAAGTTCTAGATCGCAAAAATCCTTCTTTATCTGCATCCAAGATTGCAACCAACCCACATTCTGGGATGTCCAGACCTTCTCGCAATAAGTTAATCCCTACTAAAATATCAACCTCACCCTGGCGCAGCTTTTGAATGATTTCGATGCGCTCTAACGTATCAATGTCCGAATGCAAATACGTGACTTTAAAGCCTGCCTCTAATAAATAATCGGTCAGCGCTTCTGACATTTTTTTTGTGAGCGTTGTCACCAGAACTCTAAATCCATTATCAATTGTAATGCGACATTCAGAAATTAGATCATCGACTTGATGTTCCGTTGGGCGTATGTCACACATGGGATCGACCAACCCTGTGGGACGAATGACTTGTTCAACAAACACGCCGTGCGCCTGCTCTAACTCCCACGGTCCAGGTGTTGCGGATACATAGATGGTTTGGGGGCGCATTGTATCCCACTCTTCAAACCTTAAGGGTCGATTATCAATACACACAGGCAATCTGAATCCATAATTGGATAACGTGGATTTACGGCTAAAGTCGCCGCGACACATGCCACCGACTTGTGGTACTGACACATGGCTTTCATCCACAAATAATAATGAATTTTTGGGTAAATACTCAAACAACGTGGGTGGTGGCTCTCCCGGAGCACGCCCCGTCAAATACCGCGAATAATTTTCAATCCCCTGACACATGCCCGTCGCCGTTAACATTTCAATATCAAACGTGGTGCGTTCACGAATGCGTTGGGATTCAATCAGCTTTCCTTCGGATTCAAATTCCGCAATTCTAAGTATTAAATCTTTTTGCATCTGCAAAATGGCTTGCTGAATTGTTGGACCAGGGGTTACATAGTGACTGTTTGGAAAGACTTTGACGTTTTCCAATGATGAGAATTTTTGACCTGTTAACGGATCAAACTCATCAATGGATTCTATTTCATCTCCAAAAAAGGACAACCGCCAAGCTCTATCTTCATAGTGCGACGGAAATATTTCAAGGACATCTCCCCTTACCCGGAAATTTCCACGGGCAAAACCTACATCGTTGCGTTGGTATTGGCGTGAGACTAATGTTCGCATCAGTTCATCGGTGGGAAGGTGCTGACCAACCTTTAATTCAAACATCATCCCACGATAGGCTTCAACGTCTCCCAACCCATAAATACACGATACACTGGCAACGATAATCGTATCTTCGCGTTCCAAGATTGCGCGTGTCGCAGCGTGTCGCATGCGATCAATTTGTTCGTTAATTGACGATTCTTTTGCGATATAGGTATCCGTACGCGGCACATAGGCTTCTGGAGTATAATAATCGTAATACGACACAAAATATTCAACGGAATTGTCCGGAAAGAAATGCTTCATTTCGCCGTATAACTGCGCGGCCAAGGTTTTATTGTGCGCCATAATAATTGCAGGACGCTGAGTTTCCTGAATAATTTGAGCCATGGTAAACGTCTTACCCGTTCCAGTAGCCCCCAACAATACTTGATCACGATCTCCTTTTGAAAGGCCATCAACCAATTCGCGAATCGCCTGGGGTTGGTCTCCCGCAGGTTGATATTCAGAGTGGATTTTAAATCGTGTCATGTCTCCGTCCAGAAATAATTGATGTCTGAACCGTATCATTTCTAGATAAAAGTTACAAGTTCTGCTCTATATGAACACAATACGCCTTAGAAGACGAAAGACACATGCCTTGTTGTACCTTTCGTCTTATTCCCAAGATCTTACCCAAAAAACATGATCACTAGTTTTTTGGATGCTTATATACCCGATTTATACTACTATTATAATTCTTCATTAACTTTGTAATGAGCTTTAAAAAGGCCGTATAAAATAGGGTTTTCAGCGAATCCATCTTTCTGCCATTTAAGATTTTTAACTAAGTATTTCTGAGCGTCTTCCACGCCCTCATCCGCAAGTTTGACCAAAGCATCTGGAGACACTTGCAACCCATATCTGTTTTCTGCATATCCACTTGCTACTATCGATTTAGCACTTTTCCATCCCTTTTGAGCCAATTCAAGCAGTTTGTCAGTTGATTGGTCAAACCCATAGTGTCCTGTTGCATAACCACTCGCCACATAAGACTGAAAGCACTCAAAACCTTCTTCGGCTAGCTCTATCATCTTTTCAGTCGAATGCTGAAACCCATACTTCCCCTGAATAAGTCCCCATACAACAAACCAATCAGCTTGATTCCAATGTTTGTAAACCAATTTCATCAATTCTTCAGGCGATTGCTGAAACCCATGGGTTCCTTCTGCGTAACCATTAGCCACCAAGAACTGTGCATTTTTGGATCCACGTTCAGCCAGACTCATTAATTGGTCATCAGGAATCTTCAGAGCCCTATTAACACGCAAACTTTCAGCTGTATAGGGGAAAGCTTCCCCCCATCCCTTATTCAGCAATTTTTCTTGTTTTTCTTTAGATTGTTTAAAACCAAAATAACCATGTTGGTATCCCTCCAACACACGGCTTTGCGCCATTTTATTTCCGCGATGTCCCAAAGCAATCAGTTCTTCGGGAGTTAACAGTCTAACTGGCAATAAACCCGTGGGTCTTATTGAGCTAGCAATTCTTAAAAAATCATCCCGTTTTTTACTTTCAAGATTACTTTCATGTTGCGGCAGAATAGACGGTATCATTCCAGCATGTTTCATTTCAGAAAACACCTGAACTATAAATTCTTCAGTAGATAAGGTTGACACGTCAGACTCTGGGTTTAAACTAGGTAGCTTATCCTGTTCAACCTGAGTTAAATCAAAAGCTTTATTAAATTGCTCTTTTAAATTCTGTGGCGTTATTGTACTAACAGACGCTGATTCAAATGGGTCTTTACACATTTGATGAATTCCTGAAAAGTCTTGGCATAAATATTTCGATGACCCCATACCACCGTACATGATGGATGGCATGAACAATGGCAGTAAAAATAATTTTTGAATGTTTTTCATAATGTATAACCCCTGTTTTTCCCAATACATAAAACGTAGAGTAAATTTGTTAATAGTTTATTAATTTTTACAAAGGTAATAAAAAGAATCCTCCCCTAATTCCAATCGCAGAACAGGGGGATTTTTTAGTCATAGATCTGTCGTCATTTAACAGATAGGATTATGACGCAGCTGCAATGTTTAATTCTGGTAATGTTTTTTTAGCAATAGCTGTCACAGTAGAAAATTTGCTTGCAATTAAAAATGCTAAGTAGTCATCTTTAAAAGCGATAGGCGTATGAGCAGACGCATCTAATCCTGTAGCATCAAACGCTTTGATCCAGAAAACATCACCTTCTGCAGATGTAAATCCTAGAACCTTTTTCTGAGTTCCACTTTCTGTATCATCTAAAAATTTCTGAAGACCGCTAACACTGCACGTAAATGTTCTAGTATTTCCATTCACTTGACCCGATACTTGAACCGTATCTCCCACGGCTTTCCAACCTGTTAAGCTAGTAATATTGTGAGATGTAAAGGCTACTGCACCGTATTTAACGCCGTCAGGAGCACCTGTATGACTGCAATCAGCGTATGTAAAGTTATCTGAATCTACATAACCTTTTGCAACAACAGTCAACCCCTCTTTCAGTGTAGCCCCACCCAATGCAAGAACAATATCTGCTAGAGCAGTTTGAACGTTAGTAGCTGTTGGAGAAATTTGAGCCAGAATTACATCAACCGCTTCTCTTAAGGTATCCGTTGAAGCATGCACTGGATTCGTTGCCAATCGCGCATGTTCAGCAGCAAGATCTGTTTGCATATTCGTTGCACCTGGTGCAATGCTTTCCAAAAGCACGCCAACCGTTTCTCTTAAGGTATCCGTAGAAGCATGTGCTGGATTCGCTGCTAATCGTGCGTGTTCCATAGCAAGATCTTCTGCTATAGCACTTGGACTAACTGCACCTATAACTGCACGTACACTATTTACAGCATCACTAGGAATTGGATATGTAAATGGAAAAGATATTTTTAGACGTTTACGAACTAAATCATTTGCACCGCTTACTAAGCCTTCCATAATACTTGTGGCGTGATCAACAATTTTTCCTGGCTTCAACGCAAGAGTTAACGTATTAGCGCCATTGACTAAGTCAAGACTGGCAGAATACCCATTGTTTAATGCAACGCTATATGCAGATATATCAGCTAATACCGCAGTATAGTTGACGGCTGTACCGCCTGCAGCTGGCGTTACTGGAGCAGTTAATGTAAACGCTATGGGATCAAGTGTGGCCGCTACTGCGTCAGCCGCTATGTTAGTTCCGCTTGCAAGTTGAAATAAAGCTTTCGCAGTCCAACCACTGGCGGGGGCCGACAGTGTCTTTAAAGCTGATGCTGAAAACGATTGAGTAGAAGACGTTAACGCAGTTTGCAACCATGTGCTTAATGCTACCGCAGAAATTGGTTGTCCCGTCGATGCCTTTGTAAGACTAATTGTTAACTTTTTTGTTGTTACGTTACTGCCGTCTTCTTTGGTTTGAGTAAGATGAATTTGACTAGAGGCTGAAATTGTAGACAACACTCCCGATTCAAAAGTACACCATTTCCCCGAGATAATCGCCAAGGCTTTTAATTTGCCAGAGTCATAGTAAATATATGATTCGCTGCTGGCCGAAACCGTTCCTAGATATCCTTTATCTAGACCACTACCGACAACATTTGCAACTCCGATTGCCTTGTCTGCTTCAGGAGAGCCAACCGCAACTGTACCAGACAATGATGCATATTCGGCCGCTGTAAGAGTTAAATCAGCCGCTTTTGCTGATGTCATTAAGGTTGTGCCCAATAATAATACTTTTAAACTTTTATTTAATACTCTCATTATCGCTCCTTTGGGTTGTGATAAAATTGAAAGTAATTCATAATGATTAATGAATGATTAATAAAACACAGATTTTGTAAAAAAAATTTACATTTGTTGAGTTAGATAAAATAAGGCGATTTAAGAACGGGCTTCTTGGAACACACGATCAATGGCTTTTCGTGTTTCGTCTACCAATGCTTTTAGCGCACTAAGCTCTACCAAGAATTGATCCATGGCCCCTGCTAACTCAGTGGCATCGTTACTGGTTTCACTTAATGCCTCAACCCTATGACCATCACTTGCAACACCTTGAACAGCGTCCAACATATGATCAGCAAACGATGATTTCGTATCTCCACCAATGGGTGAAGCAGCCCCCATATTTGGATCTTGTGTTAACTTGATATTCGTTTGTAATTTTAATGCCAGTGGATTAATCGCCATAATTTACCTTTATTTTAACAACTCTTCGATCTCTCGTCTGCGCATTTTTAACGCAACCTGATAGGCTTGTAAGTTAGCATTTGCGCCTTTTTGATATTTCGCCAAATGAAGTTTTTCAACCAAGTCATTCACGTTCGTTTTTTTAACCATACCTTTTTTATCAGCTCCCGGATGATCTGGATAATATTCCATAGATTGTTTTTCCGGATCTTCAACGACTTTTTGTATATTAACAATCATCGCTCCCGTTTCTGGGTCAATACTGTGACCCACAATAGGAAGCTTAGCCCGATACGCATCCGCCCCCGGTGTGGACGCCAATGTATCTGCATGGGAAATATTTTCAGCTGTTAATCGTAACATGAATTTATTAAGGTTTAATCCCGATGCAGACGTTTTCAAACTGCGATGCAAATCATCATGTGATGACCTGCGACCAGCTCCAATAGAAAAATTAATAGACCGCGGCATAACTACCCTCCGTTCGTGATACTACGGATGGCTCTTGTCCACCCTTTTTTTAACCCTAGTGTTAATAGATGTTGGTCGTCCAATTCCGCCATCCGCACCGATTCACTTTCAATGGAAATACGAGATTCACCAGGGACAGCCTCTGTCTGATTTTCTGTATCAACAACTGCCGTATATTGGCTTAACGCAGCATTGCTTGCAGAAAATCCTTTTCCATGACTGGGTTGAGCTAACGCTAACACGCCCTGAAAACTTGTTCGCTCCAGCTTTAATGGCTGAGCGCCAGGGCTATGTATTTGCGCAATATTATTAGCTGTAATTTTTTGAGACTCTCGAATAAATCGAAGACCTTCTTTTAGTTTTGAAAACGTTCGACTGTTAAATATAGACATAATCGCTCCTAAACACCTAGCTTATATTGCGCAATTAAAGTTTTTGGAAAACCTCAGGATCCGACCCCCTTTTAGCGTTATGAATTAATTTCAATAACTCTTCCCGGCATGATCGTAAATTTGAAAGTTCTTTCGCATCATCCCGATCATTAACCTGCATCATACTTAGTTTAATTTCTACCAAATCTAGCATCAATTCAGCAGACTTCTTTGAAAATTCCATTTTGACCTCGTCAAATCTGTTTTTTTTCGATATAGCTTATATCTGCCTTCAGATTGACAGAGAGGCCTTAACGAACGGTAAATTTTTATGATTTATAAGATTTTTTCAGAATTTAAAGAAAATGTTGCAACATTGCCACACCGCTTACTTGCACTTGATGTGGGAACCAAGACAGTTGGCACTGCCATTAGCGACAGCGGTTGCAGAATTGCAAGCCCTCTAAAAACCATCCAACGCAAAGGAAAGCTGCTAGAAATCAGCGATATCAAAAAAACAATCGATGACTATTCTGTGAAAAGCTTGATTGTGGGATACCCCATACATATGAATGGTGATGAAGGTGAACGCTGCGAATATGTACACGCCTATGCCGCAGCTGTAACTGAAAGCCTGAACCTTCCCGTGCTGTTATGGGATGAACGCATGAGCACTATGTCAGCAGAACGCATGCTATTAGAAGGCGATATGTCACGCGCAAAGCGAAAAGATCATATTGATTCCGTTGCCGCCAGCATCATCCTGCAATCATTTCTGGATTTCTTTGGACATCAACCTGTTGACACGTCTGTTTAAGATTCATCATCCATTCCTGATGGAAAAACAGCTCAACATATGTCACCCTAATACACATAATAAAAAAGGACTATATCATGAATCGTTTTGTATTACTGGGGGCGGTTTCGTTAATCGCCCTGACAAGTTTATCTGGAACACCATCGCCTGTTATAACCCCTGCTTCGGTTCAATGTGCATTACCGTTACCCGCAGATTCAATGTTGTTAGAACGTGCCGGGTTAATTGAACGCTTAAACAGCACGTTTCAAAAGGGATCAGACATTACAACGATTGCCCTTGTGGGTGCCGTTAATATGGGCGGGCTTGGTAAAACCACCCTTGCCAGGTTGTGGGCAAAGAAGCGCCTAGAAGCATCACCCGCCCTAACGGTTTGGGAATTTAATGCTGAAAGTGAAACGACGCTGTTGCAATCCATGAAAGAGTTTTCTACACAGTTAGCGCAAACACCGGATCAGAAAACTACCTTAAAGAATATCGAAAACATCCAATCTGCACCGGATCGCGAATCAAAGCGCTTAGCCTTTGTACAAGGAACTTTAAAAGAATCTAAGGATTGGGTGTTAATTTATGATAACGTTGAACACCTTGCTGATATCGAAACATATCTGCCTCAAGACGCCAACCTATGGGGTAAAGGGCAGGTTATCCTAACGTCTAGAAACACGAAACTTCCCAGTACGTTGGGAACGATTGTCACTTTGGATAGTTTAACACCCGATGAATCATTAACATTATATTCACGCATTCGATATCAGAAAGATCCTAAGAGTTTAACACCGGCTGAATCGACTGATGCGAAACAACTTCTTGCAAAGATCCCTCCATTTCCTTTGGATATTTCGATTGCGGCAGCCTACATTGCAACTCATCAATTAACACCGACAGCCTATCTAACGGTCTTAGATAAACAAGATGCTACAGCCTTAAAAGATGATGCAAAAGTGCGTTATCAAATCATCACGTTATCGTTACAAAAGGTGATGGACACTGCCAAAAACAACACAGAGTGTATGTTGATATTGGGGTTGATGGATTCACAAAACATTCCAGCTGATATGTTGAAAAAGACAACAGATACTAAAGAAGCATTTACAAACGATATGATGAAGCATTCGTTGGTTACTATGGGGACGGCACCGGGCGATATTGGTACACTCTCTATGCATCGCAGCACATGGGAAATCATGTATGCGTACTTGGTGAACACTTTAAAGCTTAGCCAATCACATCCGGTAGTCCGCAATGTTATACAAAAAGTTTTTAACTATGTCTATGCCACTATTGATGATGATAAATGCAATATTTTAAGATTGCTTGAACTTCATACCCAGCGAATTTCTGAAAGTGTTCTATTTACCGCTGATGAGAAAATGGAAGCAATTGGTATGCTTGGATGTATTGCCTACTACGAAATTAAAGGGAACGAGTCTCAAGAATTGCTAGAACGCAGCATAAAATATTTCGAACATACTAAAACTGGAGGCAAGGATCTACTTGCGCGATTACACCTGCACCTGGGAATGGTACATCGCTTAAACTGTAAATATTCATTGGCAGAAGAATATTTATCTAAATCACTGCAAGAATATACCGCATCAAAAAATATCGCCGGGTGCATAGATTCAATCTGTTTGTTAGCGCACACATACTATGTCATGGGTAATTTTTTAAACGCCAAAGAGCACCTTGAAAAAATTAAAACATTAAACAGTACAGATACATCAAATAAAGATCTTATACTTCGCATAGCAAGTTTGATAGAGCGTGATCTTGGAAATCTATCAGTTGCATTGCAGTATATTAATGAAGCCATTGCACATCGAGAATCAATGAATAAAGTTGATCAATTGCAGGCATGGAATATCATATACAAGGGATTGGTTTATAGAGATATGGGTGACTATGCTACTGCAAATGAATGGGCAGACAAAGGAGATATATTATATTCGCAATTTGATATGACAACTAAGATGTATGCTTGTGTGAAGTTCTATAAAAGCAGCATCTATCGCTTTCTGGGGAATTATGCAGAAGCAGAAAAATGGCTTAACTTTGCTTTAACAATTTGTGAACGAGAAGCTACTGAAAGCCCTATGGAAATAGGCTTTGGCAAAACATTGTTAGCCAAACTTTATCACAATACAGGATATTTGGATAAAGCATTCACAGAAGCAAAAGCTGCTGAAAGACTATACATTGATTTATTTGGAGAAAAGAATTTACGAACATCGTGGATTCGAATGACGATCGGTCAGATTTATAACGATCAAGGTAAATACAGTGAAGCGAGAGATACCTTTCAAGAATGCTTAGATGTTCACAGAACGATGTTAAGTGATGCCCATCCAAAGATTGGAAAGATCTTAAGTGAATTGGGGTATGCTCAGGTTAAACTAGGCGATACCAAACAAGGTCACGCGAATTTAGAGCTTGGGCTAAAGAACTATGAAGCACATTATGGGAAAGACCATCTGCGTACCGCCTATGTGTTGCGTTTAATCAGTGACAGTCTTCAAGTTCAAGGTGATCTAAAAAGCGCTGAAGCAGCTGCATTAAGAGCATATACTATTTGCCAAAAAGCAAACCATCCTGATCAGATTTTAAGCTTAGAACGATTGGGTGATGTTCGGTTAAAGTCTGGAAATACTCAAGGGAGCGATGACTTGAAAAAAGCTTTAAATATGGCAGAAATAACTTTCGGGGTAGACTCACCTCACGTTACACGCATAAAAGCAAAGCTGTAATACATACTCCCCCGGGTAAGGACCACAACTGTTGAAAGTGATCATAAAAAGAATATTTTTGACAACAAATCAATAGAACAGGGAAAATCATTGATAAACCGATTAATTGTGTCAATCATACAGATATGTATGAATTAAGTAATAGATATGCGACTATTTTACACAATATGAAGTTTTTTATAACATTCATAGCTTGGTGTTTAAGTGGGTGATTTTAATATCGTTAAACACTTCTTCGAGTCACTTTCAACAGGTGTGGTAAGGACCTGGTAGCGCCCCTTCGCGCTATCCAGGCCGGGTGGGTGGGCTATATATGTCACCCCACAAAACCTATCGGATGCAACGGCTCGTTGCCTAATGGGTGCAGCATCATGCTGCCAACGGCTCGTTGCCAGCGTCACGTTGCCTTGAAGAAAACAACCTTTGTATCGCCGTACTTTTTTTCTTGCAATATATTAAGCGGCAGCTCTAACCTCAGATCATCTTGCTTTTGCATTTCAGCAATAATAGTCGTATTTGACCCTATCCACCCCTGTTTGTGTAAATGGGCAATCGCCAAATTTACTAAATCTTTGCCATAGGGTGGATCGCAGAATATAAAATCTACTGGCTGTGCTGCAACGGGCATAGTCAGAATATCTTGAGCATATAAGGTAGTTCTATCTTCAATATTCCAGTGATGAATCAGTGTCTGTAAATTACGAACTGCTGCCCGTTGGTTATCCACAAACGTTATATGTTTGGCCCCACGAGACAATGCTTCTAGCCCTAACGCCCCTGTACCGGCAAAGACATCCAAAACGGTGGCGCCTCTTAAATCTTGCATATCCACGTGGTGTTCAATCACATTAAAGATGGCTTGTCGCACTTTGTCTGATGTTGGACGCGTTAATGTTGACGACGGTGCAATCAGTGCTTTGCCTACAAATTCACCCCGAATAATCCGCATGATTATCCCTGCAGCTTTTGCAAATATTGATCAAGAGCATCAACTGAAAGCTCTTTGACGTCACCTTGGGTTAAATCATCCAGTGAAAACGGACCATATCCAATACGAACCAATCGATTCACCTTGTATCCTAAATACGTCATGATGTTTCGAATCTCTCGATTCTTACCCTCTAATAACGTCAGCTTTAACCAGGTATTACGCCCCTCTGATGCTTCTACTTCTGCGTGTATGCCCTGATACTGAATGCCATCAATGGTCATACCAGCTGCCAATACGTTTACAATATTTGGGTGCACATTGCCATAAACACGCACATAATACACACGGGGTATACGATGTATGGGAAGCTCTAAATGACGAACTAAGGCGCCATCATTCGTCAATAATAACAACCCCTCTGACAGATAGTCCAATCGACCAACATATCTGATATTTTCAAATGAGGGTGGTAATATGTCATAAATTGTTTTACGACCTTCTGGGTCAATCCTAGACGTAATACATTCTGCAGGTTTATAAAATGCCCAAACTCTGCGAACCCCAGTCAATTTGACGGTACGGTTATCAAAGCTTACAACATCTGTATCCTCAACAAACGTTGCAGGTGTGGTTACAATTTGATCATTTAACTTAATACGACCTGCTGCAATAAAGTCTTCACCCTGTCGGCGAGAACATATTCCTGCAGCCGCTAAATACTTGGCAATCCGTTGACGTGTCATCTATAACTCCATGGAATGACAATGTGATAAATTCCAACGCCTTTGTCAATGTAAAAGTCTTTATTTTCCTATTAACCTTGTGATGTCAATTTCTTTATGATAAAATTTTTAAGTAATAATTATGGAGAAAAAAATGGCACGTAGTGAAGTTTTTACACAGTCAGCTGCCAAAACAGCTCAATACCGCGAGGGATTAAGGGCCTTTATGTTGCGTGTATACAATTACATGGCAGCAGCATTAGTATTCACTGGTTTAATATCCTATGGCGTATCCACCAGCCCTGAACTATTGCAGGCAATTCACAACACCCCATTGATGTATGTTATCTTTTTGGCACCTATTGGGATTTCGGTATTCTTAGGCGTACGTTTACAACACATGAGCATTACAACGGCTCAAACATTATTCTGGGTATTTGCCGCATTAGTCGGGTTATCCTTATCATCGATTTTTGTGATCTATACCTCTGAAAGCATTATACGAGTATTCTTTATTACTGCGTCAATGTTTGCAGCGGCAAGCCTATATGGATATACCACAAAACGAGACCTTGGCCCGATTGGTAGCTTTTTGTTTATGGGATTAATCGGTATTGTGATTGCATCGTTCGCAAACATGTTTATGCACAGCACTCAATTAAGCTGGTTGATTTCATTTGTTGCGGTCGGTGTGTTTGCAGGTTTAACAGCCTATGACAACCAACGTTTAAAAGAAATGTATTCCGATGCATGGCACCGCGATCAAACTGAAAAAATTGCGATTATTGGCGCATTAAACTTATACATGGATTTCATTAACTTGTTTGTCCACTTACTAAGATTTTTGGGCGATCGTAAAAATTAATTAATCTATACCAAAGGGCAGATCAACAGTCTGCCCTTTATTATGTGTAATAAAAAAAACAAGAATAAACACATGAACACCTTACACATTGGCGTTATTGGCGCAGGACAAATGGGCGCAGGAATTGCTATGGTTTGCGCTTTAAATGGATATCGCGTAACACTTGTTGATGCCCTGCAAAACGCTCTAGATTCAGCAAAAAACAGAATCACAGCACACCTTTCAAAACTGTCTGCATCGATGGATATGATGTCTTTTCATACAGACCTTACTGCTTTAACAAACGTTGACGTTGTCATTGAGGCCATTCCAGAAAACCTTGACTTAAAACACTCGTTATATGCTAGGCTCAGTACAATCGTTAGGCTCGACACGATCATTGCATCAAACACTTCATCATTCCCCATATCAGATTTAGCTAAATCAGTCACAAATCCTGAACGATTTATCGGCATTCATTTTATGAATCCTGTTTTAAAAATGGACTTAGTAGAAACTATTCCAGGCGCTGATACTAATGAACACACGTTAGAAACTGCAAAAACTTTAATCTCAACGATAAAAAAAACTGCAGTGATCTCAACTGATCAGCCTGGATTTATTGTAAATCGCTTACTGATTCCCATGATCAATCAAGCATTTATTGCTTTAGAAAACGGATTAGCCTCGAAAGAAGATATCGACACAGCTTTGGAAAAAGGCGCTGCTTTTCCAATGGGACCGTTGAAGTTAGCTGACTTTATAGGCTTGGATACCTGTCTTGCCATTATGGAAACATTGCATAACGCATTTCCAAACAGTGGATATATTCCCGCATCATTGCTTAAAAAATATGTACAAAATGGAACACTAGGTCGTAAAACAAAACAAGGAGTATATTCCTATTGACCCCTGCTACAAAAAATAAACTATCCGTAATATTCATGCTATGTTTAGGGTTTACATTGCTGCGTATGCCCAGCGAAAAAGTATGCATTGACACAAAAAATCAACATGTGTGTTTGCGAGTCCTTCGCGATAAATCTGATCAAAAACGTGGGTTTCAATTGGTAGAAGAGCTTCGCCCAAACGAAGGCTTACTATATATCCTTACAGACTCTAAAAAGCCTAACTTCTGGATGAAAGATGTCGTTCAGCATTTAGATATTTTATTTATTGATACTCATGGACATGTCTTAGAAATGGTGCAAGCTCACCCTCATCGTACAGACATTATCACCCCACCAAAAAAAACAATGTACGCCATTGAACTAATGGGAGGTCGTGCAAAACAATTAAAACTCACAAAGGGAACACAGCTATCACATGAAATGCTTTCTGATTTTAAAGGCGCCCTGGTTGCAGGGTATTAACTCTTTGTAAATAACAACGCCCTTATACTTTTGACGTGTATTCAAAAGAAAAAATACAATGTTTAAAAAAATCTTGGCTACGACAATCCTATTATCTTCTGTATCGTTTGGATCTTTATCTGACATTCCAGATATTAAAGATCCAGAGTTTTCATGGAAAGGTCTTGAGTTAAAAGAAGCATCCTCAACCGAAACATCGACGTTAGATTTTCATGGCATCCAGCAAAGATCTTTAATAGCAGGGGTTACTCACTTAGATAATTTGTTTGCTAATCTAACTAGCGAGAACGGTGGTTTTACTGCAAAGAGCTTCAATGAAGCAAGCACGTTATTGTCAACTCTACACTCAGAAACTTGCGCCGTGCATAAATTGATTGGTTCAGACGTTGTTATTAAATATGCTACACCCGGCACAAGGAAAGCCGTATGGAATACGTATCACATTCGCATATTATTATTACAGGAATGTCTTGCTAAATTTAATCAGGTCGTTAAAACTCACAGACCAGACCATATTCGATCGTTTAATGATCTCGTTTCACCGTTATCAACCTCACTTGAAAACCTTATGGCTAATGACCCAACACAAATTTTAGAACAACCTTACACGTTCTAAATTATAAAGGGTCTCAATAACGAGACCCTTTTATGTTCGGAAAAATTAACATTTTGTCAATAACAATACCTTTATTATTGTTGCAGGTGTTCAAAGGGAAAAATACAATGTTCAAAAAAGTATTGGCAACTCTAGCTCTATTATCTTCTGTTTTGTTTGGATCGTTAACTGACATTCCAGACATTCAAGATCCAGAGTTTTCATGCAAAGGTTTAAAGTTAGAAGAGGTTCCTTCAGAATCAGAAATTAATGCTGCAATAAAAGCCCATGTTGAGTCTCTAAATATAAAACACCGATCATATACAGCAAATAAGGATTTCTTAATCGGATCACCCGAACAGCTAGTTGATACAAACGGTCACATAAAAGATGAGGCTCTGAAATCCTTTAATGATTTAATTTTAGCTTTATATTTTGAGGCTTTTGTATTAAATCTAATTTTTAACCCTGATGAGATTGATAAATATACAACCCCAGAATCCAGCACTGTATTTAAACAACTATTTTGGAACCGAGTCCACTTAATTAGAGCGGCATTTACTGAAATGATTAAAATAACTGAAGTATCAATTTCACACTCACAGCAGACAGATTACACTATTATAAAAGATTGCTTAGAAAATAAGCTAACACAACTGAATGCATACGTCTCAAGATTCAAAGATGAATCTGTAGCCTTCGGGCTATCATTAGCATTCTATGAGAGGCACAGAGACGCGAACGATGAACTGTTAGCAAATTTAGAGGTACTCCTCCACAAAGAACCAATGAGCGAAGATCTCGCAGCAGGCGAACCGTACGCATTAAATTATATTCGACGTGTAAATGCTTTACTTGAAAAAGGGTCTCAATAACGAGACCCTTTTATGTTCGGAAAAATTAAGCGTTGCCTTTTGGCTCTGCCGCCATTTGTTCCAGACGCATGCGGTATAAATCTGCGAAATCCACAGGCTTTAACAACAATGGCGGATACCCACCATCACGCGTAACCTCAGAAACTATGTTGCGAACATAGGGGAACAAAATTCGTGGACATTCAATCATTAAGATGGGATGCAATAATGCCTCGTCAATGTTTTTTATAGTAAAGATGCCTGCGTAATTTAATTCTAACACAAAGACTTCAGTGCCATTCTTAGCCCCTTTAGCATGCACAATTAAGCACACTTCGTGGGTATCTGGTGTTTCTAAAGAATTATGCGTTACATTAATTTTAATATCAATTTCAGGTAATGCTTCACCCGATTGTAACATTTTTAAAATTTGAGGATTTTCAAACGATAAGTCTTTAATAAACTGAGCGTTTACATCTAATTGCATATTCATTAATGTTTGTTCTGCGGACATTTAATACTCCTTTTAATCCGATAATTTTAATGCGTGTTGAAATCGTTTTTCTGTTAATTCGCGGCCAATGATGGCTGCAACTTCAAAGACACTTGGAGATACTGTTGATCCTGTTAGTGCTGCGCGAATCGGTTGTGCGACATCCCCCAACTTCATGGAATGAGTTTCTGCAAATGCTTTTGCCCATTCATGTAGCGAAGGTTCAAGCCAATCAGAAACTTGAGACAAGCTATCCCAAATTTGACCTAACAAGGACTTATTCGCCAAGAATGGTTTCGCCTTTTCAGTATAGGCTACAGGAATGTCCCAAACATATAGTTGAGCCGATTCCCACAACTCTACCATTGTTTTCGATCGTTGCTTTAATCCATTCATCCCTAACAACATGCGTTCTTTTTGCACAAAGTTTAGATCAGGGTGAGATGCTGTTAATAGATCAACCAAACGTTGACTGCTAGCATCCTGGATATAATGACCGTTAACGCTAGTTAATTTCACCATATCAAAGCGTGCTGCAGATTTCCCGATGCTGGATCCATCAAACCATTCGATGGCTTGTTGCGTTGAGAAAATCTCATCATCACCATGAGCCCAACTAAGGCGTACAAGATAATTGCGCATGGCCTCTGGTAAAAACCCCATCGTTTCGTAAGCATCAACACCTAGCGCCCCATGACGTTTGGAAAGCTTTGCTCCATCTTGACCATGAATCAATGGAATGTGACTGAAACTTGGCGTATGCCAGCCCATGGCTTCATAAATTTGTTTTTGACGAAATGCATTCGTAAGGTGATCGTCACCCCGAATAATATGCGTAATGCCCATGTCGTGATCATCGACCACAACTGCCAACATATAGGTGGGTGTCCCATCGCTTCGAACCAAAATCATATCATCTAATTGAGCATTCTGAACTGTGACTTGCCCCTGAACCGTATCATGAATCACGGTCTCCCCGTCCTTAGGCATTTTAATACGAATCACCGGACGTACACCTTTAGGTGCTTCAGCAGGATCGCGGTCACGCCAACGACCATCATAAATTGGGGCTCTTCCCTCTGCAACGGCGTGTTGCTTCATCTGTTCAAGCTCTTCTGGACTGCAGTAACAGTAATAGGCTTTGCCTGCTTTAATCATGGCTTCTGCCACGTCTACGTGACGAGATGCGCGGGAAAATTGAAACGTTGGTTCATCGTCCCAATCCAGACCTAACCATTGTAACCCCTTGAAAATAGCCTGAATGGCATCGTCCGTTGATCTAGCACGGTCAGTATCTTCAATTCGCAATAGAAATTTCCCGCCATAATGGCGAGCAAACAGCCAATTAAACAATGCTGTGCGCGCACCACCAATGTGCAAATATCCCGTTGGACTAGGCGCAAATCGCGTAATAACAGTCATAAAGCCTCCATGTGACGAATGTTTATACCATGTTTTTTACGCTTTCTCAATCCATGCAATGCAATAACAAGCGTGACATCAATATGAGGTTGGATTCATTAGGTTTACTGTTTGAAATTATTGAACTTTTGAACATGTGTCGCATCACACCCGATCTTATCGAACGGGTCCAGGGATCATCCCTGGTCTAACCGCAGGTTGGCACGTTGGCAGCGTCGCTACACCCTGCAGATTAGATCCGATTCGTTCTGACACGGATTACAAACAACAACGTTGCGACAGCTCAGGAATTTTAATTTTTACAAACCGCATTACCTATTGGATGCAACGTCACGTTGCTTAATAAAGGTTAAGATTCAGTTAACACGATTTTTTTACCACCCCCCACCCTATCACCCTTCGTGACCTTAGGGTGGGGGGACAAAACCCACTCCCTAAATCGAGACTAAATAGACGAAGCGATCCGTCATTTCTTCACGAAACGGTGGGCTAAAATTAAATATATAAGTGCACTAAAAAAACGATAGTGCACAAAGATTAATATTTTCTGAACAAACGAAAGATTTTTAGATACTACAACACGCTGCATCTTGACAGACCCGTCACCTTCAACTAAGGTTCAATAATACATCGAAATCTTATTTAGCCTGAACAGATGAACGCTTCCCATTTATTATTGCAACACGTTGATTCATTGCTACCCCCTCAAAATGCAACACATATTGCCGTTGCCGTATCTGGTGGAGCTGACAGTATGGCTCTCTGCTTATTATTAAATGAATGGGCTACTCTTCATAACATAAAGCTTACTGCAATCACGATTGACCATCAATTGCGGGCGGAATCAAAATCAGAAGCCAAGCAAGTACACCAGTGGTTGACCGATCGTGGGATTCACCATGAAACATTAATTTGGCATCACTCCACGCTCACAAATAATATACAAGAAAGGGCTCGGGACGCTCGCTATGCCTTATTAATTGAGTATTGCAAGCAACTTCATATTGAACATTTGTGCTTAGGTCACCATGCGCACGATCAATGGGAAACGTTTTTTATGAGATTGTCTCATGCCAGTGGCTTAAAAGGACTTGCAGGTATCTTGCCTCATACTCTTAGAGATGACATCTCTATATATCGCCCCTTTTTGAATATCGATCCTGAAACGTTAAAGAATTATCTTATCGGTCAAAATCAACCTTGGATCGATGATCCCAGCAATGAAATGCGAAAGTATGAACGGATTCGATGGCGTGATCAGATTGATCGACTGTCTCAATTGGGATTATCCCCTAAAGTTATTCAGTCAGTCTGTGAAAAACTATCTGGCGATGATGAAGCGTTAGAATGGTCTGCGAACAATTGGATCTCTCAACACACTATTTTTGATGATCAATTACAATTTATTCAATGCGATATCAACTTAAAACAGTTGCCAGGGTCTTTAATAAAACGGATTGCCTTGCGTTTATCGTCTCAAGTTAGAAACATCACGATCACAACTGCTAACGTGCGGCATAATATGGATTCACTGACCCAAAAGCTAACGGTCAATGAGTTTAAACCTTTTACCTTTGCTGGTTGCTATTGGATGGAACATCATACTAAACTATATGTTGTGCGCGAATGGGATAAATGCCCTCACGAACGAATTACCTGTTCCAACATCACCTATGATCACCGATTCAACCTAACGTCCTTACCGATTGGAAAAATTCTAGAACCCGTTGGGAAAAAGTATTGGCCCCAGATAAAACCGTTGGTGAGTGAATCCCCACTTCCTTATCAAGTATTTTTATCGCTACCTATTATTGTAGATCATGACCAAGTGATTTGGCAAAGCTTCATCAAAGTTTAGTACACGCGTGCTTAGGCGACCGCCTCAGACCATCTTGCACGACTTACTTTCGACCTTACCCACAAAAATCGATCATACATAAAAGATGCCGATGTACACTTAACCATCTTTAATCTATCAGAACTCATAACAACTTTATGAATGAATCAAAGATTTTTTCGCTTTGACATCGTTTAAATTTTCAGTATGATCCAACCACATACTTTTAATTAATAACAGAGTTTTCAAATGCAACGTTTGTCATCGCCCAAGTTAGCTTGGTTTTCTTTATCATTGTTTTATATGTATCAATACGTATTGCGCGTATTCCCTAGTGTCGCTGAACAGGAACTTCGAACGGATTTGTTATTAAGCGCCGTTGACTTTTCAAGCTTGGGCGCCATGTATTTATATGCATATGGTGGACTGCAAGTTCCCTTAGGTGCGATTGTTGATCGACTTGGTTTAAAGAAAGTTGCGCTGGCTGCAATCAGCATGTGTATTTTAGGTGCGTGCATGTTTTATTGGTCAACATCATTGTGGCATTTACAATTAGGTCGATTACTAATGGGTATTGGATCTGCCCCAGTATTTATGTGTTCATTAAAAATATGTGCAGACTATATCCCCGCTGGTCATCGCGGTTTATACATGGGCACAACACTGACTATGGGAACTTTAGGAGCTCTCATTTCCGGAAACCTTGTTGTATCGTTATTGGAATCTATCGGCTGGAGATTAACGATCCTTGCGTTGGGTGCGTTAGGTCTATTGATCGTTATTCTTATTATGTCTAACTTACCTTCATATATTAAACCTGCAGATCAAGAGCCGTTTAATTTTGATATCTTAAAAAAAGTGTTTAAAAATAAAATTGTGTATATTTATGGCATTCTTGGATTGGGGTTCTTTTCGTCATTAACCGTTTTTGCAGATTTGTGGGGAACCGCCTATCTAACAAAACGTTATGGTGTCATGAGAGCTGATGCAGCATCAGCGGCAATGACGATGTATATTGGTCTGGCAATTGGAAGCTTAGTATTGCCCTGGTATTTTGAGAAAAAAAACAAAATTTTTACTGGCATAAAACTAAGCGCCATTGTTTTAACTTCTTTATTTTTTAGCTTTATGTTGATCCCTGACCTGCCCTTTGCTGCTGCTAAAATTATCCTATTTTTATTAGGATTATTTTCAGGTGCTATAATGATGTCGTTTACAGGTGCTGCATTAGAAACAACAAAAGAAACGTCTGGGTTAACAATCAGCATCGTAAATGCATTCAATATGTTTGGGGGCGCTATCCTCAATCAAATGGTTGGAAAATTGTTAGAACATCACTGGGATGGAACTATGTTAGAAGGTGTTCCACAATATTCCATAGAAATGTTTGACACGTCATTCACAATCGTTTTAGGTGCATTATTTGTTGTATGTCTGCTAATCGCCTTGCAATTGAAGCAAGGTACCCATGTAAAAAATCATAGCTATTCGAAAAAAACTTGACTTTTTATTTTTTTTGTGATATATATTATATAAGTATAAGACCCTCATATTTTTAGAGGTATTTATTATCTTGAACATATCAGACACCCAAAATTGTATGTTCAGGCTTTAAAATCAATAAGGATTTAAAAAAATGTCAGCAAAAACAACTGAAAAAGCACCTAACATTCAAGACTTGTTCTTGAACACCCTTAGAAAAGATAAATCTCCAGTCGTTGTATTTCTAGTTAACGGCGTAAAATTACAAGGTACTATTACCTGGTTTGATAACTTTTCTATGTTATTACGTCGAGATGACCATTCCCAACTGATCTATAAACATGCTATATCTACGGTTATGCCACTTAACCCCTTTGCATTAAATGGATCAGCAGAAGAAGAAAACGATTAATAACGAATTAAATTTTACTCTATCCGAAGCCCAGGAACTTGATTTTATACCTAAAGATCTTCCTGGGTCTTTGTGTTGGGTTGCCTATGTTCATTATCCCCACTCTAACGTCATTGACCGCAATGCCCGCGTCGAAGAAGACAGCAATTTAGTTAAAGCCATTAACTTAAATGTCGCTGGTACCAGCATTTACCCTTTAAAAAAGATCAGATCTTCTACACTAATTGGTGAGGGTCAACTGACAGATTTAAAGACGAACATCAGCAACACCGGTGCGAATGTTTTGTTTTTAGATGCATTTTTAACGGGGTTACAACAACGCAATCTGGAAAAAGCTCTTGGTATTAAAGTATATGACCGCCCAGGCTTTATTATTGAAATTTTTGCTAGGCGCGCTCAATCAGCCGAAGGTCGACTGCAAGTTGCACTCGCTGCACTTACTTACGAAAAAACTCGATTAGTTCGCATGTGGTCTCACCTTGAACGCCAACGCGGAAGCCTTGGATTTATCGGTGGCCCTGGCGAATCTCAGCTTGAAATGGACAAACGTATTCTAAGCCTTAAAATTCAACGCCTAGAAGAAAAATTAGCAGATGTCACACGCACCAATCGCATTCAAAAAAAAGCACGTGAACGTTCCGACATGCTAAACGTTGCATTGATCGGATACACCAACGCTGGAAAATCCACATTGTTTAACACATTGACTGATGAATCTGTGTTTGTAAAAGATCTATTGTTCGCGACATTGGATACAACCCGTCGTAAATTAAAACTGCCCTCGGGTCGACACATCATTTTATCCGATACGGTTGGGTTTATCTCAGATTTACCGCCTCAATTAATCACGGCATTTCAGAGCACGTTAGAAGAAACGTTGGATGCCGATGTAATCTTGCACGTACAAGATATCTCCTCTCCTCAGCGTGATGCTCATGAACAGGAAGTCTTCCGCATTATTCAAACCATTTTAAAAAAACGTGGCGAATATTCTCCCAACAAAATTATACCCGTCTATAATAAAACTGACACTGCCACGGATGGAATGATCGCAGCACTCAAAGAAGCCCACCCAGAGGCTGTCTTTATTTCTGCCGTTAATAAAACAGGTCTTGACGATCTTGCCCAAGTTATTGAAGATCACCTTGGAACCAACGATCAACAATATTGCGTGTCATTGCGCATCGACGATGGAAAAGCCCTTGCATGGCTCCACGAACATGGTCGCATCACACTAAAAGAGTTTGAAGACGACAAGATGAAAATCATCGTATACCTCAGCACCCCGCTATACCAATATTTTGAACGGAACTTCTTAAAGACGAAACTGCCATAAAAAAACAAGGGGCAGCACCAGATAAGGATTTAGAAACATTAGAGTATAAAATCTCTCATTCATACCTCCAGGGATGATCCCTGGCAACGTGCCGTTGCATCCGTTAAGTTAGATCAGAGCAGCGTGACGCTGCACCCATTAGGTCAGATCCGATTCGTTCTGACACGGATTATAAAAAACAACGCCATAAGCCGAAATCGTCACGTTGGATCCCTACGATTTTCTCACACTATGTGCGGCGCAGGTTTGCTCCCGGTAATGTGCCGTTGCATCCATTAGAAGAAAGTCTGGAGCAAAGGGCGCCGCGTAATTGTTTTATGTGAGCTTAGATATTAATACGGTTGAAAAAAATTACAATCCGCCTCAGCACACACCCGATACAACCTATAAGATCCAACGGCACGTTGGCAGCGTGACGCTGCATCCGACAAGTCAGATCCGATGTGCAAAAACACGGGTTATAAGCAACTAACATATTGTGCCTCTCGAATCTCTCCCGGCATACCACTAACTGTATCACCCATCTCTTGTATGCCGACCTCTGTCTTTATGCAGCTCAAGCAAATCGCAACGCGATTTGATAGCGGCAACCGCCGCTCTGGTGCGCAAAGCGCCCTTGAGCCTGCAACGTGCCGTTGCATCCGACAAGTCAGATCCGATGTGCAAGAACACGGATTGTGAAATACAACCTGAAGACTGTTTAAAAATATCAAGGCTATGAAACGGACAAATCTAATGGATGCAACGGCACGTTGCTTAGATTCAATTTGCACAGACTCGGATTTCAATTTTTAAAAACCGCATTATCTAATGGATGCAACCGCAGGTTTCCAGCATCAGACTGCTTTTGAAAAAAAATTGAATTTTCTAACTGCTGGTCTCGCGCCCCCGATGGGGCCCTCCCATCATCAATTCTCAGAGCGTGTCCTCCCCCCGCCACCACAACGTAATACAATTGGTATCTTTCAAAAAAATCGTTTTTGAAAAGTTACACGTCTTCCCAGGGAGTCCATCCCTGTTCATACTAGAACATAGTTCGCGCTGCGCTGCGCTACTGTATATTCAGAATCGTCATTACGTATCAGATGCACTCACCGAAGTGAGATCTGAGTTTACTATAATCCGTCCACCTTCAAACTATCAGATACTTCTTAACCAATTATGAATAAAACAAACTTTTTTGGCAGCGCGACGCTGCACCAGGGATGATCCCTGGATCCGATATACTTTGATACGAAATGCAAAAACTATTGACAATCCAAACTTCTTATGTATACTAATAACTAGAATTGCGAAAAGGCTACCCAAAAACCTGGGTAGCCTTTTTTCGTTCTACGTCTTTGAACCGCTCAAGGACACAACGCCGAATCGAATCCCCAGTACAGGTGCTTCACTACCCGATCAGTAGTCACAGCTCCTGTAAGCAACCCCTAGAGCCGACGGGCTCGTAAAACACCGACTTTGTAATATTACTAAAGTCCGCCTTTCCCCATTCGTGTAAGAAATGGGGTTCTTTTTGCACGTGCGGGTTACTGGGGATTCACTCGGTTTTGCAACCTGAGGTTGCATCCAATAAGATAGATCCGATTCGCACAGACACGGATTTCACGCGGCAAACACACATTGCTATAACAACACTTTGAAAGTCTCAAAAACACAGCACTTTCAAACAACAACAAGGAACTAAAACACTACTTTTCAACAAAATATCTCAAATTCATTTTTCACCCTTACCCCTCCTGCGCCGAAGGTGGGTTCAAAACCAACCTAATGGGTGCAGCGTCACGCTGCCCTGCGCCGAAGGTAGGTTCAAACTCCCCTCATCCTCCCGCATTGTATTTTATTACACTTCTCAAATCACATCGGATCTAACTCAATGGATGCAATCTCAGGTTGCCTTACGGTTTTTGTTGTTTCAAATCCGTATCCAAAACACGCCAAATCTAAACCTAATGGATGCAACGGCACGTTGCCAACGGCAATAATCCGTATCACAGCGCATCGGATCTAATCCAACGAGTCCAGCGTCACGCTGCTTTGTGCTAAGCAGCGCTAGTCAAATCATTTGAACTATGATATTAGAATAGTGATTATTGTGAGAACGAGGTTGCTATGTTATTCCATAAAATGCATGGGTTGGGTAATGATTTTATTATATTGAAACATACCAAAATACTTGCGCCTGTGGACGTTATAAGTTTATGTGATCGACATACTGGAATTGGTGCAGATCAATTGATTACTTATACGGATGACGAGGAATCAGTCGTTCGGTTTTATAATCAAGACGGAACTGCGGCAGAACAATGCGGTAATGGCATTCGATGTTTGGCATGGTTATTGATGACACAACGCAAACAGGCGTCTATTAAGGTGCAATCTCCAACAGGGCATCATGAAGCGTGGCTATTGGATGATGGGCAAGTACGCATTACAATGGGGCAACCAGAGTTCACATGGGACGACCAACCGATATCTCAACAGCTTGATTTGTTGGATTTATTTACGGACCTGGCACACAAACCAGATATGGTGGCGGTATCCATGGGGAATCCCCATGCGGTGATTTTTACGCAGCATCCAACCATTGAAATGGCTGAAACTTATGGACCGCATGTTGAACACCATCGATTGTTTCCTAATCGTACGAACGTACATTTCGTTCATGTGGAATCACAGGATCACATTACAATGATTCCTTGGGAGCGTGGAACTGGGATTACTTTGGCATGTGGCAGCGGAGCGTGTGCAGTGCATGCGGCGGCCTTGAAAAAAGGATTAATTGACCCTATATGTGATATTACGATGCCAGGCGGTACAGTCACATTAGAAACTCGTGATGATGGCGTTATTGTGCTAACAGGGCCTGCAACCTATGTCTTTGAAGGAAAGATTGCGTAATTACTATGAGCGGTAAAATAGTTACATTTGGGTGCAGACTGAACACCTATGAATCCGAAGTCATGCGACAGTTTATTGACGAGGCTAAGGAAGACGTTATTGTCTTCAATACCTGTGCGGTAACGGCAGAGGCTGAACGGCAAGCCCGACAAGCGATTCGAAAAGCGCGTCGCGAAAACCCCAATGTTAAAATTATTGTGACGGGATGTTCTGCGCAAGTTAGCCCTGATTCATATACAACTATGCCAGAGGTTGATCGTGTGTTGGGAAATGACGATAAACTGAAAGCAGACAATTTTCGATTCGATACGTTTAATACTGAAAAAGCCATTGTGAATGATATCATGTCCGTTACAGAAACAGCGGGTCATTTAATATCAAATTTCCAGGGTAAATCTCGGGCGTTTATTCAAGTCCAAAATGGATGTGATCATCGGTGTACGTTCTGCATTATTCCCTTTGGTCGTGGCAATAGTCGCAGTGTGCCTATGGGTGACATTGTAAATCAAACGCGATTGTTGGTTGAAAGTGGATATCAAGAAATCGTCATCACAGGTGTTGATATCACGGCCTATGGTGCTGATTTACCAGGGCAGCCAAAGCTTGGTGAAATGGTGCGAAGGCTATTGGCGTTGGTGCCGGACATTCAACGGTTGCGTATCTCATCTATTGATTCTGTAGAGGTGGATGCTGATCTGTTGCAGCTTGTTGAAAATGAGCCACGATTGATGCCGCATTTCCATTTGAGTTTGCAAGCGGGGGATGACCTGATTTTAAAACGAATGAAACGCAGACATTTGCGGGATGATGCCATTCGTATGTGTGAAGAGTTTAGAAAACGCCGACCCGATGTTGTGTTTGGTGCAGATTTTATTGCAGGGTTTCCAACTGAAACTGAAGAAATGTTTCAGAATACGTTAAAGATCGTTGATGAGTGTAATCTTACATATTTGCATGTGTTCCCGTATTCTCAGCGCCCTGGAACGCCAGCGGCACGGATGCCACAAGTAAAATCAGATCTGATCAAAGATCGTGCGAAACGCTTGCGGGAATTGGGTGAACGTAAAGAGTTAGAATTCTTAAAAGCTCAGATTGGGGTGAAAGCAAACGTGTTAGTGGAATCTGATACGTTGGGGCGTACTGAACATTTTTGTCCCGTGGATTTAACCCATTTGCCAGCAGAACTAAAGGTCGAGGGGCGAATTATTCCTTTGGTAATCGCTGGTATAGAAAATGGTAATTTAACGTGTGAAAGTATATTTGCATGACAGACGAATCTAAATCTAAAGGATGGTTTTCCAGGCTAAGTGATGGATTAAAAAAATCCACCGCTAAACTGACGGATGGGTTAACATCCATTGTCACAAAGCGCAAATTAGATGACGAGATGCTGCAAGAGATCGAAGATCTGTTATTGTCGGCTGACGTTGGATACGCAACCAGCCATCGATTGGTTGCTGCTCTTAAAAAGAAACGCTTCCAACAAGACATTACCGTTGAAGAAGTTAAGGCTACGTTAGCAGAAGACTTAACGGCTATCTTAAAACCATTAGAACATTCTTTAACGTTTGAGGATAAACCCACTGTCATTTTTATGGTGGGGGTTAATGGTTCAGGTAAAACGACAACAACCGGAAAGTTGGCTGCTCAATGGAAAGCTGAAGGGCAAAACGTTCGTATCGTGGCTGCGGATACATTTCGCGCGGCGGCTGTGGAACAGTTAACAGTTTGGGCAGATAGAGCAAATGTTCCATTAGAAAAAGGTGCTGCGAATTCTGATGCAGCAGCGTTGGTATATTCATCGTATGAAACGTCGATGTCTAAAAACGACGATATTCTAATTGTTGATACGGCAGGGCGATTGCACACAAAATCCACACTGATGGAAGAGTTGAAAAAAGGTGTTCGGGTCACTCAAAAACTGAACGAAAAGGCCCCTCATTATACACTGTTAGTGTTGGATGCGAACATTGGTCAGAACACGATACAACAGGTAAAACTGTTTCAAGAAGCGGTGAATGTTAATGGGCTGATTGTAACAAAGTTAGATGGAACGGCAAAAGCTGGTATCATTATTCAGTTGGCTGATGCATTCAAATTACCCATTCATTATTTAGGAATCGGCGAAAGTATTGAGGATTTGCGCGCCTTTAATGCAGAAGCATTTATTGAAAACTTGTTAGGATTACAATCGCTGGTTTCTCGTTAATCTCTTAACGTTGCGGGCTGCGTCCACATTTCAGAGATGAACTTAAATCGTGGAACAGACTGCCCGTCCTTAGTGATGACCTCTTTAAACATTTCCAAAGGTCGAACCCATAAAGCATAATCATTGTATAACGATTGATAAACGACCAATATATCTAGCGTTTCAGAATGTCGACATACGCCCAATACATGATAACGTTTGCCAGAGTAGTGTTCATATAAACCTGATTTAATCATGGGATTCCTTTTTAATTTATATCTGATATTCAAGGATGCTGGCAACGTGCCGTTGCATCCATTAGGTTAGACCCGATGTGGTCGACACGGATTAAAAGGCCTCCAATCTAACCTATAGCTGACTTCTTATAATCTGGGCATGCGTCACTCGGTCGTTAATGTACATTTTAGTACATGTCTCGCCTCGTTCCTGTACCCAAATTAAATTACTCTAGCTATACACGGATCCAACCGCAGTTGGCACGTTGCCAACGACAATAATTCGTGTCACAACGCATCGGATCTAACTTATCGGATGCAACGACACGTTGCCAGGGATCATCCCTGGTGGATACAGTCGCAGTTTTAACTATCTAATAACACTCTATCCACGGTGACATTGGCTCCTTCAAAGGCGTGCAATGCATGCTGAACCAACTCTGAATCTATTACACGTTGTTTTGCATTGGCTTCATTAGTTTGTGCTTGCTCATGAAAGGTTGCGGGTGTTGCTGTAGTTGATTGCACCAACTCAAACGTCCATGTTTCATTTAACACTGTTTGAAGCATCTGCTTTAAGTGTTTTAGTAAATGTTGATCTTCAGGGTTTTTAAGGCTGCATTCTATGTAACCGGGTTTGAATCCGTGTACTCTAAGATCGCGCTTTAAAAAGAACGATAGGTGGGGATCTTTCTGAGTTTCAACCCATTCAATTAATCGATCAAAACTTGTAATGTCCGATTGTCTACGTATCGGTTGAGGTTGCGCAGCGGGGGCGGGCATTCTATTTTCTGTACGTGCAGATTGTACAGATTCTGTAGATGATAGTTTGTTTTCGATGTCTTGAATCAATTGCTTCAATGGCGGAATATCTGACACATGGCACAACCGTATTAACATCACTTCGCAGGATTCTTGGGGCACGGGCGACACCATCAATTCTTGAACGGAGTTATGAACGATTGACCACAATCGATTTAATTGCGAAACTGATAACTCTTTAAAAAAGATGGAACTGTTTTGTTGCACTCCGATGGTGCTGCACAGCGATTGATGCAAGGCATTTAAAAGCCCTTTTGTAATGGCAATGGGTTCAATATCATGGCTAAACAAAGATCGAACACTTTGAATCGCAGTGATAATATCTCCAGACTTAATTGCTTGGCATAAACGTTCCAGCTCAGCTTGCGGAGGGCGACCCAGGATGCGTTCAACGACATCCATCGTCATGCTTTCACCTGTTGACCTGGTGTAACTTGAAACTTTTTCAAGTATCGACAAACCATCGCGCATCGAACCTTTAGCGGCTTCTGCAATCAGCATCAGTCCATCCATATCAGAAGAAAGATTTTCAATCGTGCTAATCTTTTGCAAATGATCCAGAATCGTTTCAATGGACATGGGACGCAATTGAATTTGCAAACACCTGGATACAATGGTCTCGGGGACTTTTTCAAGTTCTGTGGTTGCAAAAATAAATTTTGCATGAGCCGGCGGTTCTTCTAAGGTCTTTAGTAACGCATTAAATGCGTTTTTGGACAACATGTGCACTTCATCGATGATGTATACGCGATAACGTCCATACGTTGGTGCATAGGCGACGCCTTCGATAATGTCGCGAATATCATCAACACCCGTATGGCTTGCTGCGTCCATTTCAATAATATCCGTATGCTGATCACGATCAAACGCAACACAGGAATCACACGTACCGCAGGGGTCAATATGATCGACAGGATTTAGACAACACAATGTTTTAGCCAACAATCGGGCAGAGGTTGTTTTACCAATCCCTCGAATACCTGTTAATAATATCGCATGGCTTAATGTATTTTGCTTTAAGGCATTCTGAAAAATTCGGACAGCAATATCTTGCCCTACAACTTCCCCAAAGGTCTTGGGTCTATACGTTCTTGCAAAGACTTTATACGAAGGTGCAGTGGTCATAATGTTCCTGGATAAAACTAAGAAGAAGATTACCTTGACCCGCTTACACACCGTTGGCTGCTATCTTTCGATCCTGACCAGATTCAATGCTCTACGTCCAGGGTAATCCCCTGTACTTATCGCCGATTTTTGCAAAAAAATCAAACTATTTCTGTACAAGCTTGATAAGCATGAAACACCGGTCACGGATATTTATGGCATTTTATACGCAGAGAATCAGTTGCATTTTTAAATCAAAGCAAGTAATAATCACTCAAATTACCCAATTGAGTACACAAATGTCGATCACATCAAAGTCAACTCTACCGATGGCATGGCTGTTGTGTTTTATGACGTCATTATTTTATGCGTTTCAATACATCTTACGATTATTGCCCAGCGTTATCAAAGACGATTTAATGCTAAACTATCTGATTGATGCAAAAGATTTTGGTTATTTTAATGGTTTTTATTATGCGGGATATGCTGCGTTTCATTTGCCCGTTGGGTTGATGTTGGATCGCATAGGGCCTAAATATACCATCAGTTTAAGCCTATTGTTATGCGGGCTTGGCATTGTTCCACCGCTTTATTTCGATTCTTGGACAATCGCCGTCATTGGGCGCTTTTTACTGGGCGGAGGATCCACCACTGCAATTCTTGCATTGTTTTATGTGATTCGCATCAATTTCCCACCTGTGCGCTTTGCCAGTATTTTAGGAATGTCGGTAACGTTAGGATTTGCTGGCGCTTTATTTGGAAGCCGCCCCATTGGCATCTTAAATGAAATGGTGGGTTGGAAAAACGTCATATGGATATTGTGTGTGACATCTTTCATCCTTGCAGGGTTGTTTTTAATCTGCATGCCCAATCAGAAAGATCAGGTTGCACAAAAATCATCGTCGATCGTGTCAGACTTAAAAGAGCTTTTAAAAAATAAACATGTATGGGCAGTGTCTTTGTTGGCTGGGTTAATGGTTGGACCTTTAGAAGGATTTGCTGATGCTTAGGGTGTCCCTTTTCTGCAAACGGTATATAAAATTAGCCCATCAGATGCTCAATTCATTCCCTCTTTAATGTTTTTTGGATTTGGGTTTGGGTTTGGGGCTCCGCTAATTGGATATTTAGAAGAGAAATACAAGAAGCCTTATACAGTCATCATTCTCAGCGCTCTTTGTATGGCATTAATCTTTACGGGAATGCTGATGTTTAAAACGCAAAACATACTGCTTTTATACACAATCATGATCATTATGGGGGCGTTGTGTGCGTATCAAATATTTATGATCTTTATTAACACTAGAGTCGTTGCCCCACATCTTGTTGGAATTTCAAGTTCGTTCACCAACATGATTGTTATGTCATTTGGTTTGATTTTTCATTCTGGCATTGGATGGATTATGGTTAAATATTGGGACGGTCAAATAGTTATTGATATACCCGTTTATTCTCCTGAGGCATACATCAGTGGTTTGTTTATTATTCCCGTTGGATTGCTGGTTGCATTTTTTGGATTCATCGTGATAAAACCTAAGGATGAAACGGTATTATTAAAGGAAAATATTTAATGAACAACCCAATGCTATTCATTACGGTACTGGTTATAGATCTTTTGGCGGGTGCTGAGGTGGATTTGTTCATTCCTAGTTTTCCAAATCTAATCCATGAATTCAATCTTTCTCCAATATTAGTTCAGCTAACATTAAGTATGAATTTTTTAAGCTATTGTGTTAGCTCTTTATTTGTTGGCAGCATGGGGGATCGCTATGGGCGTAGACCTATCATTATAGGTGGATTAGTTATTTTTATTATCGGCAGCATCTGTTGTGTATTTGCACCATCTTTTCCATTACTTGTCATCGGGCGTTTTTTACAAGGTATTGGTATGGCGGGGCCTGCCGTATTAGGGTACGTTGTAATTGCAGATATTACCCCTATCGAAAAACAAGCTGGGCTTATGGGAACGCTGAATGGTGTTATTACCTTTGCAATGGCATTTGCTCCCGTTGTTGGCAGTTATATCAATATTTATTTCGGATGGCAGGGAAATTTTGTGGTTTTGTTAGGGCTTGGCATTTTAAGTTTAGTCATGAGTTTTATATTTATTCCAAACACAACTCAACCTAATAAAGCTGTTTCCCTCAGCTTAGCGGGATATCTGCCTCTATTAAAATCATGGTCGTTTATGCGATTGTTTCTGATCATTTGCTTATTAGTTTCATGTTATTGGGTGTTTATCGGTATGGGGCCCATTTTGTATATGGAAGACATGAATGTTCCCATTGAACATTTTGGTTTTTATCAAGGTGCAATTGCTGGGATCTTTTCTATAATGAGCATCGCAAGCCCGATGATTCTTAGAAAAGTATCTCAAACAACATGTTTAAATCTTGGGCTGTGGTCATTAATGGGGTTGTCGTTTGTGCTTCTTTTTATTAGTTTTGTTGTTGCTGATGTCCCTTGGATCATTACATTGGGGATGAGTCTGTATGTCATGCCGTTTGTTTTTCCAATTAACATCATGTATATAGAATCTTTGGACATGTTGCCTGGCTTTAAAGGTCGAGCTGCTGCAATGATTAATTTTGGGCGACTTGCTTTTTCTGCAATTGGATTGGAAGCTGTAAGTTATCTATACACCGGAACGTTCTTACCCATCGCCGCATTCATGTTTGTTTTTACCTTAGTTGCATTTGTCATTGCGATCTCTGTACCCAAAAGTTCTGCACAATTTAGCCAGCATATAGCAAATCATGGATAAATGAATCTGAAGAAATTGGCAGTGTCTGTATTTTCTGCATGAAATCCGCGTCTTAATATCGTATCTATCTTACAGATACAGTGTTACGCGGTAGCTGAATTAAACCCAAAGCGTTTGAACCTAATTTCAAATTTTATACGGCTCAAAAAGAACGGCTTGGCTTTAGGAGTTGCCCCAGGATTATATAATCGATTCATATTATTTTTCTGGGATCCAAGAAGCCGCCAGATCATCTAGAGCTTGATCCGTTACACGATAGACTGTCCACTCATCCATGGCCTTAGCGCCGATTCTTTTATAAAATCCGATGGCGGTTTCATTCCAATCTAACACCCACCATTCTAAACGACCACATTTTCTTTCTTTTGCAATATGAGCTAAATAACTTAACATTTTTTGTCCGATTCCTTTGCCTCGAGCCTCAGGCTTTACAAATAAGTCTTCCAGATAAATTCCGGGACGCCCCAAAAAAGTTGAAAAATTATGAAAATAGAGTGCAAAACTGATAGGCTGTTGATTCAAGTAACCGATAACAACCTCAGTCGTAGAATTGTCACCAAAGAGCGTTTGCTCTAAAATACTTTCTGTTGCAACGACCTCGTGTAACAACTTTTCATATTCTGCCAGTTCTTTAATAAACGACAATATTACGGGAGTATCTTTAACCGTTGCTTGTTTAATTTCAAAAGTATCAGACATATAAGATCCTTTATAACGATAAGTATTTGGCAGATCTGTTGTCTCTATGGAATAAGGTTTCGTTTTTTGCTTATCCATAAGGATATAAAAGTACAGAAAGTGATTATTATTTCATACGGCTGGCGGAGAGAGGGGGATTCGAACCCCCGGTACGGTTTTAAATCGTACGACGGATTAGCAATCCGCTGCTTTCGACCACTCAGCCATCTCTCCGTTTTGGATATATCTTTTGTATCCTTTTAGGGGTGCTCTGTCAATCTAGAAGTTAATTTTAATCATTATTTTTATGAGCGCTTCCAAAATGTGTCATTCATTTACACAACTAAGATACTCTTTTAACCATGTTGGAGAGTTAGGGGCTTGATTAATTTCTTCAGACGTCAGCCAATAATATTCAGAGACTTCTCTGGTTGAAGGATTAACCGTTGGGTTGGTTTGATCAAGGATGCAATGAAACACCAAGATTAAACATTCGGATCCGTTGCCTGATTTGAAATGGTTGCTTGTTACATATCGGATGGGGTCAAGCAGGTTAATGCCAACTTCTTCAAAGATTTCTCGCTTGACGGCATTCAGCATAACATTGCTAGACCCGTTAGTGTTATGGTCTTTTAGTTCAACTTTGCCTCCAGGAAATGCTAACAGCCCGCCTGCTTCTTTATAATCTGGGTGTTTTATAATTAAATAACGTCCGTTAAGTTCAATGGCGCATTCAACAATAACCACATAGTTTAAATCGTTCATGTGTTATACCTTTCGTATTAACTCTTAGCCGTTTCTATTCCGAACCTTTAACAATTTCTTAGTAAGCGTTGAAAGAGCTAATTGGTCAAGCTCATTTATGTTGCACGCTACTTCTGCTCCATTCAAATACTCCGGATCAATTTCAGAGGCTTGAACAACCCGTGTAATCAAATGGAAATGTGAAAACGTATGTTTAACATCCGCGTAGGGTGCTTGCATTTCATCGGGTAATTCTGGCAGACTGTCCGCATACCAATCTGATCCCGGTAATTCCCACAGTCCATGCAACATCTTTTCACCCGTGCGTTTTCGCAACAAGATATTGTTATCTTTGATGCAGATAAAGGCAACGGCATATCGCGTTGGAATCGATGGTTTTATCAATTTGCCCGGAAACTGTTCTGGAATACCCGACGCATAGGCTTTGCAATCTGTGTGTAGTGGGCATGTCTGACACTTAGGCGATCGTGGGGTACAAATCCCTGACCCGATATCCATTAATGCTTGAGCATAATCTCCCGCTCGTAACAGTGGAGTTAAACTTTCAGCAGCGGAATAGATTTGTTTTTGATTTTGTTGTATGGGTGTGGAAAAACCAAACACTCGGCTTACAATTCGTGCAACGTTCCCGTCCACAACCGTTGCTGGAACATTAAAGGCAATCGCCGCAATTGCTGCTGATGCATAGGGTCCAATCCCTGGTAGGTTAGCTAACTCTTCAGGACTTCTAGGAAATGCTCCATCAAACTGTTCGGAAATTGTTTTTGCGCATTTATGCAAATTACGTGCACGAGCATAATACCCAAGCCCTTGCCACATGTGCAACACATCATCTAAATCAGCGCTGGCTAAATCGTTAACTGTTGGCCACTTTGCCGTAAACTTTTGAAAATACGGAATGACTGTATCAACCTGAGTTTGCTGCAACATCATCTCACTTAGCCAAACGCGATATGGATCAGCAATCTGCACCTGTTCATATCTCCACGGCAAGGTTCGTCGGTTCGCATCGTACCACTGTAATACTTTATCTGAAATCTTACTGTTCATTTTCGATCGTTTTTGATATGTTGAGCTTAGGGAGTTTTATACTATGTCGCATCCTTACACAGGACAAAAAAAAATTAAAGAGATTATTTACCGCGTGCTTGAACCAACTTTGGATCAGCAGGGTTGGTATTTAAGCAAAATTATGATGAATTGGGAAACGTTAATTACCCCCCAATGGAAAGACCACATCTGGCCAACGCGCTATGTTCCAAATTTTAAAGATCGATCCACAGGTACCCTGCACGTTAAAGTGTCCCACATGGGAATGCAACAAGTGCAATTTACAAAAGGATTTTTGATCGAGAAATTTAATTTATTTTTAGGATGTCCAGCCGTTCAAGATATAAAACCTCAACTGTGGCACCAATCCCAACCTACCGCTGTTTTGCCCAATAAGCTTAAATCACACATTGTGCTTCCCAAACCCGTTATTGAAAATATTTCTGATGCAAATCTAAAAGATGCGCTGGAAGATTTAGGGCATATCTTAAGAACTAAATAATCAGGGCAACGTGCCGCCAGCATGACGCTGTGACACGGCAACCTGAGGTTGCATCCGTTAGGCTAGATTGATTTTGAATATCCGGTAAATTAGGGGGCGTGTGGTTGGAGGTATGAGAGAATGAAGGAGAATTTGAACCCACCTTCGGCGCAGGAGGGGTAAGGGTGAAAAATGATTTTGAGATGTTTTTGAGTTTGGTAGTGTTTTAGTTCCTTGTGTTTGCGAAGCTTTTAGAGTTAAGTTATATAGAATCCGTGTCAGACCACATCGGATCTAACTTAGCGGATACAACGGCACGTTGTAAAACCGAGAGAATCCCCAGTAACCCGCACGTGCAAAAAGAACCCCATTTCTTACACGAATGGGGAAAGGCGGACTTTATTGATAGGCACAAAGTCGTGTTTTACGAGCCCGTCGGCTCTAGGGGTTGTTTACAGGGCTGTGACTACTGATCGGGTAGTTGAGCGCCTGTACTGGGGATTCGGTTCGGCATGTCTTTGAAAGTTTCAAAGACGTAGAACGAAAAAAGGCTACCCAGGTTTTTGGGTAGCCTCTTCGCAATTCTACTTATTAGTATACACAGTGAATTTGAGAAGTCAAGAGCAAACTGAGTTTGCATTCATTAGGCTAGATCCGATGTGATTTGACACGGATTATAATTTTTTCAAATCGTATTATCTAATAGATCTAACGGCACGCTGAACTCTTTTGGAATTTTTTGAAAAAAAATGAAGTTTTTTAACTGCTGCCTCGCGCTCCCGATGGGGCCCTCCCATCATCATTACTCAGAGCGTGTCCTCCCCCCGCCACCACAACGGCAACGTGCCGTTGCATCCAATAGGCAATACGATTTGTAAAATTATAATCCGTGTCAGAACGTATTGGATCTAACCTAACGGATGCAACCTCAGGCTGCCAACGTGCCGTTGGATCCATTAGGCAATACGGTTTGTGAAAACTGAGATCTCCAAGGTATTGGGTTGTTTTGTGTAATCCGTTTTTGCGCGAATCGGATCTAATCTAACGGATGCAACGTCACGTTGCTCGAATCTAACTTATCGGATCCAGCGGCACGCTGGACCCAATAGAAAAAACCCGCAAATTGCGGGTTTTTCCAACTTATAGATGAAACGTCAATCAAGCAGTTTCTTTTTCTTTCTGTTCAGTCAACGCTTTGAAACGCTTGCTTAAACCGAATACTGACAAGATCCACAAGAAAACGATACCTAATGCAATTGGTGCAATAATTGGAACCAATTGATATAGCGCGCTTCCAGAGAATACTGTCAACAATCCCATTTGAATGTAAGAACCTAAAGACTTACCACCGCGACCACCGATAACGTCAACCGCAGCTTTACCTTTAATTTTTAATTCTTGGTCTAAAGGAATGTATGCCATTTCTTTAGTTGGGTCGAACAATGAATATTTCACTGCCTTACCAAACGCATTTACAGACAACCCCAATATAACCACAAACACGATTAACTCGCGGTTGATGTGCCCTTGAGCAATCGCATCAATAATGCTCATACCAGCAGGCAATTGTGTATTGTTGTAATAGATCACTCCGAAGAATACCAAGATACCAGTAATTAATACGATTGGCGTAATTAATGCACATGATTTCCAGCTAAAACGACGAAGTAGGTTGCTTCCAATTAACATCAAAGCTAATGCAATTAACCCAGTTACAGTTGATAATCCGCCCATAACTTCGTTGTATTCAGATTCAGAAGGGTAAGCAATCTTAATTTGACCTTTCCATACGCCTTCAAACAAGTTGATGGATACACCGTATGCCAAAACCAACATCGCAATCAAACCAAGGTAAGGTGATTGAATGATGTACTTAAAGCTTTCGCCCATTGAAAGTTTCGCTTTTTTCTTTTTGCCTTCACCCATTGCCTCCGGATCGTAATAACGTTTGTCTGTTAATACGTTTCGGTTCATCCAGTAAAATGTGAACAAAAGAATAATACCTGCAACAATTACGAATGACATTAAGTATTGTAACATTAATCCGGTTTCTTCAGTACGAGACAATTCAAAGCTACGCACATAACGAGAAACCAAAATGATCGCTGGGCCAGAAAACACAAGACCAAAGTTACCCAAGAAACCAAACATACCGTAAAAACGGCGAGCTTCTTTTACTGGAGTAATCGCGTTAGCAAACTGCCAGAACAACAATGACAATACGGCACTTCCCCACAGTTCTGAGAGGATATAGAACAACGTATATGTCCAGTTTCCAATCAACGGGATAATCCATTTAAACATTGGATATTCACCTTGCAAACCTTGAATTGTTGCCAAGCTCATATGCCATGAATCAATGAATGGATAAATGAAATATGGGAATGCTCCAAAGAAAACTAGGAATGGCAATGCCGTTACATAAAACAAACCTTCGCGGTTAAACACGTTGGCAGCTTTTGTGTAAAGGATCATAAAGATCACGGCCGATGCAGTCACACCGATACCTTTAGCAAATGCCAAGCTTTCAGCACCCGCACCCGGAGCGTTAACAAGAATCGCGTCTTTAGTATCTCGTAATACTGTATAAATGAACAAAATACAGAACATCATAAGCCCCATGGGTAGGAACTTTTTTATCTCAAAAGAGTGAATAGGCCATAACAGCTTGCGCAGACCCGTAAACTCTTCAGTTATTTGTTTCGACATAATAACGTCACCTTTGTTAAGTTAATAATATTAGGTTAAATAAACCAAGTGTGTGTGCGGAAACAAAACTATAATTCTGCCTCTCCGGACACGTCAACAGGTCTATTTGAACCGTTTGGGGCGTATTATACTTTATTTAAAAAGCAAAATCAATATTCATTAGACATCAAAGTTGACTTTTGCGACACGATATGTATAATAAAACGAAAGGAGGTTAAACATGCAAACAAACCCTGATTACTCAGCATCAAAAAAACGAGCATCTGAAATCTTAGAAGAAGCATCTATAATTCAACCTCCGATCATTACTCAAAAATTGTGCGAAACCTATGGAATTAAAGTAAAGTTCGTTATTTTTACAGAGGATAATATTTCTGGAATGATGGATTTTAAATCTAATACTATTTATGTTAACGACCAAGAGGGGTATGCACGAAACAATTTTACCATCGCTCACGAATTAGGACACTATTTCTTACACAAAGATTATTATTTGAAACACCCTAATGAATATGAAATTCTTTATCGAAAGCCCATAAGCTCAGCTCAAAACTCTCCCATTGAAAAAGAAGCCAATACTTTCGCTGCTCATTTATTAGTCCCAAAAAAATTTCTCGATCAATACTACGAATTTGCATCTATACAAAGCCTGGCAAAATTATTCGCAGTGTCGGAAGAAGTTATCAGCTATAGGTTAAAAAATGAATATGGATTCTAATTCTCTAGACAATAAAATTAAAGAAACTATATCGGATGATAGCACACGCGCTAAGGAAACTGTGGAGCAAGCTGAAAAAGAAAAACTGCATGTAACTGGTCTAAAAGACTTTTATGCCTTGCGGAACATTTGGGCTAAAAATATCTTGTGTATTATTTATGGTTTATTGATAAGTTGGGGCTTACTAACAATCGCGGTAGGTAGAGGTTGGTTAGACTTTTCAAAGACTCCTTATTTTTTAGCCATCTCCACACCTAATATTTTTATAAGCGTTTTAGGACTAGCCATCATCGTAGTCAAGTTTTTGTTCAACAGGAAAAACAGGCCGTAAAGTTGACTAGAAACTTTCTGCGAACTGAATCATTTTTTCATGCACTCTTATTGGGTCAAACACCTTAGAATTTGTACAGACATACACACCTTCAGTATACCCCATATTAAAGTATTCAGCCGTCCGTTTGAACGGCACGTGAAACCCTTCTGGCAGCAATTCATCATGTCCCGTTGCAACAAACGTTAGCATTTTGCCTTCTAACTGCCGACCCAACGGTTTTCGAATCGTAATCAAATCACTTAAACGGTCAAAGAACACTTTTAATTGAGCGCTCATCGCGTACCAATACACTGGCGTTGCAAAGATAATACAATCAGCACACACCATCTGTTGTGCAATGCCATGAAAATCATCATCTTTGTTAGAGTGTGTATAATCAAAAAAACTAAGCTTATAGTTCGATACGTCGATAAAATCAGCACCAAGATGCTCTTTCAACGTATTAACCACATCCATCGTTTTACCTGTGCCACTGCCAGAACTGCCGTAAATTATTAAATATTTCATTATAAAATTCCTGGATGAGATGCGTGTTGTTCAGTTGGTTCAGAACCAGATCGATCTGCGGGTATTGAGTCAACTTTATCAGAGGACTCATTCGATGTTTCCGAAGGTTCTTCTGTTTCAAAGATGCGATCTTTTTGCCACGCTATTTCCCACATCGCATCAGGATCATTGGGCAACGTGGCCTGCCCTGTATGTTTATTTACTCTATATAGTTTTGCATTTGATGGAACTTGGAATGGAATTGCCGGCTCATTTTCCAACGCTTTTTCCATGAAGGTTTTGAAAATAGGTGCTGCCAACCATCCCCCCGTTGCCATTTTACCAAGACCTTGCGGCACGTCATATCCCAAATAAATTCCAACGACTAAATTTGCCGAATATCCAATATACCAAACATCTTTAGAATCGTTAGATGTTCCTGATTTTCCCGCTAAAATCTGACCTGGAACAAACGCTGTTTTTGCAGGACTGTTTTCAACCGCACCTTGCAGAATAGACGTAATCATATATGCATGCGCAGGATCAACAATCTGTGTCCGCGTATCAGATATGGTGGGAATTGTTTTTCCATCCCAACTGGACGCTCGCAAAAAATCAACCTTACGATCATCATGCTTATACAGCATCTTTCCTTCTTTATCTTGCACCCAATCAACAACCGTGGGTGTAATCTTTTTTCCACCATTAGCGATAATTGCAAACGCAGTGGTCATTTTATAAACCGTCGTTTCGCCAGATCCTAAAACTAACGCCAATTGAATAGGGGGCTTATCAATGATCCCCATTTTTTTTATCACCTTCGCAACATTCTTCATGCCGACTTTTTGGGCTAATTTAATCGTAACCATGTTGTTAGACGTTTCCAACGCCCGACGCACTGTCATAGCCCCTTTAAATTCATTCATAAAGTTTTTAGGTGTCCACGTGCCAAGCCCCTGCCCCAGATGAATTGAGATCGGTTCATCCACATAAGTATCAGTAGGCTTTACACCACGCTCAAACGCTGTCAAATATACAAACGGTTTTATAGACGACCCCGATTGACGCATCGCCTGGGTTGCCCTGTTAAATTGAGACTGCTGAAAACTAAAGCCTCCCGTCAACGCCAACACTCGCCCCGTATGGGGATCCATCACGACCATCCCACCCGAAATTTTTGGAATCTGCTGTAACGCATACTGATTGTCTTTTATCTTTGATACAAAAATAAGATCCCCTATGTTCAATGCTTGATCCGGAGATTTTATAGAAGCCCCAGGCACTCCATTTTTCAATGGCGCCCCCGCCCATTTCATTGTATCCATCGAAATCACACCAACTCCTTCTTCTGTAATCAGAGTTGTCTTAGTGGATTCAAGATTCGTTACCAACGCCAAGCGCCACCCTTCTGGAATGCATCCAACATTGACCGCATGCAAATATTCCATCCAATGCTTAATGTTGTTTGGATCTTTTTCAACATCCGCGATATTCCGAATGGCGCCTCTCCATCCATGTTTTTTATCAAGATCTAACAATGCATTGGGAAACACTTCATTACAAATGGTTTGAAGCCTCGTATCCAATGAAGTTTTGATAAACAGCCCGCCACCATAAAAGGCATCCTCACCAAAGACGTCTATCAGCTCTTTTCTAACGGTTTCCTGAAAATAATCCGCACGTACATTTTCAGTTTCATCCCGTTGCAAAAGCTCTATTGGATGTTTTGTAAACGCACGAAACTCTCCCTCTTCAATCAATCCAGTTTTCCACAATCGCTCTAACACCCAGTTGCGTCGATTCATCGCCGCTTGCGGATTTCGCTTGGGATTATAGGTGCTGGGCGCTTTTGGAAGTCCCGCTAAAAATGCAATCTCTGGTACCGTTAAATCTTCCAACGATTTATTAAAATAACGCAGTGCCGCAGCAGCCACACCATAAGAACGATTTCCTAAAAAAATCTGGTTTAAATAAATTTCAATGATTCGCTCTTTAGACAACACCTGCTCAATTCTAATGGCCAGAATTACTTCTTTTAACTTTCTAACCAAACTTAATTCATTGGTCAGAAAAAAATTACGCGCCACCTGTTGAGTAATCGTCGATGCACCACCTGGACGTTTTCCATTGCTCATTACATTTGTCATTGCTGCTCTAAAGATACTCAGCACATCAATCCCTTTGTGATAGAAAAAATTCTGATCCTCAGCCGCCAAAAAGGCATGGATAATTTTAGGTGGGATATATTCATAGGGTACGAAAATACGCTTTTCTTGAGCGTGTTCACCAATCAATCGACCATCCGATGAAAAAACACGGCTTAACACAGGCGGTGAATAATTTTTCAGCGTCGAATGATCCGGTAAATCTTTGTTAAGATGATACAATATTATAAATCCGATCAATACTCCGACCGTAACCAGCAAAAGCGCCCAGCTTATAATATGGAAAAATGCTTTTTTTAACATCTAACAATTTCAATTTTTGAATATTTTACCATAAAATGATTAAAGTTCAGATATGTTTAATCTGTTTCTTGTGTGTTAGCACGTTTTAAACTGTTGCCAGGTGGTTGTTGGTAATTCGTGTCTTGGGTATCGAAGAATCTAATTCTATGGGAAACAACCCTATAATACTGGCGCGGATTATTAGAAAAAGCTCAGCCGTTAATCTGGGGTTAATAAAGGTTAAGATTGAGTTAACGTGATTTTTTTTACCGCCCCCCGCCCTAGTCACCCTCAGTGACCTTCGGGTGGGGGGACAAAACCCATCCCCAAAATCGAGACTAAATAGACGAAGCAATCCGTCATTCCTTCACGAAACGGTGGGCTAAAATAATAATGTATGAGCGCTCTAAAGTTAATATATCTCACAAAGGTTAATAAAAGATTGACAAGAAGAAGGTTTTTAACCTTAAAGGAATTGATCTACAAATAATACAAATACATTTATGCACAGCACCATAGTTAAAAGCGTTTTGCTATATAGGATACAACGGCGTTCATCTCTGCAAAACAATTTACACATCATTTACCAAGATATGATATATTCCAAGATGAAAAGAAGGTGGAATAGACGATGGCATTCAGTAAATTTTTAGATCCAAAGAATGATTATTTGTTCAAACGGTTATTTGGAACCGAAAAGAACAAGGATATTCTTATTCACTTTATCAACAGCGTTTTACACCTTGAGGGTGAGGATGCGATTCAGGATGTCACATACCTTCAAACGGATCTAAACCCAGAGTATGCTTATAAAAAACAATCCATGGTCGATGTGTTGTGTCGTGATATAAAAGGAACTCAGTTTATTATTGAGATGCAGGTTGCAAAGTTTTCAGGGTTTGAAGAACGAGCCCAATTTTATGCAGCAAAAGCCTATATCAATCAGATGGATGTCGGTGAAAAGTACCAAGATTTGAAAGAGGTAATTTTTATTGCGATTACGGATTATGTGATGTTTCCCGATAAAACCACGTGGAAATCAGATCATGTAACGTTGGATAAAAAAACGTTTGAAAATAATTTAAAAGCATTTAGCTTTACGTTTATTGAATTGCCTAAATTCACAAAAACACTTGATGAATTATCCACCATAGAAGAGAAATGGGTGTATTTCTTTAAACATGCCCATGAGACGTTGGATAAGGATTTAACAACATTGTTGGGAGATGATGTCGTCTTAAAGAAAGCCTTTGACGAATCAACAAAATATTCCATGAGTGAACGAGAGTGGAATTCTTATGAAGCAGCCTTAAAACATGAACGCGATGCAAGAGCGATTGAAGATTATAAGATTCAACAAGCTGAAGAAAAAGGCTTAAAGCAAGGACTTGAAAGAGGCATGGAAAAAGGCATAGCTAAGGGTATGGAAAAAGGCATAGCTAAGGGTATGGAAAAAGGCATAGCTAAGGGCATGGAAAAAGGCAAATCTGAAGGTGAAAAAGCCGCTAAGATTGAAATTGCTCGCAATTTAAAGTCGATGAATTTAACAGTAGATCAAATCAAAGCAGCAACCGGCTTAACAGAAGACGAGATCAAAGCGATCGTACTATAGTAGTCCTGAGGCAGGGATGATCCCTGCACCCCATAAGTTGGATTCGATTCGCACAGACACGGATTATACGAACAATATTACGACATAGAAATTTATTCGAATAACCTCAATGGGTCCAGCGTCACGCTGGTGGATGCAACGGCACGTTGCTTAGATCCGATTCGCACAGATACGGATTATACGAAACAATATTACGACATAGAAATTTATTCGAATAACCTCAATGGATCCAGCGTCACGCTGGTGGATGCAACGGCACGTTGCTTAGATCCGATTCGCACAGATACGGATTATACGAAACAATATTACGACATAGAAATTTATTCGAATAACCTCAATGGGTCCAGCGTCACGCTGGCGGATGCAACGGCACGTTGCCTACTTTTGGCGCAACCCAAACATAATAGAAATTAATGTTGCAGCACCCAGAAAGTAACAATAATGAACCTTTCCAACCAAGTCCATTGGGTTTGAACTTGAAATTGATGCTGCCAATAATACTTGCGCACTATAGGGTAGAATCCCCTGGAATACACAGGAAAAAATATCCAATAAACTGGCTGCACGCGTAGGCAGAATACCATATCGTTTTGCAATATCACGACAGGCCTCACCCGCCATTAGAATGGATACTGTGTTGTTTGCTGTACATATGTCCGCAATTGAAGACATTGCTGCAATCGATAACTCTCCAACCTTTTTATTGGGCTTTCCGTTATGATTAAATTTATGAGACAGCAACAATATTTTCTCAATTAAATATGCCATACCACCCTGATGTTTTATAAGCTCACTTAATCCACCAATAAACATTGAAAGAATTAATATTTCTTCCATCGTGGTGAAGCCTTTATAAATAGCCTGGGTAAATTCAACCGTTGTATAATCAGCCCCCAACAAACCAATTATGCCCCCAATGATTATTCCGACGATTAAAATTAAATAAACATGTACTCCCGTTAATGAGAGAATTAAAACAACGATATACGGCAATACTTTAATGAAATCAAAGTCCAATACTGTATCGATCACACCCGTTTGTGGATACATCCACAAAACAGCAACCGAAACAATCATCGCGGGCAATGCTATGAAAAAGTTCATTCTAAACTTATCTTTCATCTCACACCCCTGGGTTTGAACAGCAGCAATTGTGGTGTCAGAGATAATAGATAAGTTATCCCCAAACATCGCTCCACCCAAAACAGCACCGATACCCACAGGTAAATCTACACCCGCTGTGTGACAAATACCCACTGCGATTGGCGTTACCGACGCAACAGTCCCCATGGATGTTCCCATCGCCAAACTAATAAAGGATGAAACAATAAAAATCCCGGGCAATATAAAATGAGGCGGGATATAGTACAATGCAAAATTAACCGTCGCCGTAATCCCGCCAATAGATGACATTACTGCGCTAAAGGCTCCAGACAATAAAAACACAAAGCACATCAACAAGATATTGGTGTGACCAACCCCCGACATAAACACATCTAAGTTTTTACTAAAATCTCGGGGTTTCCACAAAAAAGCCAGTAAAATTGCGGGAAGAATTGCAACAGTCGGTGAAAGTGTTAACTTACCCCCGTTACATGAGCTAATGCCAAATGTTACAAATATGGCCAGGAACAGCAACAAAGGAAACAGGCTTAAAAAAGGCGCATGTGACTTTAACCAGTGTGTTTTATTATTGTTAATCATTCAATTCACATTTTTTTGTTGTGTAATAATTAGTATAAAATTAACTAAAGTTACTTGTCAAATACAACCTGACTTAAAAAAGTTAACAGTGTGTGAATGTTCTTTGTTTGCGCTGATGATATTGCAAAAATCTGTTCTTTTGTATACTGGCTCAAAACTTTTGTGGCAGATTGAACACACTCTTCGTCTACCAAATCTGTTTTAGTTAACGCAATTACGCTGGGTTTGTCTTTCAAACCATGGCCGTACGCTTCCAATTCCCGACGGATAATTTGATAATCGCGCTCAATATCATCACTTGATACATCAATCAAATGAAGCAAAACCTTGCACCGTTCAATATGTCCCAAAAATCTGTCACCTAAGCCTGATCCCAAATGAGCATCTTCAATTAACCCTGGTATATCTGCGATTACAAATTCTTGATCGTTTACAGATGCAACACCAAGCTGCGGCTTCAGGGTCGTAAATGGATAGTCACCAATTTTTGGTTTAGCTCGAGTCGAAACCGACAAGAACGTTGATTTTCCAGCATTGGGCAATCCCAACAATCCAACATCAGCCAGCAATTTTAATTGCAACCACACCCATGTTTCTTTGCCTGGCCATCCGTTTTCAAATTGTCTGGGCGCCCGATTCGTTGACGTTTTAAAGGTCGCATTACCACGTCCTCCATCGCCACCTTTTAAGAATACAAAACGTTCGTCAGGTTTAATCAAATCAAATAAAACAGATTCTTTGTGCTCATCAAAAATTTGGGTTCCGATTGGAACCTTAATAACAATAGAGTTTCCATGGGCGCCCGTGCAATTGCTACCACGACCATGTTGCCCACGTTGAGCTTTAAAGTGTTGCTTATATCTAAAATCAATCAATGTGTTTAGGTTTGGATCGACTTCAAAAATGATGTCCCCACCTTTACCCCCTGTCCCTCCATCGGGACCACCCATTTCAATAAATTTTTCTCGATGAAAGCTAACGCAACCGTTTCCGCCATCGCCGGACTTTAAATATATTCTTACGTGATCAATAAAATGCATGGTATCTCCTTATAAAAAAAGGGATGTAATCACATCCCCTTTTTACATTATGTAGACGGCAATTAAGCCATTGGAATAACGTTAACGTATGTTCTATTCTTTGCTTTTGTTAAGAATTTAACTTGACCATTAGCCATTGCAAACAATGTATGATCTTTACCCATACCTACGTTATCACCAGGGAAAAATTCTGTTCCACGTTGACGAATGATAATGTTACCAGACACTACCGCTTCTCCACCGTATTTTTTAACGCCTAGACGACGTCCAATCGAATCGCGACCGTTTTTCGAACTACCGCCAGCTTTCTTTTGTGCCATAACTTAGACTCCTTATGCTTCAGCAGCAGCTTGTGGTTTTGCTGCTTTTTCAACGATATCGTTAATTTTTAACACTGTCAAATGTTGACGGTGTCCATTTTTACGACGAGAATTCTGACGACGACGCTTTTTGAAAATAATAATTTTTTCACCACGCGTTTGATCGACAACAGTTGCAGTAACTTTTGCACCGCTGATAAAGGGCTCACCGACCTTTACCTTACCATTGTTAGCGATCATAAGTACGTCGGAAAGCTCGATCGTTTTCCCTTTTTCTACGTCAAGCTTTTCAACTAGAATCACCTGATCTTTAGCGATTCTGTATTGCTTGCCGCCTGTTTTTACAACTGCGTACATGATTAAACCTGTGTTTGATTAATAAATATAACAAGCTGCAAAATATACAATCCACATCAAAAAGTCAAGGGGTTTATGTAAGCTTGTATAAGTTTGAATCTTCATTAAGAAGCTAGGTGCGCAAAACTCGATTTTGCGCACGTGACTTTTAACATAAGGGCGTTTTTTTCGATTTTTCGCCCTTATCTAATTAATTCAATGGATGCAACGAGCGTTGCCGGCACGCTGCTTATTGGAGCCAGGGATGACCCCTGGCGGATCTAACTTAATGAGTCCAGCGTCACGCTGTGGCAGGTTGCTTTATAAAACCTCACACACCGTATCAAATGCTAACCTAGCACCCCTTGGATATAATGACGTTGGGTCACCGTATCCCAGATTACACAAGAAATTAGATTTCAGTATGCCTTCTGGAAAAAACTCTTGATCTAGTTTTGCAGCATTGAATCCTGACATTGGTCCGCAATCTAACCCTAAACTGCGTGCAGCAATTATTAAATACGCGCCCTGCAATGAACCATTGCGCAAGGCTGTTTCTGAAATAAGTGAGTCATTTCCCTTAAAAATTGATACAGCATCGGCATGGGGCCACAGAACATCCATTTTTTCATAAAAATGTAAATCATAGGCAACGATCGCTGTTACAGGTGCTGCCATTGTTTTATCAACATTAAAAGGAGCCAAACAGGGCTTTAATCGCTCTTTTGCTTCTTTAGATTTTACAAATACTATTCGCGCTGGACAACAGTTCATTGACGTTGGTCCAAGCTTCATTAGTTCATATACTTGCTTTAAAAGGTTATCCTCTACCGGCGTGTTTAACCAGCCTGGATAAGTACGCGCTGTATTAAAAATAGTATCCAAAGATTCTTTTTGAATTTGCATGTTGAACGTTCCTTATTAATTATTATTAATTTATTTTTAGTATAAGTGTATTAAACGTTGGGTAAATTCTTAAGCGCGTCCATCACAATCTGCTGATGTTTTTTAGCACTCATGTGTTGGCTAACGTATGCGTGCAATGCGTGTATACATACATCGGAAATACTGGCATACCCCTGAATTTTTGCATGATCATTTAAATGTTGCAACTTATGTTCTTGCAAAGACTGATATCGTGCCGTAATTCTTTCTTGTTGAATCGACCATTCCTGAAGCAAATGGTTTACCTTCGAATCAAACTGAACTTCCATTTCAATGATCAGATTAGGCAACGCATCCAATCGTTCTTGAGTAAGACTAAATTTTTTCTCTGCCGCTTGTAGCAGGGACTCAGCCTCTGAAAATAATCGCTCAATCTCGCTTTGATGGGAAATTACTCCAGCCTTCAATGCGGGGAAAATTAACTTATATGAAATTCCAACACATATTAGAAATGAAATTCCAACCCAAAATTCTGGTGTATTAATCATGATGCATCAACTTTTTAACTTCTGCGTTTAACACCTTGCTAATACCGCCAGCATCCAACGCAAACGGAATCTGTTTTTGAGCAAATTCTGTTAATACTGATTCAAGCTCTGTGGGTAAAGTTTTAAGCAAGTCTGCTTGAGACTGTTTAAGCTTTGCCTCTAATATTAACAGTTGAGAATCCAGTTCTTGCTTTAAATCAGACTCTAAACCTTCTTTGCTTTTTTGAATAAATTCGGTTGTTTGCTGCAACTTTGCTTTTTGCTTTTGCTTAAAATGATTCAGTTTATCATCATATTTTAATAGCATCGTTTCTGTTTGCAGATCAAAGCTTGTTGCCTCAGCAAGGATGCTTTTGATCTTATGTTCTCGATCAGATAGCTTTGCAGACATCCTGGGAACAAGAATTTTCCACAAATAAACAAACACACAGCCCCAGCATACGAAAAACCAAAACAACTGCGATGAAAATGTTGATATTTCAAACTGAGGCATGTTGACCTTCGTTACTTATTTAAACAAAATCATAAATGCAACGACCATGGCAAAAATCGCCACAGCTTCTGTTACGGCAAACCCAATCATACCAATACCAAACACTTGGTCGCGGGCTGACGGATTTCTAGCTACAGAGCTAATAAAGCTTGAAAAGATATTTCCAAGACCAATACCAACCCCTAATAGCGCGATCATGCACAAACCGGCACCAATCATTTTTGCTGCTTCAATATCCATAAGAACCTCTCACTCAATTAAATAACTTATAGCTAGACTAATTTAATTTGGGTACAGGAACGAGGCGAGACATGTACTCTAGTGTACATTAGCGCCCGAGTGACGCATACCCAGATTATAAGAAGTCAGCTGTATTAATGCAAATGTAATGCATCATTCAAATAGACACAAGTCAAGATTGCAAAAATATATGCTTGAACAAGCGCCACAAACACTTCGAAAAACGTCAGAAGAACCGTCATTCCTAATGGAATCACACCTCCAACGATGCCTAAGCTAATAATAAACCCTGCAAAGATTTTTAACACGATATGCCCAGCCATAATGTTTGCAAACAAACGCACAGATAAACTGATCGGTCTGGACAAATATGAAATTAACTCAATCGGAATTAAAATTGGCGCCAAAAACAAGGGGGCTCCATCGGGTAAAAAGATCTTTAAATATCCCAACCCATGATGCATAAACCCAATAATCGTGATCACAATAAACACCATTGCAGCCATAGCAAATGTCACAATAATATGGCTGGTAAATGTAAAGGTATACGGCACCATCCCCAACACATTGCCCATTGCGATCAACATAAAAAATGACATCACAAAGGGTAAGTATCTGCGCGCTTCGGATCCACAATTTTCATCAACCAAATTTGCAACAAAATTAAATGCTTGTTCGGAAACAACCTCTGCTTTATTGGGTTGCCGTAAGTGGTAGCCCTTACGAATCCCCAGCGACAGCACAGCGATAATCAACGCAGTTGCAATCAACATAAATACCGTTGAGTTTGTAACAGAAATATCAATCCCAAACAATTGCAGGTCATAAATCTTATGAATTTCAAATTGATGCATTGGATTATTCATCGTTTCGCCTCAGTTTTTTCATTAATTTCCATACGTTAAATAGTGCCACTATAAATCCCACGAACAATCCAATTGCCATGGATATTGCTAGTTTATCTAAATACTGTCCCACTTGATATCCAACAAACACCATGAACACTATGGGTGCTACAATATCTCCAACGGCAGTGGAAAGCTTATTCATTATACGTCCAGTTTATGTTTTCGCAAGCTACGAATCACTCGCCCTGTATATATCATTAAGCTAAAACAAATGCCAATACCTATAAATAAAAATAAGAATTTTGCTTCTGGTAAGTCTTTAACCATCAACCCTGGGGATGAAGATTTTACATGTTGATGTATCAAGCTTCCAAACAATCCCTGAAAAAACACCACAATCCCCACCAATAGAATTAATTTTTTGATGATTCGACTGCGATCCACATAACGCATCAATAACAATAAAGTCGTCATTAATGCCAAAGTAATTAAAGATTCATATTCTACAGTCCCGTATTGTAATACTATTTTACCCTGACTAACATACCCATGAACAATACCCCAAACAGAACCAACAGCCAACAGCATCCAACTTGGTTGCAACCACGGTAAAGCTTCTTTACTTAACAGGCTCACACGTTTGCCTTCGATCAAAATTCCAATCACTAGCGCATATACAATCGAAATTAACATATACGCAGCATAGATCAACAGATGATGTAGGTTAAGCAAAAACTCTCCATGAGCAACTGCTATTCCCGGTGTTTTCGCTAATTCAAAGGGAGATAAAAACGCAACCATGTACAATAAAAATCCGCTTTGAATAAACCCTTGAACACCAATCACAGGTCTGGATAAATGGTCAATGTTTCGATGTTTCGATCGAATAACATACAAAGAACTAAAACATGAAAACATCATCATCCAGACTAACATCAACGAAATATGATTGTTCCACATACCACTTAACCGTACATACCACGGGCTTAACGCAGATGAATTATTTAACACAACCAATAACGTTGGCGAATGCAGTATAAACCCAATGCATAGGGTTACAAACGCGCTTAATGTAAACAAGGCTGTTGTTTGACATGCGGGACGCCCTAACCTGGCAATGTGGTGTGGCACGATCCCTAATGTTTGAATTAATGATGTTATCAACGCAATAATTAAGCAAATGTGTCCAAAAAAAATAATCATGCTTTTCTTTCATTAATGAATTTGCAATACTTTTGACTTAACATTAACTAAAATCAACTAATTTACAAACAAAAAAATGTTAAACCGTCTGGGATTATTACTGTATACAAAACTATTTGGCCGGTATATTGATGCTGATGCCTTTGGTAATTCATATTACCAAACCAAAAATTCTAAAAAAATAAAACGCTGGATCATATACAACGGAATATACGACTCTTCAAAAATCCCAGCAGATTGGCGGGCTTGGCTATCTTTTATGCATAATTTACCGCCCCAAAGAAATCAAAACAATTGGATTCCAAATACAACTGGAACAAAATTTGCACAAAATCAAATAACTTCCATTGAAAACATACCCCAAACTGCATTAAACTATTATGACAGTTGGTCACCTGATAAATAAGGCGTGGTATGCAAAAAAATTACATTGAATCATTTTTAGGCTTTTGTATCGTTATATTAACACTCTGTTTGTTGTGGGTCTTTTTTCAAAAAAATGACGTAAAAGCAAATAGAGATCTTTTATCTGTAACCGCTTATTTCCAAACCGTTGCTGGAATATCAAAAGGTACAGACGTTAAATTAGGCGGTGTAAAGGTTGGCAGAGTCCTCGACATAAAACTTGATGTCGAAAGCTTAACTCCAGTGTTGGTGATTGGTCTAGATAAAGTCTACAAGATTCCTGCTGACAGTTCATTTGCTGTAAAGTCCGAAGGCATCATGGGCGGAAAATTTGTATCCGTCGAAGTAGGCCCTGGTCAAGACCCTATTGCTGAAGGACAAATCTTTTATAACAATCAGTCTTCATTAGATTTGGAAAGCGTGGTTAGTCAAGTTGTCTTTGGTGGTGAAAAGAAAAAATAATATGCTTTTCTGCTTCAGATTTTTGATATTATTTTATTGCTGCAGTGCTGCGCTTAATGCCTCAACACCCAGCGATCACCCTCCCCCCTCTTCAGATGAATCTAATGAATTTCAAGAAGAAGATAGTTCATTAAATACACAGTACGCTCAACTGCAATGGGTCGATAAAGTTACGGGTCGATTTAAGTTAATTGACGCAAAAATTGGAAAATCAATTTCGTTTGGACAATTAAAAATTGATGTTTCCGTGTGCAGGCAATCCGCACCTTTTGACCCTCCAGAATCAAAATCATTTATGACTATTTGGGAATACCCAAAAAATGGACTCCCCAGAAAGTTATTTTCGGGCTGGATGTTTGCATCTTCTCCCGTTTTATCGACATTAACAAATCACCCCAGATATAACGTATGGCTAGTTAAGTGTCGCAATGAAAAAACAAAAATTAAGAAAAAATAAAATATTGTTCATAAATAATTAACGAACTTTGGATAATAATAAGAACTGCAAAAAAAGAAAAATAATTATGTTTAGTAAAAATAGGTTTTTGTTAATAATAATATGCTTTGCGATCGTGGTGATAGTTCCATGGCGCACAGAAACTATTCTGCCTGCCGAAGTTATTGCCGCCACCGTACCAGCCCCCGCTAACAATGTTCGCTTAAACTGCACGGCTTGCGTTTGCCAATGCATGGAAATTTCCAGTGGTCAGGATGCTATTTTCTTTCCTGAATCCGATCGAATTAATCCCTTTTATATCTCATTACATAAAATGGGGTTTTCAAAACAATTCGTTCACATATCTGGATCACCTATCAAAATTAATCAGGTCTTTGAAGGTACCATTAAAGGGCTAATTTCAATCAAAGGTGAACGCAAAAGCTTACTTATGCGCGCCTATAGTTATTTATTTCACTCTTAAAGATTTTCTACGCATCACACCATATAACAATGCGAATGAAATTACTGTAATTACCGCACTGCACAGGAATGGCCACATACCGCCGAATGTATCCCAAATCCACCCATATAGCGGACTTGCAATAAAATATACGATACCTGTTAACACATTCAACACTCCAAAGGCTGTGCCTCTGTAATCTGGATTCGCAGTATCAGTTACTAATGTTGCGATCATTCCTTGGGTCATTGCCATCTGCACACCCCAAAAAGTAATTGCAATAAAGACTGAAAGATACCCCTGACCTAATGCCAGCAATATATCTGCTAAAATCACGCAAATGAATCCGATGAACAGAAAGATCTTGCGACCAAATCGATCTGACAGATTACCAACAGGATAGGACGCCAATGCAATTGTTAAGTTCATTAACACCATTACTAAAGGCGCATACACAACCGACACACCTACTTCTCTGGCTCTTAGCTGTAAAAAGGTTTCACTAAAATGGGAAAAGTTAAATATTGCAACAACGATCATCAAGATCCAAAACCGCTTTCCTAAATACCTTAAGTCTTTGATATTTAACCGAAATGGTTTTACAGATGCGGGTTTATTGCTTACGCTTTGCTTTTTATCTTGCACAAATAAATACAAGATAATACATGCGATCACAGAAGGGATAATTCCAACCAAAAATATAAACTGATACGTACCTGCGTCAACGTGTGTTGTAAAAGCAGTAAATAGTATAAGAAACACAATAAGCGCACCTAAAGAAGATCCGGCTTTTCCGAATGCATTCCTTACTCCGTAACATGCACCACGTACGTTTTCAGGCGCAAGGTCTCCCACTAATGCTTCTCTGGGTGCTGCCTGCAGTCCATTACCAATACGCTCTGTAATACGCGCAAAATACAACACAGACACCCCATAAGCAAAAGGCATGCCTACCTTAGCAACCGTCGACAAAATATATCCCATCAGGATGATCGATTTTCGCCGAACAAAAAAATCACTTAATGAACCCGATGCCATACGGACAATTAACGCAAACGACTCAACAACACCTTCCATCCAACCCACCGATTGCTTATCCAAATGCAACACGTCAATCAAATAATGGGGGGCAATCGTAAACACGATGGATCCAGAAAGTGTCATTAATAAGGTAGAAATTGAAAGTGCCCAAATAGGCTTTGGTATATAACGCAAACTAAATGATTGAAAAAAACGACTGACGGTAGATGAAGGTTGTTTTATATGTCCGGGCATTCTCTCTCTTTCTTAATCCTGCAAAGCCTATCAAAACCGTCCAGCAGATGCAAGTATTCGATTCATAGAGTTAAAAAAACACCTCCGAAGAGGTGTTAAATATATTATATCGATTGCAAATCGGGATGGATTGCTCGTTTACGACTTAAATATGTATAAACAGCAGGCACCACAAACAATGTGAACAACGTTCCAAAGCTCATTCCACCCACGATTACCCAACCCACGTTGCTGCGGATTTCTGCACCTGCCCCAGTTGCTAATGCCAACGGTATCGCACCAAAGACCATAGCACCTGTCGTCATTAAGATTGGGCGCAACCTTAAACGGCACGCTTCTGTCACAGATTCAAGAGCTGTCTTACCTTGTTCTTGCAATGCGTTCGCAAAGTCCACAATCAAAATACCATGCTTAGTGATCAACCCTATCAGGGTCACCATACCAATCTGACTGAAAATGTTCATGCTGCCATCTTTAATTAACAGCAGGGTAATGACAGCACCCGCCAATGACAACGGCACACTGAACAATATAATCAGCGGATCAATAAAGCTTTCAAACTGTGCTGCTAATACCAAGTAAATAAACAGAATCGCTAATCCAAACACGAACAACATGTTTCCAGATTCTTGTAAGAACTTACGTGTTTCACCTGTAAACTCAATAATGTAATCTTTGCTGACTGTTTTTTTTGCAATATCCTGCACCTTGGTAACAGCTTTTGATAATGACATTTTAGAATTGATATCACCAACAAACACAATGTTTCGCATACGGTTGTAATGCTCAATTTGAGTAGGCGCCAATTTTTCTTCTACGTTAATTAATTGAGAAATTGGAACTGTCTTTTCTTCATTCTTTTTAAGCACTCGCATATATACATCCGATAAATCAGATGGAGATCTACGGAATTCTTTTTCTACACCCACAATAATGTCATACTCTTTTGTATCACCCTGTGGCATATAGTTTCCGACTTTCTTACCCTTTGTAAAGATTTCCATGGTTGTCGCAATGTCTTCCGCAGAAATACCAACGTAAGCAGAAACATCTCGGTTAACGTTTACGTTAAAATCCTGCATGTTCACGGGCAAATAGAATCTCAAATCAATTTCTTCTTGTTGATCTGCAAAGCCTTGCAATAACTTACGAGATGTCGCAATAATTTCATCCATAGGTTTCATCGATTGCAGAACAAACGTCATCGATCCTTCTTCTTTTCCACCACCACCAAATGAACGTTGGTTGCTAAGCGTAATGCCCAAGCCCACAACTTTTTTCAATTCAGGATTTATCTCCTTTAAAACTTCATGGCTTGATTTTTTACGTTCAGCCCATGGTTTTAACGATGAAATAACAGTTACTTCTGGCATCTTTACCATTAACAAACGATTTTCAATCGCTGGATTGTTGTCCATAATTGTATCAAGTTGCAATACATAACGATCTAATGCTTCAATCGTTAGTCCCTTAGTTGCATCACCTTTGCCTCGAATAATACCTCTATCTTCTTCAGGTACGAATTTCGATGGTAAGAACTTAGTCATCAATCCCCATGACATTCCTGTAAAGGCAACCCCAACAAGAACTACAATTAGTCGGTGATTTAATGAAAACTTTAATAGCTTCGAATATTCTTCATCAAGCGTTTTTAATGATTTTGCAATCCAATCCATTGACTTCTTTAGGATCGGTAACTTTATCAAGCCTTGATCTTCATGGTGAGGCTTTAATAATCTAGCACACATCATCGGCGATAATGTAAGTGCCACAAATCCAGATAAAATCACAGCCCCCGCTAATGTAAGCGCAAACTCACGGAATAACTGTCCAGTCACACCCTGCGCCAAGGATAAAGGAGCATACACCGCAGCCAACGTAATGGTCATGGCAATCACGGCAAATCCGATTTCTTTGCTGCCCTTTAACGCCGCTTTCATTGGGGACAGCCCCTCTTCGATATATCGATATATATTCTCTAATACAACGATAGCATCGTCCACAACAAGACCGACAGCTAAAACCATTGCCAATAGCGTTAGAATGTTGATTGAGAATCCCCAAAGGTAAATCAAGATACACGTTCCAATTAATGAAATTGGAATGGTCACCATGGGAATGAAAGACGCCCTCAACGAACCAATAAATCCAAACACCACCAATAAAACGAGAGCAATAGCAATAATAATTGTCTCATAAACTTCTTTAATCGCAATCTCAATAAAGGTAGTGCTGTCATAAGCAACCTTTATCGTCATATCATTCGGCAAACGCTCTTGTATCTTTGGCAGGTCTTTCTTAATAAGATCTGCAACAGCAATCGGGCTACCTTCAGATTTTTTATAGATGATTAAGGCAACTGCCTTCTTTCCATTAAATATGAAAGAGGTTGTTTCGTCTTGAGTTCCAACAATCGCATGTCCCACATCTTCTAATCGAACAAACTTACCGTTTTTATTTCCAACGATTAATTGATTAAATTCTTCAGGACTGCGAATACGCGCCGTTGTTGAAACGTTAAACTGACGTTCTCCACCGACAATGCTTCCACCGGGGCGTTCAATGTTTTGTTTACGAATTTCGTTGTATACATCCAAAGCATTCAGACTGTGTGCCGCTAACTTTTGAGGGTCCAACCAAATACGCATCACGAATTGTCCACCGCCCAAGATCTCAACCTTAGACACCCCATTAATATTACCCAATGGATTTTCTAAATAACGACGCGCATAATCTGCTAAATCCGTTTCTGTACGGCTAGAACTATTCAACGCCAAATACAATACCGGGCTTGCATTCGCATCTGATTTAATCATTACTGGATCACGAACATCCGTGGGCAATAAGCTACGAATACGGGCCACTTTGAACAAAACATCCGTTGCCGCAGCGTCCAAAGAACGGTCTAAGTTAAAGTGAAGATAAACGTTGCTTTTTCCTCTTAAGCTTGTTGACGTAATAAAGTCCAAACCTTCAATTTTTGCAAGCTCTTCTTCCAATACCTTAGTCACAGTATTTTCAATAATCTCAGGACCTGCACCATGAAACTCTGTTTCAAGACTAAGCGTTGGTCTTTCAAACTTTGGATATTCATTGATGGGCAATCGCATAAATGCAACCAATCCAACAAGGATCAAAATTAAGTTAACAACGATCGATAAAACCGGCCGTTTAATGCAAATTTCTGAGATTTTCATAAATTACTGCCTTTACTATTCTTGACTTGGAACTTCAGATGCAACGTCCGCCACTTCAGATTTTGGAGCGACATCTTCCGCTGCTACTGTTTTTTGAATTCTAACTTCTTGTCCATCATGAAGACCAGTATGTCCACCCGTTACAACCACATCTTTAGGTTCTAATCCTTTCATGATTTCCACCATACCGTTTTGACGGGTACCAATCACAACTGGCGTTAATGCAGCATACCCAACATTACTTTGGATTTTTGTCACACGATACACATAACTTTGGTTACCGTTACGTTCAACCGCCCCCTCGGGTACTTGAATCGCATTTGAAACTTCACCAATCACCACCAATACTTTTGCAAACATTCCGGGCTTTAATGCTCCATTCGTGTTTGGAACAGATCCGCGAACACGTAAGGTGTTCCCTGCTTCATCAACCCTTGCATCCACTGCATCAATTTTTGCTGACAGTCCGTCTAACGCAGTACCATCAACTGAAATTTGGATTTCTTGCCCTTCTTTTAGGCTCGCTGTATATGCACCAGAAACGTTGAAATCAACCAACATGGGATCAATGTCTACTAATGAAACAATTTCATGGTTTTGGTTGACATACGCCCCAGGACTAATATCTTTTTCGCGAATTCCCAAGACACCTTCGAATGGAGCACGAATAATGCTTTTACGAACCAACAAATCTTTTTCTGCTGATTGAGCGCGCGTTTGTTCGAATTCAGCTTTTGCTTTTTCAAATTCAGAGCTACTGATCAATTTTTTCTGAAACAATTCAGAACTACGTTGATACAACAAAGAATACTGTGCTGCCTTTGATCTAGCTTGTTCAGCTTCTAAACGTAATTGCTCACTGTCAAATTCAATCAACGGATCACCTTGCTTAACAGCTTGTCCATCCTTGAAATGAATCTTCGCAACGCGCCCTGGCATTTCAGTTTTCACAACAACTGATTGATTTGCAGCAAGCTTACCAATGGCATTAATTTTGCGCAGCAATTGTCCAGACTTTACCGGTGTTACCTCAACGTATTTTACACGATCATGGGATTCAACATCTGATTTTTTACTGCATTGACGCATAAATACGCCAAGTATAACAACGCCCAGAACCCCAACAATTGTATACAAGTAAGGTCTTAATTGCTTTTGATCCATAATATATCCTCTCTATTTCTTTCTAAACAAGTCAAGTGATATGACTTTATTTTCGCTCTTGTCGTCTGTATAGTCTTCTATATTTTCTAATTCGGACATTTCAATTGTATCAGGTAGTCCGTCTTCATTCAGCTCGAACTGCAACACAAAATCCTCGGAAGGATCTGAAAATTCTAAAATTGCATCAAACGGTATCTTAATCGTTTCAATTTTTGAGTTGAAGTTTAAGGATACGCTAAAACTGGTTTCAAAAACCTTAAGATTCCAAAATTGATTTTCTAATACTATCGTTAATTCATCAGGGTATTCATTCAACAAATACTCTGGGGCTTCCACGCCAGGAAACTCTGTTTGAAATGTAATGTAAAAGTGCTGATCACCATACAACCCTTTATCGGCCACGTGCTCTAAAGCATGCCTTACAACATACTTCAAACTGTCTTTGATTAGTCGATCATAGTTAATTAACGACACTTCCCACCTATTTTTTTGTTATTAGCAGGGGGCTTTCTGTTGCCCGGCGCCCCCCAAACCGCTTCGCGTTATGCGGCTACTCTTACACCGATAACAGTGTTACGATTAGCTGCAGTTACGCGACGTGCCTTTGTAGTTTTGGCATTTATAAAATTAGCCCGATATCGGCGGTTACCATGCCGGATGAAAGATCGTACCTTTATTATGTGCGTCGATCCTATTTCGCCCCCTCAGTTAGAGTGGTGGAGGCGCCGGGTACCGCCCCCGGGTCCGCTCCACTTATTCCGCACATCGTTTATCATCATAGTTGGCCTAAACCAACATATTTAATATACATGTATTAAATGCAAAGATCAAACACGATTAAAAAGGGATCCTATCTCTCAGATTCAACATAAATTCGGGAAAAATCTTCAAACTCTGTTTCGTTTAAATCTTCATTGATAATGTCATAGGCCAGCTGATAATCAAAAACAACACAGCATATTTCCATAGTTCCACCGCCTATACTGCCGCCATCGCACCAACCCACGCCTGTCAAACCAAGAATTTCATTCATTTTTTCTTGAACAGCTTGGCGTTTCTCATGATCTTTTTCCGTACCATCACCTTCAATTTTATATTCAATAATTAATACGTCATATTCATCATCATCAATACCACTCCAATCCGTATTATTCAGCTCATCAATTTTCTTATTGATGATGTCTGTTAATTCATCGGGGGTTTTAGCACTTACATGCTCAAGCTCTCCCACATTACCCATTGCACCCTGATAAAAAACCGCATTGGTTTCATCCTCTTCCCAAATGTGGAAATACAACAAGTCATCATTTACTTCTTTATAAGCTCTAATCATTTTTGAAATTCCTTAATAAATTTTTTGCATTCTCTCCAGAAATGAGAAACATTGCAAGCAATATAGCAAAACACTTGTAATATGGACACAACAGATACGATTTATAATAGCTAAACACCATACCACCAGCGTGCCGTTGCATCCGTTAGGCAACGTGCCCTTGCACCAGTGATGATCCCTGGACCCCATAGATTAGATCCGATGTGGTCTGACACGGATTATAAGCAACAACGTTGCAACAATTCAGGAATTTATTCGTATAACTTTGAGTCCAGCGTGATGCTGGCAACCTGCCATTGCATCCGATAAGTCAGATCCAATTCGCACAAACACGGATTATAAGCAACGCGCCGTTTCATCCGACAAGTTAGATCCGGTATGATCGACACGGATTACACAGCACACCCGTCAACTGTATTAACTCTCTCATTTATGCCAACCTCTGTCGTTATGCGGCTCAAGCAAATCGCAACACGATTTGATAGCGGCAACCGCCGCTCTGGCGCGTAAAGCGCCCTTGAGCCGCCAATCTGACGCTGAACTCAATAGATTAGATCCGATTCGTTCTGACACAGGTTATAAGCAACAACGCTGACACACTTTAGAAATTTATTCGAGACTCCCATGCGTCTCGCGTTACGCAGGCAACGTGATACTGACGGGCGCCCAAGGTGGATCAAAAATCCCATTCATCCTCGACGACAATACTCCGTCTCCAACCACATCGGATCTAACCTAATGGATGCAACCGCAGGTTGTCGTTAATTTGAGGTTAATAAAGGTTAACAATTTTTTAATTTTTCTGATTTTTGCGCACCCCCCGCCCCAGACACCCTCAGTGACCTTCGGGTGGGGGGACAAAACCCACTCCCTAAATCGAGACTAAATAGACGAAACGATCCGTCATTTTTTCTCGAAACGGTGGGCAAAAATAATAATGTATGAGCGCTCTAAACTTACAATACCTCACAAACGTTAACAAAAGATTGACGGAATTCACTTTTTTGGCAGCGTGACGCTGCACCCCATAAGTTATATCCGATTCGCACAAACACGGATTACAAAAACACCATCATCCTTCAAAAATATATTGACAATCCGAATTCACTGTGTATACTAATAAGTAGAATTGCGAAGAGGCTACCCAAAAACCTGGGTAGCCTTTTTTCGTTCTACGTCTTTGAATCTTTCAGCCAAAGGATCTCTAACCAGATCCATGACGAAGCTTTGATTGAAACACCAAAGGACAAAACGCTGAATTGAATCCCCAGTACAGGTGCTCAACTACCCGATCAGTAGACACAGCCCTGTAAACAACCCCTAGAGTCGACGGGCTCGTAAAACACGACTTTGTATATTATACTAAAGTCCGCCTTTCCCCATTCGTGTAAGAAATGGGGTTCTTTTTGCACGTGCGGGTTACTGGGGATTCTCTCGGTTTTAATAAAAACTAAACAACTTAAACAACGAACTTAACTTTGAAAGCTACAAACACAGTACTTTCAAACAAAAAAAAGGAACTAAAACACACTCTTCAACAAAATATCTCAAAATCATTTTTCACCCCCAATGATCCTGCGCCCGAAATGGGTCAAAGGTGGGTTCAAAAATCTCCTCATTCCCTCACACTGCATTTTATTACACCTCTCAAAGCACACAAGACCTAACCTAACGGGTCCAGCGTCACGCTGGTGCAGCATCATGCTGCCGGCACGTTGCCACACCTCCAACCACACCCAATCTAACTCAAAGAATCAGAATTCCCACCATTTTCACGGCAATAATCCGTGTCACAACGCATCGGATCTAATCCAATGGATCCAACCGCAGGTTGGCGGCACGTTGCTGTGTCAAAAATCTCTCTTATTCTCTCACATTGTATTTTATTAAATATCTCCAACCACACCCAATCTAACTAAAAGAATCAGAATTCCCACCATTTTCACGGCAATAATCCGTGTCACGGCGCATCTAATCTAACCTAATGGATCCAACCGCAGGTTGGCGGCACTTTACTTAGCCGTCATATACGTTTTACGCTGACCTTCTGAAAGCTTTTCGATTGAATATCGCAACATGGTTCGCGGCATTTGTGCTGCATGCTGATCAAGGAACTGAGTCAGATATCCCACATCTTTCTCACCCATTTCCCGCAGCATCCAGCCCACTGCTTTATGAATTAAATCATGCGTATCATTTAATAACAGTGTTGCAATTTGGGGAGTTAAATCCAAACTACCTTTCCGAATAAACCACCACGTCGCAACCATTGCAATTCTCCGCTCCCACATCACGTCTGACCCAGCAAACTGAATTAGCACATCCTGCGATGCCTGTTGATCAAACACATGAACGCCCAGTATTAAATGAGCAGAACTATCCACTAAATTCCAATTGTTCACATACTTAAGATTACTGATATAAAACTGAAACAGATCTTCCTTCAAAGATCCTTTTGCTTTTTTATACTGATCCACCAAAATAAATAACGCAAGCAAGCGCTCTTCATTATAACGAGATCTCAATAATTCCTCGATGTCTATTATGGATAACGTTGAAAATTGTTTTGCGATTTGTCGCAATACAGGAACCTTAATTCCCATAAATTGATCGTGTTCTGCATATTGACCAGCACCAGTTTTGAAAAATACTGCGCCTCCGTGTTTAGGTGGAACCACCATTTGTTGCAACATTTCATGAATGTGTTTATACATGATCAAGAGCCCTTATCTAGCTGACAGCCGGATCATGGCACACTTAAACATGTCGTGTAAACAAAGAAAAAGCCGGGTTTAGAAAACTTATACGTCTCCCCTGACTGTCTCAATTTCTATAGACACCATACTATTTTGATGTCCAACTTTTCCCGTGAAAAGCTCTTTATTGTCTACTCTCAAAACGACCTCATCAAACTGATGAACGTCAATAGGAATTGATGTTCCGGGTTTCCACTTTAAGACATCTAATAATGAAATTGACTCTTCAAGCAAAACGGCGGACATTTCAATGTCAGTCTGTAAGATTTTCTCCGTCAAATAGGGTTTCCAATTATTTATTTTACCCACGGGTTCGTCGGTTGCGTGTTTTCTAATAAGTTCTTCTCTGATCGGGTCCAAGCTATTGTGGGGAACCACAACATCCATTACCCCTTCAAAATCACCAATATTAAATTTGAACGAACAGAAACTTACCAACGCGTTTTGCTGAATACTTCCGATCAACTTTGGAATGCTTTCTTGTCGCTCAACTAAAAACTCCATTGGGTGTATAAATGCAAAAGCACTTCCCAAATCTTGCAACGCTAAAGAAACGAAACGCTCAACTATATTTGTTTCTAACTTAGAAAAAGTTCTACCTTCAATTTTTTCTTTTTGAGTCCCACCATTTTTCTTGCCACCCAACAACACGTTAATCAATGAATAGGTCAGACTATTGTTGATGGTCACGATACCTTTTGATTCCCAATTTACAATTTGATAAACATTAAACAACGCAGGCAATGAAATATTTTCAAGATATTCTTGAAACATTAAAGAGTGAACCCTAAGCTTAACGATCTCCACTCTGTTCTGAAGAAAATTGCTGGCACTTGTAGAAAAGAACTGTACAAACTTATCAAATACAATGTCTAAAATTGGGAACTGTGTATTCTCATGATTGTTTTTATGCAATAATAACTTAGCACCCGCCCCTTGAGATCCAGATGATGCATCATCTTCAAACATTTGATCAATTGAGTCTTGCTGCAAAAACTCTGATGCCTTTATTGCCCCCTGCAACTCTTTTTCTGTTTCAGCGCTTTCACGATCTATTGCTTCTTGAAAAGCCCTCAGCTGTAGTTCTTCTTCAGACAATGCCTCTTTTTCGGATTGGTCATTTCCTTTATTCTTATCTTTAGCCATTCCACCACCTAATCAACCTATTTACATCGCTAACACTACTTAAATCTAATGCGCATTCTTAACTGTTTCTAATTTCAAAGATAAACTTTGAAACTTCACTTTTTAATTCTTCTGCCTGTCGCGATAGATCCCTGGCCGCATCCAACATTTGTTGAGAAGACGTATTGACCTCTATAGCACTTTGTTGCACCATTTCAAAACCAGAAGACACCATCTTTGTCCCTTGCGATGCTTCCTTAACGCTTTGAGCAATTCCATTGGTTGCAACAGTTTGCTCTTCTACAGCAGAGGCAATACTCACAGAAGATTCTGAAATTTTCTTTACGGACAATTTAATATCGGACAACGACTGAACTATATCAGCAGACACCCCGCCCATTTCATCAATCACTTTACCGATTTCTTCAACTGATTTGTTCGTCTGATTTGCTAAATTCTTAACCTCACTTGCCACGACAGCAAATCCTTTTCCTGACTCGCCAGCCCTTGCCGCTTCAATGGTTGCGTTTAATGCTAACAGGTTCACCTGACTAGAAATATCAGCAATTAATTGAATCACTTCTCTTACTTTTTGAGAAGACGCAGAAAGCTTAGTTGCGTGTAAATCGGCATCTTCAACTTTATTAACAGACTCCGAAATCAATTCATTCGATTTATGAATTTGTGAAGAAATTTCCTGAACTGATGAATACAACTCTTGAGATGCAGATGAAACTGAATCAACATGATGGGTAATATTTAATGCGCTTTGATTGGCCGTCATTACGGTATCATTTGAATTGGAACTTAACACATTCATATTTTCTGCTGTTTGGGCAAGCTCCGTCGATGCAGCAGCCAAACCTGAAACCACATGTTGCATGCGCTGTTCAAAGTTATCAGCCAGCTCAATCATAGATTTCTTTTTTTCGGTATTCGCTTTTTCTTCAAGACGTCTTTGATCTTCTTGCAGCCTTTTGTTTTTTTGAATGTTCTCCTTAAAGGTCTCCGAAGCTTTTGAAAATTCTAAGAATTCATCTTTTCGATCAAGCCCATAAATTATTACATTTGTATCATTGTTTCCTAAATCAATAAGATTCTGACGAATAGCATTCATGGGTTTTATCACAAGCCTAAGCGCCCCTAAGTATCCAAGCATCGCGATAATCAACGCACATAATAAAGCATAAAATATAATTTCTTTTTTTAATGCTATATAATCTGCAAAAGCTTCCTCAATATCCTCTTCAAAAATCAACGTCCATTTCAAATTATTAAACACAAACGGCATATAACTGGATCGAACGTCTGCGTTTTGATAATTTTTCGTTTCTATGACTCCAGATTCTCCCTTTGCTCCAAACTTAGGAATAGAGTTTTCTAACTTTATTTGTAAAACTTTCTGATCTTTGCCATAGTTAGACACACTTCGAATAAGTCCGTCCTCACCCACTATATAGGCTTCCTCAAGAGTATCTAACCCATCTCTTCGCCCCATCAATGTATTGATTTTATCAATAGGCATTTGAAACGCAACAACACCAATCTTTTTTCCATCTTTAAAAATAGGCGTTGATATAAAGCTTGCAGGGGAATTTGCGCTAGGTGCATAAAATTTAAAATCAACAATGAATGTCTGCCCTGCTGTCGCTAAATCATCAGCTGCTTGACGGAATACAGCCCCCAAGTCTGTATCTTTCCACTCACCATTTTTCAGATTTGTTGCAAAATCCAACTCTTTAAATACTGTGTAGATAAGGTTCCCATCAAGATCAAACAAGAAAATGTCGTAATATCCTCCTTTTTCTAAACACCTCTTAAACCAAGGATGAAATTCTTTATGAATTTCGGAATATTTTGATCCATCCTGAGCATCATTAAGGAAATGCTTTTTTCCAATTGGATTGGGGTTTTTATGAATGTATGTGTCTTGCAAAGAATATGTTGTTAGTTTTTCTGATCTCCACGCTTTTTCAAACCCATCAAAAGCGTATAACGTACTTTCATCTAAAGCCATAAATTTGATGTCTTCTTCAATCGAGTCAAACAAATCAGTTAGTTGAATCTTTTTCTCTTGTAATAAAGTATTCTCTCTTTCATCTATAAAATGTTCTATACTCTTTTTTGTAGAGGTCAACGCCACAAATCCAATGGCTAAAGCAGTTATAAGAGTACACGCTATAATAAATGCAGGCAGTTTTAATTTTATCTTCATTTTATAATTCTCTCTAAAATTGACCAAATACTTTTTCTAATTTTTCTTTTAAGGTTTTGGCCGTAAAAGGTTTTGCGATATAGTTTGTAACACCTGCTGCTTTTGCTTGCGTTAAATTTTCAATAGTCGTTTCTGCAGTAATCATAATAAAAGGAGTATTTTTATATTCTGGCAAAGCCCTAGCCCCACGCAAAAAATCAATCCCTGTAATTGGAACCATATTCCAGTCTGAGAAAATTAAACCGTATTTCTTTTTCTTTAATTTTTCTAAGGCCTCACCCCCATCACCAGCTTCATCAATTTCTGTAAAGCCAATTTGATTCAGTAAAGTAATGACTATAGTACGCATTGTTTTATAATCATCTACTACTAAAACGCTGGCTTTTAAAACCTCGGACATTCACATTCTCCATCAATTCGTTACAGCCTATCAGACAATTACAAACAAAAAGTAAACAAAGTTTTTTATTTATTAAGTATTTATTATATTTTTCATGTTTTACTAAACTCATACAATACTAATAAATGACACACCCATGGATGACTTATTAAACGAATTTTTAATTGAAACTTCTGAAAGCTTAGCTAAGCTGGACTTAGAACTTGTTGAATTGGAACACAACCCTGAAAACCCCGAAATATTAAACAGTATATTTCGCACCATGCATACTATCAAAGGCACTTGCGGGTTTGTTGGGTTACCCCGATTAGAAAAGCTTGCCCATGCCAGTGAAAATGTTCTTGTAAAAGTACGTGATAAGCTTTTAATTATTAATGAAGAGGTCATCAACGTAGTTCTTGAAAGTATTGATGGCGTAAAAAACATCGTCACAAAACTATCAGAAACAGGAGGAGAGCCTGATGGTAATGATGATGCTGTCATCGAAAAATTACATCAAGTATTAGAGCAACACTCCCACTCTAAATCAAACGATTCACAAACAACTGTAGAAGAAATTGATTTTGACTCTATTGCAATACCTACTGACTTAGAACTAGTTTCTCCTGCGGAGATCCCTGCTCCCGAAATAGCACCAAGCATCAATGCAATCTCATCCGCTCCGCCAGTTGAAAAGAATGGCGATGAAAAAAGCTCACCCGAAAAAACATCCGGGATGAGCGATCAAAATCAAACCATTCGCGTAAATATTAATACGTTAGAAAACCTGATTAATATGGTGGGTGAACTTGTATTAACTCGAAATCAATTAATGCAATTAGCTGATCATTCAGAAAACTCTGCATTAAATTTACCCCTTTACCGGTTAAATTATGTGACCAGTGAATTACAAGAACAAGTGATGAAAACACGCATGCAACCTATCGGTAACGCATGGTTAAAACTACCCCGAATTGTGCGTGACTCTGCAAAAGAATTAAACAAGAAAATAGACTTAGAATTATTAGGCGCTGAAACTGAATTAGACCGCCAAGTTATCGAACTTATCAAAGATCCGCTAACCCATATGATTCGCAATGCAATGGATCATGGTATTGAATCGCCTGTCGATCGTATCAAGGCAGGAAAATCTGAAAAAGGCGTTATTCGAATGAATGCCTATCACGCAGGTGGTCATATTATTATTGAAATAGCCGATGATGGTCGTGGGTTAGACGTCGAAAAGATTCGAAATAAAGCCATTGAAAAAGGCCTGATTTCTATTGAAGAAGCTTCACAACTTACTGATCATCAGGTTTTCCAATTTATTTTTAAGTCTGGGTTCTCAACGGCTGCAGTAGTTACTAATATCTCTGGACGTGGCGTTGGAATGGATGTGGTTAGAACTAACATCGAAAAAATCGGTGGAACTATTGAAATTCGTTCAAAACAAAACAAAGGAACAACATTCAATATTAAAATTCCACTTACCTTATCCATTGTATCTGCTCTGATTGCAGAAGTTGCAGGATATCGTTTTGCTATCCCTCAACTTAACATTCTTGAATTAGTTCAAATTTCAGGAAACTCAGCAAATAAAATTGAATATGTGAATGGGCACCCTGTATTGCGACTTCGTCAAAAACTTTTGGCTTTAGCCCATATGGATGAACTGTTAGGCCTGACGGCAAAAAACAAAACGGATGATAAACACTATGTTATCGTGTTGCAGGTTGGGATGTCATTTTTTGGAATTATTGTCGACAAAGTATTTAACACTCAAGAAATCGTAGTTAAACCAGTATCGTCTCTAATCAGAAATTTATCTATCTTTGCAGGCAACACAATTTTGGGCGACGGCGGAGTTATTACCATATTAGACCCCAATCATATTTCCGGATTACTCGCAAATATTAACATTGAAAACACGGACTCTCAATCTCAAACTATAGAGCCTAGCACAACAAAGAATAGGAACATAGAAACCTTCTTGTTATTTTTAACGCAAGATCGCACTCCCAAAGCAATTCCCTTATCAACCCTTACACGTTTAGAACAAATTAATCTAAACCAAGTAGAATACGCTGAAAACAAACCCTGCATTCAATACCGCAACAATCTGATGTCGTTGGTTTTCATGATTGATAATACTCAACAGAATGATATAAAACCTGTGCTGGTCTTCTCCAATGATACTCATACTCTTGGTCTGGTTGTCGAAGAAATTTTAGATATCATCGAAGGCGATGGGATGAATTTAAAACTTGAAGCACACGATCCGTCTAAACTCGGAACCACAATTTTAAAAGGACATGCCACAGAAATACTGAATACTGATTATTTCTTACAAGCAGAGTTCTCTGATTGGTACTCTACATCTAAAAATGACACCTCTCAAAAGAAACAATTAGTCTTTGTAGGCGATCATTTTTATGGGGCTAACTTCTTAATTCCCTTTTTAAAAATCTCTGGATTTCATGTAACGGCGCTTACCAACGCAAATGAATTAGAAAAGTTTTTCTCACTAAATTTCAAAACTGATGGATTTATTTTAGATATAGAATCAGATCTAATTTCAAGTTGCTGTGCTAATCTACAAAAGCAAGAAGCCTATTCAAATATTCCAAAACTATTTATTGCAAATGAACCACAAAATCATCGTCCAGATATCTACGACGGGTTAATCATCAAAAAGTTGGATCGCAATGACCTTATTAGTCACGTCAACTCACTGTTTACAAAACAATCGAACGTATAGGAGCTCTTTATGATAGATACCCCTCTCAAAAACAATCTATCAGATGACAGTATTCACGATCACTATTTAACCGTGAAAATAGGCGATCAGTTATTTGGATTTCCAGTGATTCACCTAAGAGACATTTTTAAATCATTAGAAATAACTCCTATTCCCCTAGCCCCAAAAGCTATTTTAGGTTCCATTAATCTTCGGGGAAAAGTTGTAACTGTCATTGATTTAAGATTAAAACTTTATCCTAATGTTAATATCGAAAACAGAGACTCTATGCATATCGCTGTCGCGCATGGACAAGAACTCTTAAGCTTTGTTGTTGACAGCGTCGGAGATGTTCTGAATATACCTCAATCTAAATTTGAACCTCTTCCTTCAACCTTAGAACAACACTGGTTGAATATCGCAGAAGGCGTTTGCCAACTCAACGAATCCTTAATCATTCGGTTAAATATGGAACATTTATTGGATCTTATCACCCGTGAAGACCGCACTAATGGAGAAAAAAGCCTATGAAAGAGTTACTAATCGTTGATGATTCTTCCACTATTCGCAAAGCAATCTCTATGATTCTAAAACCATTTGGCTTTAATCAGCATGAGGCAGAGAATGGTAAAATAGCCTTAGATTTTTGTCAGAATGCGATGCCCGACATTGTAATAGTTGATTGGAACATGCCAGTCATGACAGGCATAGAATTTTTAGAATTGGTTCGAAAATTAGAAAACGGTCACAAACCTAAAATAGTCTTATGTACAACAAATGCCGAACTAGAGCACATACAAGAAGCCCTAGAAAAAGGCGCTGATGAATACATTATTAAACCCTTTACAAAAGAAATGATCGAAGAAAAATTATCTATGATTGGTGCATTTGAATGAACTTTAACACTAAATCAATGAACGATATTCTAATTGTAGACGATTCTATTGTTATCAAAAACCATACACACAAATTAGTAAAAGCAATTGCTGGGGTTGGTAATATTTATTTGGCATCTAATGGTCAAGAAGCTGTTAATGTTCTGAAAGAACACCCAACCATTGATATCATTATTCTTGATATTCAAATGCCAATCATGGATGGTATTGCGGCATTACCGCTTTTGCTAAAAATAAATCCAAAAGCAAAAGTTATTATTTCGTCAACTCTCTCCGTTAAGGGTGCTGAAATAACGCTACACGCTTTGGCTTTGGGGGCTTGCGACTATATAACAAAACCAAGCCCAACAGTCTTTCAATTTTCTGTTGAAGATTTTGAGAGAGAACTCACAACAAAAGTTCTGGGTTTATTCACTAAAGAGGCTCTTACAAAGAATACACCTAATCTGCGATCAACACCGATCAGATCTACACTCCCTTTATTTCCACAAGCGCTTGTAATTGGATCATCTACTGGGGGACCTGCCGCATTGCTTAATATTCTTAGCGGGATGAATCAAACCAGAATACCTATTTTTATCGTTCAACACATGCCCCCAATATTTACAGCATTGCTTGCAGAAAACATTCAAAAATCAAGCGGGATTAAAACGGTTGAAGTCATTGAATCTCAACCCCTGACAGAAAATTGTATTTATCTTGCTGCGGGTGGTTTTCACATGGAAGTTATTTCGAAAAATGCGCAGATATTATTAGAGGTAAATACAAATCCTCCACAAAATTTTTGTCGTCCCTCTGTAACACCTTTGTTTTCTTCTGCGGCTAAGGTTTATAATAATAGGTTGCTTGGTTGTATGCTAACAGGTATTGGCAATGATGGGCTTGATGGGGCAAGAGATATTATCAACGCAGGAGGGGGCATGATCGCTCAAGATGAAACGTCAAGCACCGTATGGGGCATGCCGCGAGCTGTATATGAAGCAGGGCTTGCAACTCAAGTTATGTCGCTATCGAATATCAAAGAATTAGTTCACAAGATAACAAAATGACCTCATCTGAAAACACATTAACAGATAGCAACTTTCAGTACTTTGTTGATTACATTCAACAAACATGTGGGTTAGTCTTGCAAAAAAATCAGCTTTATTTACTGGAAAATAGACTCATTCCCATCATGCGTCAATACAACATCCCAACGCTTAATGATGTCGTTGAACGCTTAAAAAAACAGGATCCATCATTTGGTCAAACCCTTGTCGAAGCTTTGGTGACTCACGAATCATCATTTTTTCGCGACAAAAAAGTATTTGATTTTTTTGCTCAAGAAATACTTGAAAAACTATACCCTAAAGCTTCTTCATTAGCTCCTCTCAATATTTGGAGTGCAGCGTGTTCTTCTGGTCAAGAACCCTACTCTATTGCAATGCTAATGAAAGATTTTGCTCAAAAAACTACCCCTCTTATCCCGATCTCTTCGTCTACATGCCATATTCTTGCAACCGACATCTCAAAAAAAATCTTAGATAAGGCTCAAGCAGGATCGTTTTCGCACTTTGAAGTTCAGCGTGGATTACCAGTAACATTGTTAATCAAATATTTTAAGAAAGACGAAACCAACTGGATGATTAGCAAGGAACTAAAAGATTTAATAAAATTTGAAAATTATAACCTTACTCAACCCAGAAGAATAATCACGCAAACGTTTCATGTTATTTTCTGTAGAAATGTATTAATTTACTTTAACGAGTGCGATAAACTAAAAGTTATCCAGCATTTGCACAGCCATCTTAAATCAGGCGGGCACCTGATATTGGGCAGCTCTGAATTTATTCTTCAAACTCAAACTAACCAACTTGCACTAACACCGGTAAAAGACTATCCCGGTATTTATCAAAAATCATAAAACTTCATACTATGAAAAACGTTTGCGAAATGGATTGAAATAAAGATCTGGAGGAGAGAAAGGGATTCGAACCCTTGATACGGTTAATATTTGTTTACTTTAACGTAGCCAGAATCTGTAAATCATAATCAAATAATGTACTATCATAAAATAATAATGAATTAAGAGTGCGACTATAGTGTTTAATAAAGTTTAAGATTTCTCCTTCAGAGTCAAATCCAGGGTCGATACAACAGCCCATAGCCATTCTAACCTGAGACACCCTTGAAAGGCTATATGACAAATCAACTCCTTCAGCTATACTCCCTGAGACAAAATTACTTAAGCCATTGAGGTGATTTTCTAATTCAGAATTTACCATGAAGTTACAATCAATATTAGCCGCTTTCAAACGCAAAGTCATACCAAGGACATGATGATTATCACTTTTAGAATTATACGAGAGTATTTCAGGCATAGTATCAAGAACCTTACTGCCAATAATAGACGGGTCTGATATATATAAAGTTGCATAATCCATAGTTTTTTCCACATACAGTCTCTGGAGGAGAGAAAGGGATTCGAACCCTTGATACGGTTTGAGCCGTATACACACTTTCCAGGCGTGCGCCTTCAACCACTCGGCCACCTCTCCCTGTGTGATAGTTGTACTATAACTTAAGGATATAAATCAAGATCGTTTGGTCTATTGTTTCCATAATAATCGCATTTGATCTGCTATCCAGCTATATGATTGAGCCATTTGAATTAGGAATGTTTCAATCATTTGCATGAATCAACTTTTCGCCCTATTTTATACCTCCGCTAAGGACTCTGGCATTATTATACTTAATGGGTAATATCAGCAAATCGGTTGTAGACTTCTTTTATCTCAAGAATTTTTCCATTCGAGTCAAACTGCAAAATTGCCGTTGTAATATGTAACCCTACTTTTTCCGAATCCCAAGAAAACCGCAAGGCTGAGCAGTTCTTTTCTTTATCACACAAAACATCTAAAACCTTTATAGACCAGGGAAACGCGAAGGCTCTTGCATTACGTAATTGTTCGATTAAGGCAGTTCGTCCTTCTAGGATGCATTTGCCATTTTCAATTTTCTTAACATCTTGTGAAAAAATATTAGAACTATAAGATTCATAGTCTTCTAAGTTAGAAAATGCTCCTACATTACCCATAAAATCTATATACCTCATCGATAGCGATAATAAATCTTTATTCATAAAACACCCTGTAATAAATTATTAATTGCGGATAGAACGGGATTCCAACCTGCGATATGATTTAATCAATCATCTCTTGTGATGCTTGTACTATAACTTAAGGATATAAATCAAGATTGTTTGGTCTATTGTTTCCACAATAATCGCATTTGATCGGATATCCAGCTATACGATTGAGCCGTTTGGATTGGGAATGTTTCAATCATTTGCATGAATGCATGAATCACGCCTGGAACATTTTTCTCAGCGACCTGCCCACCTGCATGGATTAATTTTTCACCATACTTCATTCCGTCATCGCGAATAGGATCACAATCGGCCGTCAATATAACTGCGGGCGGTAACTGATTAAATTTTTTATAAAATAACGGCGAAATACGCCAATCTTTTAAATTCTGATTCTTAGCATAATTAGCCGCATAATAATCCAATGAATTTTTGGTTAGAAAAAAACCATCTCCGAATAATTTTACAGATTCATGTTTAAACGTTAAGTCTAAACTTGGATAAATTAACAGTTGAAATTTAGGCACTATGGAATTGGTTTCCACTAACGATGATGTCAATGCTGCAGAAATGGTACCTCCTGCGCTATCACCCCCTACAGCAATTTGGTCTACCTTAGCACCCAGAGCAGATGCAGTTTGCTGGCACCATGCATACACCACACCAGCATCTTCAATCGCAGCGGGATAAGGATGTTCCGGGGCCAATCGATAATCAACCGATACAATGATACAATTAGCTTCTTTTGCAAGGCGTCGACATAACGCATCATGGGTATTCAAACTACCCCGACTCCATCCGCCTCCATGAAAATATATTAACAGTGGCAGTTGTTGTAAGGTAGGCCAATATATTCGAACTGGTATACCTGTTTTTCGCGTCGATGACATGACGACTCGATCTTCTGTACGCGCCATGGAAATTGGAACGCCACCTTGGTATCTGGATAATTTTTCATAATTATCTCGAGCAACTTCCGTAGGTAACTGTTCAACAGGCGGCGTATTTAAAAACTCTAATTGCTTTAAAAATGCTGCCGCCTGCGGAACAAGCTTTGAAAAAATGTTATCTTTTGACTTAAACAACCTAACCCTTATTTCTTTTCTTTAGGTACAGCAGGTTTTTTCACAGTCTCTGGTTTTGCTAGTGCAGGTTTCTTTTCAACTGCAGCACTTGCGATTTGAATTACTTTATCTAAAGGTGCACTTTCTCCTAAGAACACTGTATGAAGAGGGTGCGCAAGTGATGTGCCCGCGTCTTCAATGATCTTTAATAATTGGAACATACATTGTTCACGCACACGAACATGTTCTGGCCATTGGTTTGTTTTTGCATAAAACATCACCAACAAATTAAACCCATGCTGTACTAAATTGCTAACTCTAACAAGAATAATTGCCTTTTTAGGATCTGCTTCTACATCGGGATTATTGGCAAGCCATTCACTAAAACTAGCAACGATTTTTTCAAGTTGCTCTTGAGTTGATGTATGTGCCAACACAAATTCTTCCTTTACTTCCCAATTTGTAATGCGCGAAAAATTTGTAACAGATGCTGCTACAAAAGCATCATTAGGTACTGTAGTTAACGTACGGTCAAAGCCTCTAATGGTTGTTGTACGAATACCAATATTCTCAACAAACCCTTGAAGTTCACCCATTTTGACCCAGTCGCCCTCTTTGAATTTACCTTCCAAAACAACCGTTAATGACCCTATTAATCCCTGAATAGAATCCTTAGCTGCCAAAGCTACCGCCGTGGTTAATAATGTTAGTCCACCCAAAATTGGGCCAATATTAATATTGAAATTTCCAAGAACAGTGACGACACCTAATACGGCAATCACTATCTTAACAGCATTTGCCAATAACTCTTTAATCGTATCATTGATCGTTAAACCAAAGCCTTTAAATAGTCTTGTTAATACTAGAGCTCCCACAAAATGATATACTGTCATAAAGAACGATATGTCTAAAGTCGTTTTAACGCATTGTAATAAATAAGGCTCAAACTTTGCGGGAAAATCTCCTAACTTGTGTACGACATATATCGACAGTGCTATAAACACTAAATTTATTGGAAAGTGTATCTTAGATACCAACTTTACAACTTTAGTTTTATCTTCAGGGGTGGCACCCTCATGCGTAAGCAAGTCCCTCAAAATAACAACGATAATATTAGCTACAACTACACCCAAAATCAGAATGCAAACACCCACAATGTAGTGAAAGTATGCGTTGTAAAACTCTTTACCCAATAAATTTTCTAACATTTTGTACTCTTTGTTTATTATTAATTTTTTTAGTGTACTAGAAAAATACTAATATTAGATTAATCGTGATTATGAATTATCACAAGAGGTTTTATCCCCCTTAATCGACTAATATGTCTTCGAATTAATAACCTAACTTCTTCTTCCATTTTATGAGGTGACGATTGTGTACCTTTTTTCAATGAATCATAAATCTTTTCTGCTAAGATCTGCTCAAAACTTGCAGCATCCTGACCTACCTCAACCACTCCGCGGGATGAAACTTGAACGTCAAGAATAACCTTAGTTTTTGGATCCCAATTTAATGATGCTAAAACAACACCACTGACAGATAACTTATGACGATCCCGAATAATGCTACCATCCATGTCAATCATATCATGACCGTCATAACCCAAATATCCAGAATGGACACGTTCAACAATTTGAGGCTCATTAGGTCCTAGTACAACAAAAGAACCATTCTGTGGTGTGATTACTTTTGCAATTCCACACTCTTCTTTTGCAAATCGCGCATGTTCCATTAAATGTTGATATTCACCATGAACTGGAACAGAAATTTGTGGACGAATCCAATCGTACATCATACGCAAATCATCGCGACAGGGGTGACCCGATACATGTATTAAGCTTTCTTTATGATTTAAAATCGCAACACCATTACGCACTAAATCATTTTTTACCTCAGTGATTTTTGTTTCATTACCTGGAATTTTACGTGAAGAAAAAATCACAGAATCGCCCTTGTCCAAACGAATATTGGGATAACTATTACTTGCTATACGTTTTAAAGCAGCCTTTGTTTCTCCTTGGCTTCCTGTACATACATATAAAACCTGGTCTCTGGGTAATTCAGATGCTTTATCAATGCTAATACGATGCGGAATCTTTGTGAAATATTTAGTAACAGTGGCGGCTTCGATCATTGTTTCCATTGATCTGCCCACAAATACGACGAATCGTCCAGATTCTTTTGCCGCTGCAACGCACGAATCCAATCGTGCCACATTGGATGCAAAGCAGGTAATGACCACACGGTTTTTTTGCTTTTTAACCAATTCAATTAATGCATTGCGCACATCTTGTTCTGACCCAGCATTTCCCTCTTCAAACACATTTGTAGAGTCACAGACCATTGCCAAAACGCCCATATCACCGATCTTCTTTAGTGCCGGGATATCCATCTCACGCCCAACAACTGGATGCGGATCTATTTTCCAATCACCCGTATGAAATATACGACCCAGTGGAGTTTCAATTAACAAGCCATTTGGCTCTGGTATGGAGTGTGCCAAGTGAACATATTCAACCTTAAAATCACCCACCTCTATTTTACCACCCAACGGAACAGTGTGCAGTTCCACCTGCCCCATCAACCCTGCTTCGGTCAGTTTATTTTTAACAATCTCCATGGTAAATGGAGTTGCATAAATTGGACACCGCAATCTAGACCACAAATAAGGCACTGCCCCTACATGATCTTCATGGGCATGCGTCAAAATCAACGCAAGTAAATTGTCTTTATTTTCTTCAATAAATTTTGGATCTGGTGCAACAACTTGAACCCCACATTCATCTTTGAATGTAACTCCAAGATCTACCATAATCCATTGGTCGTTGTATCCGTACAAATTTAAATTCATACCGATTTCACCCGCACCACCCAAAGGAACGAAAACCAATCCTTCTTCTGGGTTCAAATCACCTTTAACTTCTACTGACATTCTCAAAACTCCTATATAAAAACGTCCGCTGAATAAATCAGCTTCTTGTCCCCGTCCACATCAAGAATCAGGGCACCATCATTGTTAATATCGTGTAACTGTCCAAAAAATGTTTCCTGTCTAGTTACAACCTTACGTGTCTGACCTAATCCTTCTAACAAGGTCATATATTTTTGCCGCAATTTTGCAGCATCACATTCTTTTAATACTTCAGCAAACTGAATAAAATATTCAGACATTTCATCTAATATTTTAATCGTATCAATTTGCACCCCAGTCTCTGCCAGTACGTTGGTGGTCGCATAGGACACTTTACCATCTTCTGGTGATTGCCTTAAATTCAGACCAATCCCAACAAGAAACGTGCTATCAACTTTTTCGATTAATATTCCACCAATTTTCTTTTTATTCAACATAATATCATTCGGCCATTTCACCCGAAATTCTGCCTTAGAATGACTTAGTGTGGATAATAATTCGCATAGCTTTATACATACTAACATAGGAATCTTACCAAAGTCATAATGCTGAATTGATAAATCAATCGCAAATGTCGCTAAAAAATTTCCACTATATGATTCCCAAGCACGCTCAAACTTACCATACCCATTGGTTTGCAGATGAGCCATAACAACAAACGGACGATCTGTCGATGCTATACGTAATCTAGCATCCGTTTGTGTGCTGTCTATCGAATCATGAATAATTTTTTCCATTAGATCCTATAATTAGTGTTTCTGCTGCTGGTGTCACATACTGCACATATAATGTTTGCAGCACTGGCACATAACATCCTAACAGCTGAATGATAACTGCGGGAACAAACACCCATAATAATTGCATGTTAACATTCATCGATGGCCCAATCGATTGTTTAGCAGGCATATCTATATACATCAGTTTTATAACTTTTAAGTAATAAAATAAACTAATTACTGTTGTTATGACCGCAAATACTGTCAAAAACATTTGCCCTTGGCTAATAATATACTTCAACACCAATAGTTTTGGAAAGAATCCAATTAGCGGAGGCATCCCCGCCATCGACAAAAAGCACACTGCCAACATGAATGCATGCTTAGGACGAACCTGCGACAATCCTTCTAACTTTGTTAAAGCTAAATCGTTGCTTTCCTCATCAGGCTCTCGTTTGTCTTTCAGTGACATCAAGCATATCAATGTCATCATCAATGTAAGACTATAAATTAGAACATACACAATAATTGAGGATACCCCAACTGCGTGGATGTTTACAATCCCCATCAACATAAATCCCGCATGTCCGACAGAGCTATACCCTAAAAATCGTTTCATGTGCGTTTGAGAAATCGGCACAACTGCTCCCACAATCATCGATAAAATTGCTATAACACTCAGCATCCCGTTAATATCCAACGACTTGTTTTCAGAACACAGTCCAACAATCAGCTTTAACAATACCGCAATCGCCGTAACTTTTGAAAGCGTCGAAATGATGCTGGTCGATGGTGTTGGTGCCCCCTGATACACATCGGGCACCCATTGATGAAATGGAAATGATCCTATTTTAAATAAGAACGTACAAATCACTAATATACTACCCAATACCCCTGCTGTAGAACCCGCTTTCATCGCCGTTGTAATCTCATAAAGGTATAATGTGTTATATGATCCGTATACATACGACGCACCCAATAAATACAGCACAGACGACAATGACCCTAAGATAAAATACTTTACTCCAGCTTCTGCCGAAAATTCAGACTTGCGTTGCATCACCACCAATGTATAAGCTGCCAGTGCCTGAATCTCCATTCCAACATACAGCAACATCAAGTGGTTTGCTGATATCATCACACATGCGCCAACGATCAAAAACAACACCATCACAGTGTGTTCATTTTTGTTGAGTGCATATTTATCTATCAAGGTGGATGTTGCTAAACTTTGAAACAACGCCAACGTTAACAGCGCTATTTTAAATAGTCGTGTAAACATCGATATGGCAAATAGGTTGTGGTAATACACACCATCTGGCACGCTCAATACTATGGCAACAATACAAAGTATTAAAACGACTGATGATAAGCTCATAAGGTGCGTGACACATTTTTGAAATACATCCAGCAATAATATTAAACAGGCTCCAAAAAATAAAATCATCTCTGGTAAAATAGGTGTGATCAACTCAATCATAATTACCCCTTTACCATATGTTTAACAGTATTGTCTAAAACCCCAATAACGGTTTTTGGATATATTCCAATCCACGCGATCATCATGATTAACACAGAACAAATAGCAAATTCTTTTAGGGTAATGTCCGCAATCTTCTGCACAACTTCAGCCGTTTTTCCAAGAAATACTTGCCTGTACAGTGACAATCCATAAATAGGGGCTAATACAACGCCAACCACGGTTAATATGCCCATCAATTGGGAAACTTTGAATACTGCTATGGTCACCATGATTTCCCCCACAAACCCGCTGGTTATGGGCAAACTTATCAAACCCAAGATGAATATGAAGGCTATGGCAGAAAGTTTTGGTGCAATAGAAACGACACCACCATAGTGATGCATATCGCGTGTATGCGTGCGACGATACAACATGTCTACCAAATAAAATAACCCAGCAGAAATAATTCCGTGACTGACCATCTGAATCACCGCACCCTTAACACCTATGGCTGATTGACTGTATATCCCCAACGTCACATATCCCATGTGAGCAATGGATGAATACGCAACCAATTTTTTCATATCAGATTGCGACCATGCCAATAAGGATGCATACACAATCGCAATGATGCTAAGCCCCGCAACGACTGGAAAATAATTCGCAGAAAGAGCAGGAAATGCCAACAAATGAAAGCGTATCATCGCATATCCGCCAAGCTTTAACAGAACCCCAGCAAGAATCATCGATGCAGTTGCAGGTGCCTGAACATGAGCATCTGGCAGCCATGTATGAAATGGGATCATTGGAATTTTGATGGCAAATCCAATAAACAACGCCCACCATAAGGCATGCGATACAGTATTTGAGAAAGACTCTTCGATCACTGATTTCCAGTCTGCAACATTGAAACTTTGCACATAAGTTCCAATGACCAGAAATGCCACCAACATTAGAATGGATCCAAAAAATGTGAATAAGAAAAATTTATAGGTTGCATAAACTCGATGCTCGCCGCCCCATATCCCAATTAACAAAAACATCGGAATTAAGACAGACTCAAATAACACATAAAACATGATCACGTTTAAGGAGATAAACGCGCCTGTAATGAATGACTGCATACACAGCAATGCCATGTAGTACAGCTTTGGACGGGTTTGAATACTGCTCCATCCCGCTAAAATGACCAGGGGCATCAGCACACTCGTCAACATTAACATCAACAATGAAACTCCATCAACTCCAACAGAATATTCTATACCCATCCCCCCGAACATCGGGATGGTATGCACTAATTGGAAATGAGATTTTGCGGCATCAAATTCCTGCCACACGACCAAGAAAACTAAAAACGTGCAGCATGTTGTCCACAGGGCAACAGCACGCGCATTGCGCAAAACTTGAACGGGTGATCCTTTGATAAAAAACAGCAACAACGCTCCGACAAGTGGCAAGACTAACAACAATGTTAAAAACGGAAAACTAATCATTTTATGATGACCACCACATATCCTAATATACCCATTAACCCAGCAATCATAATGATGGCATAATCCCTAACACTTCCAGTTTGCATGTGTCGGAAGACACGTCCCAATCGACCGATGAATAACGCAAACCCATTCGATCCATATCGATCGATCAGCCCTTTTTCAATGTGATGGTACAAAAAACCACCCAACCAATGTAACGGCTTAATTAATACTTTGCGATAAATCTCATCAATTGCAAATCCACTTTGAATGACTGCGGCAACTCGCTTAAAATGAACCAAGCATACAGCCAGTTTGTGACGCTGAGTATGATATATCCAAACAGCCAATACAATGCCAGACAACGCCACAACGACAGGCAATCCTTGAATAAACATTGGCATATGATGTTCTATTTCAGTAAACACATAAGCCCCAGAAATTAGTTGAGGCTTTGTAAAGAACCCAACCAACGCAACTCCTGAAAACACTGCCCCCACTGCCAAAACGACCTTTGGAATCAGCATGATCATTGGCGCCTCATGAATATGAGACTGCACCCGTTCATCTGCCTTACAATCGCCATGGAATACCAACGATATTAAACGCCATGAATAAAACGCCGTTAAAAATGCTACTGATAACCCAACAACATAAGGCACAATCGACCCACCCTCCATCGCATACCCGAATAAAGAGTCCAAAATCCAATCCTTTGAATAGTATCCTGAAAACAATGGAATGCCTGCAAGTGCAAGGCTACCCACCCAAACAAGGGCATATGTAACTGGAATTTGCTTATACAAACCACCCATCTTACGCATGTTTTGCTCACCCGACATTGCATGAATCACAGACCCCGCCGATAAAAATAACAACGCTTTAAAAAACGCATGGGTCACTAAATGAAACAATGCCGCTGAATACATCGACACACCACACGCCATGAACATATACCCCAACTGACTGCATGTGGAATAAGCAATCACACGCTTAATGTCTTTTTGAAACAACCCAACCACCGCAGCAAACAAGGCTGTTATTGCACCAATCACGACAATAGCTATTTTTACAGAGGGTGCATATTCAAACAAGAATGATAAGCGAATTAACAAAAACACTCCCGCTGTCACCATCGTTGCAGCATGAATTAATGCCGATACAGGGGTTGGTCCCTCCATCGCATCAGGCAACCACACATGCAATCCAAATTGAGCCGACTTAGCCATGGCTCCAATCAAAAAGCACGCACAAATAAACGTATATGCATTAATAGTTAGATGATCCGTTAATCGAAAAAACGCCTGATCATACGTTGAAAGCTTTGATAAGATCTCAGGAATAGATACAGAATCAAACACTGCAATACATCCCACAATACCAAGCACCATGCCCATGTCACCAATTCGATTTGTAATAAAGGCTTTCATTGATGCCGCATTGGCTGATTCTTTTTGGAACCAAAATCCAATTAATAAATAAGACGACAGCCCAACGCCTTCCCATCCTAGGAACAATTGCAGCAGGTCGTCTGACATAACCAAAAACAACATAAAGAATGTAAATAAACTAAGGTAAGACATAAACCGAGCAATCGATTTATCGCCCTTCATATACCCCAAAGAATAAATGTGCACCATAAATGATACAATGGTTACGACCGCTGCCATTATGGCAGACAAGCTGTCGACATAAAGTCCCCAGGTAATCGTATGGCGATCATCCAATGGAATCCACGACAGCATTTCCCCATGCACCACTTTTTTTGCAACAATAACATCATAGACTAAATCCAAAGCAATCAGCGCAGAAACACCCATACACATACACGTGACCAGTTTTGCAAGATCATCCATAGTACGTTGATTGAAAAAGCTAATCAGTCCGGCAACACAACTGCCGATCAACGGAATCCATAATACTGCAGCGGCCATGATCATGTTTTAACCCTTTAATACAGTTGCATCTGCAACCGAGATGACAGAACGCTTGCGGAAATAAAAGACTAAGATACCCAGCCCAACGGCAGATTCAGCCGCAGCAACTGTTAGCAAAAATACGGTGAACACATGCCCATCAATATTGTGTGCTGCATAGGCATACGCAATGAAATTAATGCTGACTGCCAGAAACATAAGCTCGATGCATAAAAAGACTTTGATCAAGTTATTCATGCTAATCAAAATACCCATGGCTGCAATCACAAAAACCAAGATACTAAGGATATTAATGTGAAACGGATCAATCATTTAAATGCCCTCTCCCCGTTTAACTTTAACCATCTGCAGCACATCTTCGGGTTTGCGATTAATCTGATCGGTTGAATTTTGTCGTTTAACGTGTTTTACAGATCGACTTTGAAACGTCACGATCACTGCTGACACCATTGCCACCAATAACACGACAGCACAACACTGAAATATTAATCCATACTGTGTGTATAACACTCTGCCAATTGATTTAATGTTTGAAACGTCATGATCAGAAACTCGTGATGACTGAGGCACCTGCAACAGCAGTATCAACTCTGCAACAAAAATCGCCCCCATTCCAAAAATCCAATATCTATAGGGCTTAAGTTTGGACAGTACAAACCGCTCATCTGTTTGCGTTAATGTCATCACAACGAACAGTAACAATACTGATACGGCTCCAACGTAAATAATTACAGTACTGAGTGCAACAAATTCAGCCCCCAATAAGATATAAAGAGCCGAAGCATTAAGGAATGCAAAAATCAACGATAATACGCTGTACACAGGCTTTCGAAATAGAACAACTCCCAAAGCCCCTAAAAGGATTAGACTTGAAAATCCATATGCTAGAACAGGTTGAAACACCGTATACGTTACCTTTATTATTCTTATTTTTTATATAGGCTATAACTACATCTTATCTGTATGGCGCATCTTTTTCAAGGTTTGCTGCAATCACAGATTCCCACTTATCGCCATTTTCTAATAATTTTTCTTTTGTATAAATTAATTCTTCTCGCGTTGTCGTACTGAATTCAAAGTTTGGTCCTTGAACAATAGCATCCACCGGGCAGGCTTCTTGGCATAAACCACAGTAAATACATTTGGTCATATCAATATCATATCGTACGGTTCTGCGCGTGCCATCATCGCGTTCTGCCGATACAATTGTAATAGCTTGGGCAGGACAAATAGCCTCACACAGCTTACACGCAATGCATCGCTCTTCACCATTTGGGTATCTGCGAAGCGCATGCTCACCGCGAAACCGCGCACTGATTCGACCTTTTTCAAAGGGATAATTGATTGTAACCTTGGCTTTAAAAAACATGTATTTAAACGTTAAGCCCATGCCTTTTAAAATATCGAGTAACAACACTCGTTTAATTACATTCCACATGATCAGACTCCCTTTAACAACAGCATCACCACCGCTGTCAACATAAACCAAACCAGTGAAATAGGCAGAAATACTTTCCACCCAATGTTCATCAATTGATCATATCGATACCGTGGCAATGTTGTTCGAACCCACAAAAATAAGAACAAGCAAAATGTTATTTTCATGCCCATCCACACAAACCCAGGCACCCATGCAAAGATCGCCCAATCAAAAGGTGGTAGCCATCCGCCCAGAAATAAGATGGACATTAACGCACTCATCACAATCATGTTGCCATATTCCGCCAGAAAAAAAGCCCCAAAAGGTGTTGCAGAATACTCTACATTAAATCCCCCCGCCAGCTCACCTTCTGCCTCAGCAAGGTCAAAAGGCGTGCGGTTGGTTTCTGCTAACGCTGAAATAAAAAACAGTATGAACATTGGAAAATGCGGGATAATAAACCATAACCCTTTTTGACCCTGCACAATATCGGACAGGTTAAACGACTGAACGGTCATTACGACAGACAGCAGAATAATCCCCATGGAAACCTCGTAGGAAATCATCTGAGCTGCCGCACGAAGTCCTCCGTACAGGGCATAAACTGAATTGCTGGACCACCCCGCCATGATGATCCCAAACACGCCCATCGAACTGATAGCAAGCAGGTACAACAACCCCAGATTAATATTTGCAAAAACAAGCGCCTCACCCCACGGAATCACCGCCCAACTGGCCAAACTTAACCCAAACGTAATGATGGGCGCCAGCAGGAATACCGGAACATCTGCATTTTTAGGTAGAATGATTTCTTTGTGAATCAACTTAATACCATCAGCAAAGGGTTGAAATAAGCCAAACGGTCCAATGACGTTTGCGCCCCATCGCATTTGAGCCGCCGCCAATACTTTTCGTTCTGCCAGGGTAAGGTACGCAATCGCCACGATCGTACCCACCAAGAATACCAACACACCCACACACAATTTTATAAAAGGAATCCCTAATTCAAGGATATCGTTCCAGGTCATTTTTTGTCTCCCTGAAAAATTTCTTTAGTACACTGAGCCATTATTTTCGAATACTTACTGATCACATTCGTCATATAAAAATTCGCAATCGCAGGCTGAAGCTCTTCACTAACTAAAGTTCCTTTTACTCCCATATTTGAATCCCAATGGCGTTTACTAAAACTTCTGTTTTCTGAAAACTCATTGTTTTCTTTTTGCAGATCTTTTCGCACATCTTGAATCGACGCATACTGCTTCTGATGCCCCATACGATTTAATAATTCGGCAAAAATCTGCCAATCCGTACGCGCATCACCGGGTGGATTTACCGCCTTATGAGCATATTGAGATCGCCCCTCTGTATTCACATAAATAGCCGACTTTTCGGTATACGCACATCCTGGTAAAACAACATCAGCTCGAGACGCACCTTTATCACCATGATGCCCGATATAAACTACGAATGTATTTTTGCTTATTTTGTGTGCAACATCATCAACCCCCAGCAAAAACATCAAACTAATCCGACCATCGTGGGTTGCAGGAATCATGTCCGTTGCACTCAATCCATTTTCACCTGGCACAAACCCAAGATCCAAACCACCCACCCGATTGGCTGCCGTGTGCAAAACGTTAAACCCATTCCAACCATCATCACGGACTAAATTATATTTTTCAGCAATCTTGGCACACGTGTTTAAAATCACGGAACCTTGAGACGATTGCAAAGCAGATTGTCCAATAATTATTGCTGGACGTTTAGCCATTTTAAGCGCTTTTGCGGCTTTTCCTTTACCCGCTAAAAGATCTGTCAATACCACAACGTCATTTCCAAGATCAACGACGGGATACGTTAAATCATGTTCAAACCCAATTCGGAACATCTGCATGCCGTTGTTCACAACTCCACGGCGCAATCGAATATTTAGAACAGGGGCTTCCCATCGCGGATTCGTTCCAATCAATACACACACATCCGCAGTATCAATATCATTTAAACTGGTGTTAAACACAAATGACGCTGGGTTTTCAGCATCAGCATACGCCCCAACCACACGGCAATCTAAATGTTGAGACCCTATATGTTGCATCAATCGTTTCATTAGCAGCATACTTTCACAGTCAACCAAATCCCCTGCCAATGCTGCAACCTTATGACTAGGTGTTGTCGTTAGTTGTTGTACAACGTTTGCAAGTGCATCATCCCACGATGCAGGCTGTAATGTCCCTTTGTTATCTCGAACATAAGGTTTATCTAACCGTTGCGACAACAGACCATCGTAAGCAAATCGACTTTTATCCGACAACCAAATTTCATTAATGTCTTCCATTTCCCGTGGCTTAATTCGGAATACTTGTCCACCACGACTATCCACACGAATATGCGATCCCAACGCATCCATCACATCAATGGTATCCGTATGTGTTAGCTCCCAAGGACGCCCTTGGAATTGATAGGGTTTAGAATTCAAAGCCCCAACCGGACATAAATCAATTACATTACCAGAAATTTCTGACTTAACTGCTTGTTCTAAAGTGGTAATTTCCATATGTTCACCCCGACCCACAGCGCCAATGTCAGTGACTCCCGCTATGTCTTCTGCAAAACGAACACACCGCGTACAGTGAATACATCGGGTCATTGTCGTGCTGATTAAAGGCCCCATATGTTTACTTGGGACTATACGTTTTTCTTCCATGTACCTAGATCGATCACGACCGTAATGCAGCGTCTGATCTTGCAAATCACATTCTCCCGCTTGATCGCACACAGGACAATCTAAGGGATGGTTAATCAACAAAAACTCCATCACACCTTCGCGATCTTTTTTCACATGATCTGTCGTTGTGTGAATCACCATGCCATCTTGAATTGTATTTGCACAGCTGGGTATTGGCTTACGAGATCCCTCAACATCCACCAAACACATACGACAATTTCCTGCAATATCTAATTTGGGATGATAGCAAAAGTGTGGTATCTGAATACCCACTTGCTGACAGGCTTCAATAATGCTGATCGCCTTTGGAAACACATGTTGTTGATGATCGATTGTAACTTTAATCATGACACACCTGTAATTGGACACCCTCGCATTGCTCGGGTGACGTTTGATAGCCCACCCACCCGACCTGGATAGCGTATAGTGCCGCTACCAGGTCTTTACCCACAGACATCATCGTCGCCCTCCATGCTCAATACGTGCAATCAGCTCGTGTTTAAAATGCCGAATCAATCCTTGCACAGGCCAGGCAGCGGCATCACCTAACGCACAAATGGTATGCCCCTCAATTTGATGGGTAATATCTTCTAACAGGTCGATGTCTTTTAAATCTGCATCACCCCGTTGAATACGGGTCAGCAATCGCCATAACCATCCGGTACCCTCACGGCACGGTGAACATTGACCACAACTTTCATGCATGTAAAATTTAGATAACCGTGCGATGGCTTCAACAATATCTGTCGATTGATCCATCACGATCACCGCCGCAGTTCCCAAACCAGACTTCACGGCAGACAGGCTATCGAAATCCATTGCAACCGTATCACAGATTGATTTAGGCAATACGGGAACGGAAGACCCACCCGGTATGACCGCCAGCAAATTATCCCAACCACCTCGCACACCACCTGCATGTTTTTCGATCAACTCTTTTAAGGGAATTCCCATTGCCTCTTCAACATTGCACGGTGTGTTTACATGACCAGAGATACAAAATACTTTGGTACCACAACTTTTTGCAGGACCTAATCCTGCAAACCACTGCGCACCTCTACGTAAAATTGTGGGCACAACAGCAATGGTTTCAATGTTATTGATAACTGTGGGCTTTCCATATAATCCAACAACCGCTGGAAATGGCGGCTTTAGACGGGGTTGCCCTTTTTTTCCTTCAAGACTTTCTAACAGTGCTGTTTCTTCACCGCAAATATAGGCACCCGCTCCGCGATGCACATACAGATCAAAATCAAACCCGCTTCCAACGGCGTTCTTGCCCAACAGTTTTTTGTCATAGGCTTCTTTGATCGCTGTTTCTAAAATATCAGACTCTCGTTTAAATTCCCCACGAATGTAAATGTACCCAACACTTGCACCAATTGCGCATGCGGCTAGCAAGGCACCTTCGATAATTTTGTGCGGTTCATTTCGAATAATATCACGATCCTTGCACGTTCCAGGTTCACCCTCATCTGCATTCACAACAAGGTAGTGTTGCTGATTATCTTTTGGAATAAACGACCATTTCATGCCCGTTGAAAAGCCAGCGCCGCCACGCCCACGAAGGCCAGAGGCTTTAATTTCAGCGACAATCCAGTCAGAGCTCTTTGCGATCAAATCAGCCGTTTTATCCCAATCCCCACGCTGTTCTGCCGCACTCAAATTCCACCCCAAGAATCCGTATAAATTTTTGAAAATGCGATCCTGATCACTTAAAAATGTCATGATGCAAATCCTTTCACGGGTTCGGAACTAACACGCCCAATCATAGATCCTGTCTTTACAGGCTTTCCCGCAATAACATCATCCAACATCAGGCTGAACGCTTCAGGATTTACATCTTCAATGTATGCGTCATTGATCTGTACGATCGGCGCGTTCACACATGCACCCAAGCATTGAACCTCAAACAAACTGATGTCGTTTTTCGTTTCACCAGGCTGAATGCCTAATTTTGTTTTACACACGTTCATAACGTCATCACTGCCTCGCAACCAACAGGGCGTTGTGGTGCACACTTGAATGACCGTTTTACCCACCGGCTGTAATCGATACATCGTATAAAACGTTGCGACTTCTTGCACGCGAATGACGGGCATTTGCAACAACTCTGCGATCGTTTCGATGGCATCACGAGACAACCATCCACCATTTTGAGCTTGTGCTAAATCCAACAATGGCATCACTGCACTTTGCGGATGATCTTTTGGATACGTCTCTAAAATCTGCTTAATTTTTTTGTGGTTCTCAGTTGAAAATTTAAATGAGCTGCTCATCGATCCACCTCTCCCAATACAATATCCATGGATCCAAGAATGGCAGAAATATCCGATAACATGTGTCCTTTACTGCACATATCCATAGCCTGCAAAAATGCAAACCCCGTCGACCGAATTTTACATCGATACGGTTTATTCGTTCCATCAGAAACTAAATACACACCGAACTCTCCTTTCGGTGCCTCCACCGCGGTATACGTTTCACCCGCCGGAACCCGATACCCTTCTGTATACAATTTAAAATGATGGATCATTGCTTCCATACTTGTTTTCACATCTTGGCGTTTAGGCGGCGCAATCTTATGATTATCAACCATCACTGGACCTTTCGGCATTAAGCTTATACACTGTTTGATGATCTTAATACTTTCGTACATTTCAGCAACCCGCACTAAATACCGTGCATAACAATCCCCCGTGTTTGCCACTGGAATATCAAACTCAACTTTATCATAGGCATCATAGGGCTGAGATTTTCGCAAATCCCACGCAACCCCACTTGCACGCAGCATGGGACCCGTAAAGCCCCACTCAATGGCTTCTTCAGACGATACAATTCCAATATCAACCGTACGTTGTTTGAAAATACGATTCTCTCGAACCAATCCGTCCATTTCATCAATCTTAGACGTAAGCTCTTTTATAAACTCTAAAATATCATCCAACAATCCGTCAGGCATATCTTGATGAACTCCGCCCGGTCGAAAATAGGCGGAATGCAGCCGGGCTCCACTCACGCGTTCACAAAACCCTAAAACGACTTCTCGATATTCAAAACCCCATAAAAACGGCGTCAACGCACCCACATCCATCGCAAACGTCGTCACATTCAACATGTGATTCATAATGCGGGTTAATTCTGCAAATAACACACGAATAAATTGAGCCCGAATCGGCACTTCAATACCCAATAATTTTTCAACCGCCAATGCAAAGGCATGTTCCTGACACATGGGCGACACATAATCTAATCGATCAAAATACGGCAACGCCTGCAAGTATGTTTTATCTTCAATCAACTTTTCTGTCCCGCGGTGCAACAACCCAATATGGGGATCCACACGTTCAACCACCTCACCATTCATTTCCAAAATTAATCGCAACACGCCATGTGCTGCAGGATGTTGAGGACCAAAGTTTAATTGAAAAGTTTCCTTATGCATGGTGATCTCCATCTTCTGAAGATTCATAGGTTGGGTCGTACCATTTGTTTTGCATAAAATCAAAATGCCGACGCGCTTGCGGTAAGTTTACTGGATCATAGACAACGCATCGTTTGTCTTCATCATAATGCACCTCAAATCGACCCTCTGTTGGAAAATCCTTACGCATCGGATACGCCTCAAACGTATAATCCGTTAAAATACGCTCTAGCTGAGGATGTTGATCAAACACAATGCCAAACATATCAAACACTTCACGTTCATACCAATTGGCAGCTTTGTATATGCGACACAATGACGGCACAGCACCCATGTCAACCACTGATACTTTTACTCGCACTCGAACGTTACGATGCATGTTTAACACATGATACACAACCTCAAACCGTTTGGGTTTTTGGGGATAATCCACAGCCGTAATATCTGTTAACTGCAAAAATTTTACAGAGTGTTTTAACGATCCCATCACGTCTATTAAGCGCTCTAACGGAACAATCAGTGTATATTCACTCAATGCATTAATATATTGGATGTCACGAATATCCAGCTTGTCTTCAAAATGATCTTTTAAATCGTTTAAGAAATCCTGCACATCAACACCTAAATTTGAACACGTTTAGCAGTACGGTTAATCACTCGTTTTTTACCCATGTGCACTTTGCGTTGCAATTGCAACAATGCATACAACAATGCCTCAGCCGTTGGCGGACACCCGGGTACATAAATATCAACAGGAATAATGCGATCACATCCACGCACAACGGAATATGAATAATGATAATACCCACCCCCATTCGCACAGGATCCCATTGAAATAACCCATTTCGGATCTGGCATCTGGTCATATACACGACGCAAAGCAGGTGCCATTTTGTTGGTGAGCGTTCCCGCGACAATCAATACATCCGCCTGCCTGGGGCTTGGTCTAAAAAACATGCCAAACCGTTCAAGGTCATACCTAGCCGCAGCCGTATGCATCATTTCAACCCCGCAACACGCCAACCCAAATGTTAAGGGCCACATGGATCCCGATTGAGCCCATCGTGCAATCTCATCCAACGTGGATAAAACAAATCCCTTATTTTCAATGTCTTTATAGGAATCAAATAAAAATTTATCCTGCGGATTTGGAGACTCTAATCCCATTCCAAGGCTCCCTTTTTCCACTCATAAATAAATCCAATTAACAGAATAAATAAGAAACTAAAGACGCCAGCAAACGCTGACCATCCCAGCTCTAAAAAGGTGACAGCCCATGGAAATAAAAGTGCGATTTCTAAATCAAACAGCACAAATAAAATGGCAACTAAGTAATAGCGAATGTCAAAGCGAATGCGTCCCGTATTAAACGCATCAAACCCACATTCATAAGGAGCAATTTTATCGTCGTAAACAGTTCGATTGCCTCGAATAAAGGCTAATGCAACAAACACCGTTGCAATAAACAATCCTGCACCAACAAACACCAAAATTGGTAAATATTCTTCTAAATTCATTATACATTCATTATACATATGTTTAAGCTTACAGGACAAAGTATTAACAAATGGTAACCAAACCACATCAAAAAATATGCCCTTGGCAGCCTGGCAACGTGCCGTTGCATCCGTTAAGTTAGATCCGAGCAGCGTGACGCTGCACTCTATAGTTAGATCAGATTCGCTCTGAGGCGAATTATTAGAAAAAGCACCACCGTTAATCTGAAATTAATAAAGGTTAAAATTCAGTTAACACGATTTTTTTACCACCCCCCGCCCTAGTCACCCTCAGTGACCTTCGGGTGGGGGGACAAAACCCACTCCCTAAATCGCAAAAAAATAGACGAAGCAATCCGTCTTTTCTTCACGAAACGGTGGGCTGAAATAAACTATGTAAGTGCACTAAAGATATACTATCGTACAAACGTTAACAAAGAATTGACAAAACAAACTTTTTTAGCAACGTGACGCTGCACCCTATAATCAGATCAGATTCGCACAGACACGGATTTCAATTTTTACAAACTGTATTACCTAATGGATCCAACGGCACGTTGGCAGCGTGACGCTGGATTCAATGGGGGTACTCGAATAAATTTCTGAACTATCATAATGTTATTTATACAATCCGTGTCAGATCACATCGGATCTATCCTATCGGGTGCAGCAGCATGCTGCCCTATTGCAGATATCGCATACATTTGTTAATATCCCCGCAGAAAAGGATACATGATGATTCATACAGATGTCGTAATTATTGGGGCGGGTCCCGCAGGTTTATTTAGTATTTTCCAATGTGGAATGATGGGATTAAAAACCCACGTAGTTGACGCTTTAGATTTTATTGGCGGACAATGCACGGCACTGTATCCTGAAAAACCTATTTATGATATCCCTGCTTACCCGGCTGTTTCTGCGGAAGGTTTAATTGAACAACTTAGGTTACAAGCTGAACCCTTTAACCCAGTATATCACCTGAGCCAAAGCGTCGTATCCATCGAACCGATTGACACCCAATGGCAGGTCACGACTAACAAAGGAACCGTGATTCAAGCTAAGGGAATTATTATCGCAGCGGGCGCGGGAGCTTTTGGCCCCAATCGTCCGCCATTAGACGACATACAATCCTTTGAAGGAACCTCTGTTTTTTATGCGGTGCATCAACGTCAACGCTTTGCGGGCAAACACATTGTAATTGCTGGCGGGGGTGATTCTGCCGTGGACTGGGCGATTTCATTGTCTGAAATTGCAGCCTCTATTTCAATGGTGCATCGTCGTGCCAACTTTCGTGCAGCGCCTGAAAGCGTCTCTCGAATGAATGCATTGGTTGATGAGGGCAAAATTACATTAGTAACTCCTTATCAACTTTCAGGATTAAAAGGTGACAATGGTCAACTAACAGACGTCATTGTGGAAACTTTGGACGGTCAATTAAAAACATTAACGGCTGATGTACTTCTGCCCTTCTTTGGCTTGCAAATGGATTTAGGTCCTTTAGCTGATTGGGGATTAAACATTGATAATAAACATATCACAGTTGCACCACATACGATGGAAACTAACTTATCCGGTATTTTTGCGGTGGGTGATATCTCCACCTATCCTGGAAAATTAAAGCTTATTTTGTGTGGATTTTCAGAAGTTGCTATGGCTGCACACACGTTACGTTCCAGACTATTTCCAGAAACTGTTTTTCATTTTGAATATTCAACCACAAAAGGAATCCCCCCTCTATAACCTCACTACTGCTTTGCATAAAACGCAAAACCATCTCCTTTTTTTGTGGGTTGTATAAAAAGCGCCTCATACGTATTTTACGTACAAGGAGGACTACGCATGAAAAAAATTTTAGCTGCAATTGTTGAATACAAACTCAACAAAAATGATCTTAATACATTGGTTCAAAAGATTATTACGGGGTTAAACGATACCGATAATCAGTATCCAAATACATTTAAGAACAAGATGTATGAACTAACAAGGGAAATCAAAGACATTTGTCTTCAAGATACCCCCTCTTCACAGGACGAAGACTGTGTAATGGATTTATTAAAAGAAATGGAAAGTTTAATCGTTGATTACCTAAGCCAACCAACAAACAATCAAACTAATGATTGCATTTTACATTAAAACTAAGTATTCATAGCGCAGGGGGATAGAAGGTCGCTGTTGATTAACGTCAATAGAGGAAAGTCCGGACTCCACGGAAATAAGGTGCCGGATAACGTCCGGCGGGACAGCTTCGGCTGTTTTAGGGAAAGTGCAACAGAAAATATACCGCCACTATGTGGTAAGGGTGAAATGGCGAGGTAAAAGCTCACCGCTTTTTCAGCAATGAAAAAGGCAGTGCAAACCCCACCTGGAGCAAAGCTAAATAGGAACACGCGTCATTGACAGGTGAATTTCCGCACCGTGTTCGGGTAAGCTGCTTCAGCCAACAGGCAACTGTTGGCGCAGATGAATGGCCTTCCACGACAGAATCCGGCTTATAGTCCCCCTTTACAGATCGCGATCGAACACCACATATAGCAAAACACGACTCAACCACTACCAGCTGAAGCTGGTAGGTTGTAATTACAGACTGGAAGTCTCTGACTACTCTAAAGAGATATTAGAAAGGTTATTTGACTGGAAAGAGTCCGTATGATTGTTGATGTAGGCATTAATGATGTCATCAGTAACATTGCCGCTCGTTGAACTAAAGAACCCTCGCCCCCAGAAGTGTCTTCCCCAATATTCTTTCTTGATATTAGGAAACTCCTGCTGAATCTTTCTTGACAATCGTCCCTTTGCTATTTTTACAAATTCACTGACCGATACGTGGGGAGATATTTCTACAAAAATATGCACATGATCTGCTGACAACACGCCATTGCAAACCTTAACACCCAGTTCATCAGCAACCTGTGCGATCACCTCACGCACTCGTAATCTTAATTCACCACTTAGAACTCGTTTACGATACTTGGTGATCCATACTAAGTGATATCTATGGTAAAATACGGTGTGGCTGGTTTTGCTATAATCTGTCATATGATACCCGTCGCGTTTCTCAAGCGCTAGCGCTTGAAGACTAAGCTAGGGTATCATATTTACTCCTTTTTTTCAATACCTCGCCTCTTTTCCTTTACCAAGGACTGAAGTCTTTTTCGCCTGGAAGGCGAAGGTTTTAACCATAAAGGGGACTATAAAATGGATATATTTTAGCAAATCGGATCATTAATTAATCCTATGATTTCAAGGCTACCTACTTAAGGCACACATAACCACTTTATGTGAATCATGCTATATAGCCAATCACGGATAAAATGAAACTGCGAACGTTGGGATCATCCCTGCGATTGCTGCATAAAATCCATGTCTGTTCGAATGGGATCTAACTTATTAGATGCAACGGCACGTTGCCAGCCTGAGGCTACACCCATTAGGTTAAATCCAAACAGCGTGACACTGGACTCATTAGATTAGATCCGATTCGTTCTGACACGGATTATAAAGCTCCAAATCTAGCCTAATGGATGCAACGTCACGTTGCGAATTAACAAAGGTTAAGATTCGATTAACGCGATTTTTTTACCACCCCCCGCCCCAGTCACCCTCAGTGACCTTCGGGTGGGGGGACAAAACCCACTCCCTAAATCGAGACTAAACAGACGAAGCAATCCGTCTTTTCTTCACGAAACGGTGGGATAAAATAACAATGTATGAGCGCTCTAAACTTACTATACCTCGCAAAGGTTAACAAAAGATTGACGAGGTGGATATTTTTTATCTTTAAGAACATTTTCCGTAAAGTATAAAAATACTCTCTCCGCGCTGTGTCAGAATTAAAGGTGTTTTGCTATAGATGTGAAACGCATTATGATTTGATGTTGATCTTTGAACTTTGGGCGTAGTTGCTGCCCCACTTAACAGTGGGGCCCACCTAAACATAATAACCAAGGTAATCCAAAAAACTAAGTTTTTACGACTATTAAATAAATTAAGATTTCAAACTCAATCCATCTCGATTTACTTTATTATCCGTGATTAGCCATCCCGATTTGTTCATACATGGGATAAAACAAACCACCCACGACAACGATTAATATTAACCCCATGAATACCAGCATCAAGGGTTCAATCAATTTGATATACCCAGCTATTTTCTGCTTTGTATCTCGTTCATAATATGCAGAAATTACTTTTAAGTTATCCCCCAACATATTGGTTTGCTCTCCGACTTCAACCAATTGGATAAAAAACTTTGAAAACAACCAGCCATAGTGTTTTAACATGGTGGTCAATGAAACTCCTTGTTCAACCTTACTAACTATTTTTTTTAATACAGGGGCTATCCAATCTGTTGCATAAGCTTCTTGGATATTTTTCAAACTATTCACTAATGAATGTCCATGCTTTAATTGCAAATACAAAACTTTGGAAATAGATGCATAATAGTATCCAAAAATCAGCGATCGAATTCCGGGTATGTACACACCTACAGATCGTAAATTTGGAAACCGTCGATATACTGTTTTGAATCCTATGCCAACAACAAAGGGTAAACTGATCCATATCACAGGCCAGTGTACAACAAACTGACTCAATCCAATTAATACAGACGTGATTGTCGGAATCGTATAGTTTGTATTTTGCAGATACGAACTTAATTGGGGTGCAAAAAAATACAAGATACAAAAAATCGAAATCCAGATGGCACCAAACACAATACTGGGATAACGCAATGATTGTTGGACATTCCCCTTAAAGTCCACTTGCCATGCTGCATATTCTTCCAAATCAGATAACACTTCTAAATAATCTCCTGTTTGCTCCGCTGATTCCAACAAACTAATCGTCAACACATCCGTCTTGTCGATATAAGATTTCATAATTAAGCTAAACTGTTGACCTTGTTGTAAGCATTGATAAACAGCATGCAGAACACCTTGCAACTTTTCATCCACACTGCTTTGCACCATATGTTTTATTGCATCAACCAATGTAAATCCTGACATCATATAATACCGCAACGACATCCATAATGCCTGTTGATGGGTATATGACAGGGTTTTATATTTCTTACGCTGAATATAGCGGTAACTAATCAATCGTAATCCTTGATCTAAAAGCTTAGATTCCAACTGATTAAAATGATCTTCAGGCACGGAACCTGTCATGATTTTATTAGAGGCATTGATGGCTTTATATTCTATAATGGTCACTTTACATCCCCGCAATACTTACTAACTTCGACCGCTGTAGTGATGGCATTGCCAATCGCTGCATCTCCCGATTCTTTTAAAGATATGTAATGAGACATCAAAATGTCCGATGGAATTTCAATGGTATGAGATGCCTGCATATAGCTTCGTAGCGCTGGTGTCACAAGCAACATTTCACCTATAGCAGCTCGACCATATAACCCTGTCGAATCGCAATGGTCACAGCCTGTTGGAAAACACTCACATCGTTTGCGAACTAATCGTTGAGATACAATCCCTACCACCGTGTGTTTAATACTTTCAAACGAAACACCCAAATCCATTAACCTAGGAAATACTCCCCACACATCATTTGTATGGAGCGTACTAAATACTAAATGTCCTGTTTGACTGGCACGAAATGCCATTTTGGCCGTATCTTCATCGCGAATTTCTCCAATTAAAATAACGTCAGGATCTTGACGTAAAATTGCACGAATTCCATCTTGAAAACTTAAAACATCTTTTTGAACCGATGTCTGACGAATCCCCTGAAGTTCATATTCTACGGGATCTTCCAGGGTCATAATATTTGTATCCCCTCGATTGATCTGGTTCAAAATACTGTACAACGTCGTTGTTTTACCTGAACCCGTAGGTCCCGTGAACAGCACCAATCCATGGGGCATTGAATACATTTTCTGCAACAGATGTGCTGAACGTTCGCAAAACCCCAATGATTCCAACGGCACAACCATTTTGTGTTTGTCCAGCAATCGTAACACCATCGATTCACCTTGGGTTGTTGGATGAGACGCCGCGCGAATATCAACCTCATGACCATTCAAGATTTGACTGAACCTGCCACTTTGAGGTCGTCTACTTTCAGCGGTATTCATCTCGCCCAATACTTTGATTCGAGATGCTAAATATCCCCAATGTCGATCAGAAAATTGACGATATGTTTTTAAGACCCCATCAATTCGAAACCGCACTCGTAAAGTATCAACCCCAGGTTCAAAATGAATGTCGGATGCTCGCTTGCTGTACGCATCGTTTAAAATAATGTGTAACACTGCATCAGTTGAAATCTCATCAACAGCACTTTTTCCATGCGTCCAATTATCCATGGCATCCAGGTGCTTAAAAATAGCTTCCGGATCTTTAGGGATCAATCCAACCCCTTGATCTAAAAATGATTGCGGAACACAATACACATTCTGTTGACTGCATTCGGGAAAATACTCTCGCAACAAATTGCGCAACTCTAAAGAATCACTCCCTGCAAAAACAACGGTTAATGCAGATTCTGTTTTATGAATTGGCAAACACAGAAAGTATCTTAAGCGTTCTATGGGAACAACGCTCGCTACAGAAACATCAATGTCCTTTAACGCCCACCTTTGAAATAAGTAATGATGGCGATCTGCAATACACTCAGAAATTTCCCACGCATTAATCCCATATACTTTTTGAAGATGAGAGCTCAGGTCCACGCCCCGCTGGATTTCAGATTGCAATACGACAGCTTGATCAGAGGATAAAATACCCTTTTGAACTAAATCATGTAATAACAACTGATGATCGTTTTTATATATCATGCTGTTATGATACGTTAGAATTATTGTCGCTTAGTTAATAACAAGATACTAACTTTTTAAAAATCTCATCTATTGAAAGGAAACACATGTCAGATTATATATTAACCGCCGAAACTCAACCACTACCAGCTGAAGCTGGTAGGTTGTAATTACAGACTGGAAGTCTCTGACTACTCTAAAGAGATATTAGAAAGGTTATTTGACTGGAAAGAGTCCGTATGATTGTTGATGTAGGCATTAATGATGTCATCAGTAACATTGCCGCTCGTTGAACTAAAGAACCCTCGCCCCCAGAAGTGTCTTCCCCAATATTCTTTCTTGATATTAGGAAACTCCTGCTGAATCTTTCTTGACGATCGTCCCTTTGCTATTTTTACAAATTCACTGACCGATACGTGGGGAGGTATTTCTACAAAAATATGCACATGATCTGCTGACAACACGCCATTGCAAACCTTAACACCCAGTTCATCAGCAACCTGTGCGATCACCTCACGCACTCGTAATCTTAATTCACCACTTAGAACTCGTTTACGATACTTGGTGATCCATACTAAGTGATATCTATGGTAAAATACGGTGTGGCTGGTTTTGCTATAATCTGTCATATGATACCCGTCGCGTTTCTCAAGCGCTAGCGCTTGAAGACTAAGCTAGGGTATCATATTTACTCCTTTTTTTCAATACCTCGCCTCTTTTCCTTTACCAAGGACTGAAGTCTTTTTCGCCTGGAAGGCGAAGGTTTTAACCATAAAGGGGACTATAAAGCCCAAGATATCAGATTACTTGTAGAAGATGCAGGACAAGAGTTGGGATACTATTTATATGTGATGCGAATATCCACAGGAGAAATATATGAAGATCATTTGCAAGATAATTTAGAAATGATATTTCAACAAGCAAAAGAAGATTATGATTTTGAATCCTCTGAATTCAAATCAGTAAACGAAGAATAAGGCCCCGCCAGTGCTGATCCCTGGCAGCCTGAGGCTGCACCCATAGGTTAGATCCGATGTGCACAAACACGGATTACACTAAACAACCCAATGCCTTGGAGATCTCAATTTTCACAAACCGTATTACCCATTGAGTCCAGGGATCATCCCTGGCGCCACGCTGGATCCATACGATTTTCCCACACTATGTTCGGCGCAGGTTTGCTCCTGGCAACGTGACGTTGCATCTATGAGAAGAAAGTCTGGAGCAAAGGGCGCCGCGTAATTGTTTTATGTGAGTTTAACTATAAATATGGTTGGAAAAAATTACAATTCGTGTCAGCACACATCCGATACCACCTATAGGATCCAACGGCACGTTGGCAGCATGATGCTGCACCCATAAGTTAGATCCGATTCGCACAGACACGGATTATAAGGAACTAACACAGTATGCCTCTCGAATCTCGCCCAACACATCCGTCAGCTGTATCAACCCTCTCATGTATGCCACCCTCTGCCTCTATGCGGCTCAAGCAAATCGCAACGCGATTTGATAGCGGCAACCGCCGCTCTGGCGCGTGAAGCGCCCTTGAGCCGGCAACGTGCCGTTGCACCAGCGTGACGCTGGATCCGTTAAGTTTGTTTGTTTCAAAACATTGATATTTTAAACTGCTGACAGGCTGCTTACTAGAACATGTGTCCAAACACATCGGATCTAACCTATTGGATGCAACGTCACGTTGCGAATTAATAAAGGTTAAGATTCGGTTAACACGATTTTTTTACCACCCCCCGCCCTAGTCACCCTCAGTGACCTTCGGGTGGGGGGACAAAACCCACTCCCTAAATCGAGACTAAATAGACGAAGCAATCCGTCTTTTCTTCTCGAAACGGTTGGCAAAAAATAATAATGTATGAGCGCTCTAAACTTACTATACTCCACAAATGTTAACAAAAGATTGACAAACCAGCGTGACGCTGCACCCACTAGGTTAGATCGGATTCGCACGGACACGGATTACAAAAAACACCATTATCTTTCAAAAACATATTGACTTCTCAAATTCACTGTGTATACTAATAGCTAGAATTGCGAAAAGGCTATCCACTATTTGGTGGGTAGCTTTTTTTCGTTCTACGTCCAAAAAGTATTTCAGCCAAATGATCTCTAACCAGATCCATGACGAAGCTTTGGTTGAACCACTCAAAGACGAAACGCCGAATCGAATCCCCAGTACAGGTGCTCAACTACCCGATCAGTAGTCACAGCCCTGTAAACAACCCCTAGAGCCGACGGGCTCGTAAAACACGACTTTGTATTATATATACTAAAGTCCGCCTTTCCCCATTCGTGTAAGAAATGGGGTTCTTTTTGCACGTGCGGGTTACTGGGGATTCTCTCGGTTTAAAAAACAAACTAAATAATTAAACACTTAAACAATGAACTTAACCCTGAAAGCTTCGCAAACACACAGCACTTTCAAACAACAACAAGGAACAAAACCACTCACTCCTCAAAAACATCTCAAAATCATTTTTCACCCTTACCCCTCCTGCGCCGAAGGTAGGTTCAGATTTCCCCTCATCCCCTCACATCGTATTTTATTACATATCTCACTTACAGTTTTCGTTATTTGAAATCAGTGTCCAACCACATCGGATCTAACTTATAGAGTGCAGCATCATGCTGCCGGCACGTTGCCATATCTCAAACCACACTCAATCTAACCTAACGAGTCCAGCGTCACGCTGGCATGAACTTGCACAATTCAAATATTCTGCTTCTTATTTATGCAATCTTTTGTTAAGCTTTCTATTGTATAGAGAGCACCCATGCAAATATTATCATTCTTTAAGACTTCATTCCTACAAGCAACTTTACGGTTTAACTTAGCCGTAGCTTGCTGCGCGTGCTTGACTTATTGCTTAATATTTCGCCCTGCTTTTCTAACTGACGTCCCGTACTTTGGCATACTGCTGTGTGGAGCATCTTGGTTTGTGGTCAGCAAGCTATTCACCGAGGGGTTAACCTTACCTAAATGGTCTTATTACGCATTCAGCACCCCAGTGCTTATAGGGCTTGCCTATTATTTTTACCTTTATCCCAACTCACTGTGGTTGATGGGTATATTATCTTTAAGCTTTATCTCTTTGATATTTATAGCTCCTTTCATAGGACGGTCTTCGGACGCAGATGAGTTATGGAGTTTTCATTTTGATGTCCTTAAACACAGCATCTATGCAAGCATAGCTAGCCTTATTTTATTGGTCGGAATAACTCTAGTTTTGTTTGCATTAGACTATCTTTTTGGATTCAATATCTATTCAGATCTATATCATGATACCTGCACAGTTATTTTCGTGCTTATTTTGCCCGTTCTGGCGCTATCCGGTATCCCAGCCCAATTTGGGGATAATACTTATACGTCTGCAGGATCGGTTCTTTTAAAGCTGTTGTTATATATATTGATTCCCTTATTATTAATTTATGGAATCATTTTACATGCTTACAGTCTGAAAATTATAATCACTCAAGAATTGCCCCGCGGGAAAGTTGCCTACCTTGTTGCAGGCTTTGCAACCATTATGTTGACTACCTATATTTTGATACAGCGCTGGAAAAATGAACACTCACTTATTCGTTTGTTTCATCGGTATATTGGGTGGTTTATGATTTTGCCATTGCTGTTAATGGCTTGGGGACTTTGGGCACGAATATCCGTATTTGGTCTTACAGAATCTCGCTATTTTATTGCGTTATTATGGCTCTGGTTTGTTGCCAGCACTCTCGTAATACTCATCCGAAGTGTGAATCCAGCTTTATGGATCATTGGAATATTCAGCAGCTTGTTTTTAATAAGCAGTATCGGCCCTTGGAACATTCAAGAACTTCCGATTAATCATCAACTACATAAGCTTACAGCTACACTATCCAAAGTTCGCTCTGCAGAAAGTTCCCAAGCTACAAAACAACACCAGATTATTGTCAGCTCGATTTTGGATTACCTAAACAGTCGCAATCGTCTTGAAGATGTGCGCAGCTTATATCTTAATCCGAACGCTTCGCTATCCTCTGAAAAACTAACTCCACACACGGTAAGCCTTGAGCTTGGTGTACCCTATATTGAATATTCAGAGCGCGCACAGAAAAGAACCGGTTATCCTATTCACTATAAAATGTCTCCCAATAGTCTGCCGATTAACGGATATTCGTATATGATTCCGAATGTGAAACTTTCACTCTATGGAACGTTATCACAGTCATTCGAGATAAAGGGTATTGGATCATTCACCCTACGCTATATTCCAACTACATCTTCGTTTGAAATCACTCAACAAGGATTTAACTCGCCTATCTATAAAGCCTACCTGCCAGACCTTATTCAGAAATTAGCAGCTGGTTCAAAAGATACGCTTCAACTTAATCCCAAATTAACAACACAAACACATAATGGCATTACTATTCAAGTTATCTTTACAGAATTCTTCGGCACCACCAATAACACCCCTGCTCGTTCTCCATCCATAAACCGCGTAACCGATATATCTTGCATAGTGTTAATACAGCGCACGCCTAAAAAATAACGTCTATTCTCTGACTAAATACATCTTCGTAATCATACAATTCTCATACTAATCCACTCCCCCAACAAGAATACATTTTTATTTCCAATATCAACCTTTTGGTAATGTTTTTACGCTAATCATAGAAAGATTTATAAAAAAAAGAGTGTTATATCAGAAAGGTATTTCCATGAAAAAACGTTTAAATAGTTCTATTTTAGCCGCGACTTCATTAACTGCAATCACCGTTCAACATCAAGCAGAAGCAAGTACTCTAGTACTTACAGAGGCACAACTTTCTACTCTTAGCCCTAGTAACCAATTAGAAAGCTCCGATGTTACAACGCTTGATTTTAGTAACTTGACCCCTGAAATTGTTAACAGCCTTAAATTGGTGTCAATCGATTTAAGCAAGTTTCAAAATGTACGAAACATCATTTGGCCATGGTTTGCCTCTAATTTGAAGTTAACACTCCCAGTAAATTTTAATACCCCTCAGAACGACACTTACAGCCGATTAACAATTATTGGAGCAGGCGTTGCGCCTTCCAGCGATTCTGATTTCACTCTAAACTTGGAATCTCTTTTAAGCCAGTCTGGTAAGATTATTTTAGATACAAAAGCAGTTCCTGTGACTGAATTAAAAACGGGTTCTGCCGTTGCCAAAATCGAACGAAACGTTGCAACAACAGCTATCACAGTGCCAGATACAATTGAGGCGATCGATACTGACGGAGTAATCCCTAATGATGTTAAAACATCAGTCACTCTTGTCCCCTCTGTTGCTAACCCGACTGATAAAGTCCCCTTTGTTGGCCTTCCAGTGGCTGTAATAGGAACCAACGCCTCATCTTTAAATATTAGTGCGTATTCAGTTGCCGGACAAGACGTAGCTGTATCAGGTATGCCAAATCTAACAACATTAATAACGGCAGCAGGAGACAACATCGGATCTTTGAAGGTAACCGGCGAAACAACTGTCACAACAAATGCCGCTAGCATAAATAAAGTAGAATTTACGTCTACTGCTCCTGATCAAACAGTCGTTACGACAATGTCATCTACCGCAACCACAGTTGCGCCGACCGCTAAAGAATCACACCTTGCCAGCTTTGCTGGAAAAACTGAATTGGATTTTTCTAAGTTAGACTTAGGAACCACAGACGCAACTGCATCCCGTATTAAAGATATTTTTGATGGACCTGTTCCAATCACGTCAATCGTGTCGATGAAAATAGGCAGTTCTGTGCTAGCGGCAGTGATGGCAAAACTTAGCATAACTAGCTTAAGTAGCTTTTCTGCCCTAAAACGTTTAGATATCATCAGCGCAACAGGCGCATATCAACCAACAACACTAGCTTCTTCGGATTTACCGTCAAGCTTAGAAGAATTTTATTCTAGCACTCTTGTTGTACGAAAAGGAACACTAAGCGCAGATTTAGAATTTGATAGTAAATTTTCTGCAGCAACCCTTGACTTAAATGGTTTAAATATTAACGGGAAAAATTTAACGATTGCTGGTTCATTTACTGCAAACTCAGTCAACACTTTAAAATTAAACCCCAGCTTGTTAGCAGCTTCCGCTACAAAAAACTTGATTTCTGCAAGCTCTAGCAAATCAATCATTGTATCAGGTGCTGCAAGCGGTGCATTAACAACAACACATTTACAAAATGTTGGCACCATTGATTTGCGCACTGTAACGGGCGCTACATCATTCAGTGCGCCTCTTGATGTTGATGGAAACAATAGCAATCTAAACAAACTATATCTACCGTCAGCCTTTGATGTAGAAGCTGCGGCAGATATTTTAAGCGGTGTAGACAATGGCGAAGTCACTGTTTATATCTCAGGCGCCTATTCAGGTGCAAAAACATTGGATGCATCCTATGACAAAACTATTCTCAATTTTTCCGGCGTAACGGGTACTGGACGCTTTCAATTGCCAGCAGGTGTGCGTGGGTTAGTTTTATCAGATGCTGTAAAAGGTATTAACGTTGGCGCGGCTGCAGTTGTAAATAATTTTGATTTTTCTGGATTAACACGCTTGCGTCAAATTACAGATTTGCCAACATCAGCAACAGTATTAAAATTAAGCAATTCATCTGCATCGTCTGCATTGGAATTAAATCTAGCGGCTCTTACATCATTGACCACGCTCAGCTTGGGTAGTAGTAAGGTTTCTCAGTTAAGTTTACCCGCAACAGCTACATTAACTAATGGTGGAGGAATTGAACACTTAGATTTATCTAGCGTTACAGATTTAGCCGTGTTAAATGGATTGAATGCTCTTTTGGCTGCTGGATCTATCAAACAGGTTTCATTTCCAACTAATCCGGCATCCGCATTACATATTAATTTAGTGGATACTATAACGGGAATTACTTTCAACAATTTAGATAAAGTGCCAACAGTAACTCTTGACAGCGATTATTCTCTGGGCAACGGTCTGAGTAATAACATGTGGCCAACTGTGAAAAGCAAATTAGAAAAAGCAGACTGGTCGCATTTCTTTAAATATATTATTGCTCCTGTGGATCAAGGTGGAATTAACTCTCCAAGTGTATTTGATTTATCTGGACAAGCTATCGAAAGTCAAGCACAAGCAACTGCATTCATCGCTGCATTAAATGAATTATCTCAGAGTGGTAAACAGTTGATACAAAAAATTATTATTCGTATCGATGCTGCTACTACTGGGGCAATTGATTTAAGCGCCATTGTACCAACTGATTTCACCCACAACAGTCTGAAAATTATTATTGATCAATCTACAGGTAGCGCAGCCACAGTAACCGTTTCTTCAGAATGGACGTCAAAAACAAAGACCTATGTTAGCCTAGACCAAGTCTCTAAAACAACCACGGCATCGTGGACAAACTATCTAAATTATCGTTTTGGTTCACTGAATGACAAGGGACAAGGCGCTACAAGTTTAGATTTGTCTTGGATCGATTTATCTGCTGCCGAATGGACAGCATTAATGACAACATTGAATACTTTCTCAAGCGCTAACGTCATTGAAACTATGCATCTAAAACTAGTTGCTGCAAATAATTACTCTTCGGCACCTGCATTTACAACAGCAACTCTGTCTGCAGCAAAATCTATTATTGTGGATGTTACTGGTGTCAAGAATTCTGGTGCACAAGTCACTGTAACTGGATTGCCATCTGCAACTGTTAGCCTTCAAGTTGAACAACGTGTTACAGACGCATCTGCAGTTAATCGCACCACTGCATCGTCTTGGAAAGGATATCTTGAACATCTATTATCTAATATTAGTGGAACTAACTATACATTAGATTTAACTGCTTCTGCTGTAAACATTGATGTTGATACTCAGCTAACTGCTCTAAACTCAGCATTGGCAGGGCTAAGTGCTGAAAGCAAACTAAAGATTAAAAACATCAACTTAAAGATAGCCCCTGGCGAACGCGAAGCTAACTTTACAGTTTCAACTAATTTTACTGGCTTTACAAATCTTGCGTCATTAGTTGTTGATGCCACAGGTGCCCTAAATAGCCCGAATCAATCTGCGATAACATTCAGCTTAACCAACGCTCCAACCTATGCAAAAGCACATGTTACAAGTTTGGACTCTGTAATTAAAAACAGTGCAGCGTCATGGGAATATTACTTTGCTCATCGTTTAGCAACAGATGGTGTTTTATTAACGAATTTAGATGTCTCTGCGATTTCATTGAGTAGTCAAGCTGATTTAACTGCTTTCTTAACGGCGCTACACGGCCAATCAACAAACGACAAATCAAGCGTACAGTCTATTAAGTTAAAACTTGCGTCCACTTATACGAATAGCTCTGTTGACTTTAGCGTAAGCGTAGGCAGTGGACAGATTTCTGGATTAACTCATGCCTCATTTGCAGTGGAAGTTGATCGTAATGGCGCAAACAATACAGCCCCAGTAACCTTTACATTTGGTACAGCTATTACAGCCAATAAAACGACGATCAAAGACACTGCATTTACAAGCTTAGGTTCATTTGATGGAGCAAATGCCCACCACTGGTTAGGGTATGTTCGTGCGCTATTAGCACCAATTACATCAGGAACAACCACTCTTGATCTAAGCGCTCACAGTATTTTAGAAATGAATAACGCTAAAGTAGCGAAATTTATTACTGCTATGAATGCTTTGCCTACGACAGATAAAGCAAAAATCGCTACATTAAAAGTAAAACTAGCCTCTGGAGACTTTGGTGCTGCAACAGCAGATTTATCTGGATTAAGTGGATTTACAAACCTAACAGCCCTAGTCGTTGATCGAAATGGCGCCCGCACATCAGCCACGTTATATAACCCCGCAGTCAGCATTACTGGATCTGGAACAGTTACGGTTAATGATCCAGAACTAGGAACTGTTTCATCAACAGGTGAAACTAATAAATGGTTAGGATATTTGCGTTTTGTTCTAAATGGAATGTCTGGCGTTGCTAATACATTAGATGTATCTGCCTTTGCAATAGATTCTGCAAATGCTGCAACAGCCTTTAACAATGCATTTCAAGCTCTTCCTGCAAGTGAAAAACTAAAGGTTCAAACGTTAAAATTAGCTGCAAGCGCTGTTGTAACCCTTGGAACCAGTGTCACTGGATTTACAAACTTAACGAAAGTGATTGTGGATCAAACGGCTGCTCCAACTGTAGCCATTACGATTACAACTGGATTTGGTACAACACAGAAGACGTATGTGACTTCTGCATCAACTGCTCAAACAAACAACGCTTGGGCAAAATACATTGATTACGCAATGTCTTCAGTTGCAAATGGTGGCTTAAACCAAACAACGTTTGACTTAACTGGTCTGACATTAGACAGTACTCAAGTTAGCGCTTTCTTAGCCGGATTTACTATCGGTCAAAAAGCTGCAGTCACTGCAATCACATTAAAGCTTAACTCAACCTTTGGTGCCGCAAGCTTAGCTATTGATGGATCTGGATTTAATTCAACAGCCACGGCCTTTACTGTTCATCGTAATGGAGCTGTTAACGGAAGCCCAGCAATCCCTGTTGCAATTTCATTAACTTCTCCAACTGGTGCTTCTTCTATATCCATCATCGATCCAACTGCTGGAACTGTAGCTGATCAAACCAAAGCGCAAGACTGGTTGAAGTATTTAACAGGTGTGTTAAATGATGCCGCATCAAGTTATGTTTTAGATTTGCGCAGCAAAAACCTGTCATTGGTCTCTCATGTTACTGCCTTCAATGCTGCATTAAATGCCCTGGATAGTGCATTAAAAGCTAAAGTAGATCAGCTATGGTTAACTGTAAGTGCAACAGATGGTTCAGCAACACTTGGAACTAGTGTTGCTGGATTTACAAACCTAACAAAAGTGATTGTGGATCAAACTGCTGCTTCAACTACAACCATTACCATTGCATCTGGATTCGCTGATACTGCAACACAGAAATTTTATGTAACCTCTGCTGCAACTGCTCAAACAAACACCGCTTGGGCAAAATACATTGATTACGCAATGTCTTCAGTTGCAAATGGTGGCTTAAACCAAACAACGTTTGACTTAACTGGTCTGACATTAGACAGTACTCAAGTTAGCGCCTTCTTAGCCGGATTTACTATCGGTCAAAAAGCTGCAGTCACTGCAATCACATTAAAGCTTAACTCAACATTTGGTGCCGCAAGCTTAGCTATTGATGGATCTGGATTTAATTCAACGGCCACGGCCTTTACTGTTCATCGTAATGGCGCTGTTAATGGAAACCCAGCAACCCCTGTGGCAATTTCATTAACGTCTCCAACTGGTGCTTCTTCTATATCCATCATCGATCCAACGGCAACAACCGTTGCAGATCAAACATCCGCTCAAGATTGGTTGAAGTATCTGAATGGTATCTTAACTGATGCTGCAGGCAGTTATGTTTTAGATTTGCGCAGCAAAAACCTGTCATTGGTCTCTCATGTTACTGCCTTCAACGCGGCGTTAACTGCCCTGGATACTTCATTAAAAGTAAAAGTCGCTGAGCTAAAATTAACCGTAACTGCAGCGGGTGAACTTGGAACTGGAGTTTCAGGATTTACAAACCTAACAAAGGTGATTGTGGATCAAACTGCTGCTCCAACTACAACCATTACGATTGCTAATGGATTTGGCACAACGCAAAAGACGTATGTAACGTCAGCCTTAGCCAACCACACAAACACCGCTTGGGCTAAATACATTGATTATGCAATGTCATCTACTGTCAATGGTGGATTAAACCAAACAACGTTTGACTTAACTGGTCTGACATTAGACAGTACTCAACTCGGTCAGTTCTTTACTGGATTTACTAGCGGTCAAAAAGCTACTGTCACTGCAATCACATTAAAGCTAGCAACTACCTTTGGCGCAAACTCTCTAACACTTCCTACACCAACTAGTTTTACTTCTCTTACTGGCGTTGATGCCTTTAAAATCTACCGTAACTCTGCAGCAAACTCAGGCACTCTTGTTAGCGTTGATTATAATGGTTGGGGTGATTCTGTTGTACAAATCATCGACCCAACTGCAACAACCGTTGCAGATCAAACATCCGCTCAAGATTGGTTGAAGTATCTATCTTATGTCACTTCTCAATCTATGTTCGATGCAACCTCTGGCTTGGGAGCTCAAAATGGCGTTCTGGACTTATCCAGCCTGCCTCTTGCAACCTCTGGTCAAGCTGTTGCCTTAATCTCTGCTCTTGAATTATTAGATTCCAGCTTAAAAGCCAAACTTAAAGCCATTGATGTAAAATTAGCTACGGGTAACTTTGGTACTGGAACTCTTGCCCTATCTGGTGATCTAAGAAGCTCTGCTGGATTTACAAACCTTACTAAGTTTATGGTCGATGCCACTGGTACAGAGACGAATGTTTCTGGAACTCAGAAAACAGTCGACTTCACCAACTTACTCTCGAGTGGATCTAAAGACATGTGGGTTACAAGCCTTGCATCTGTTGATTATGACAGCGGCGTCAACGCCGCAGCATCTTGGCTCGCTTATATCCATTACCAAATTCGTAACAATGATACTAACTTTGCTTTAGATACCTCTGCCATCAATAGCGGAGCGGGTCTAACTGTTGCTCAGGCTGGCTATGTGTTTGATGCCCTTGCAACTCTATCTGCAACTGGAACGAACAAAGCTAGACTAACGTCTGTTAATGTTAAACTGGCTAATGCCGGCGGTGCTGCTACTCTTGCAGTTAGTCAAAACCTTAGCAACCTTAATGGATTAACATCGATTATTGTTAATGCTACAGATGCAATGCACTCAACAGATCAAGTTGCAGTAACCTTTAGCGGAACATTCCATGCAAGCACTACAACAAATAAAGCCATCGTATCAAGCCTCAGTTCTGTGGATAAAGACAGCGAAGCGTCATGGACATATTTCTTCAACACTGCAGCAATGACCTCTATTGATGTTTCGTCAATCGCATTAAACAGCGCAGAAGCAACGGCTTTCTTAGCTGCTCTTGGATCGGGTATCACGCCAAAAACGGGCATTACGGCAGTAACGATGAAGCTAGCAACTACCTTTGGCGCAAACTCTCTAACACTTCCTACACCAACTAGTTTTACTTCTCTTACTGGCGTTGATGCCTTTAAAATCTACCGTAACTCTGCGGCAAACTCAGGCACTCTTGTTAGCGTTGATTATAATGGTTGGGGTGCTTCTTCTATATCCATCATCGATCCAACGGCAACAACCGTTGCAGATCAAACATCCGCTCAAGATTGGTTGAAGTATCTGAATGGTATCTTAACTGATGCTACAAGCAGTTATGTTTTAGATTTGCGCAGCAAAAACCTGTCATTGGTCTCTCATGTTACTGCCTTCAACGCGGCGTTAACTGCCCTGGATACTTCATTAAAAGTAAAAGTCGCTGAGCTAAAATTAACCGTAACTGCAGCGGGTGAACTTGGAACTGGAGTTTCAGGATTTACTTTAACAAAAGTAATTGTGGATCAAACTGCTGCTCCAACTGCATCAATTACGATTGCTAATGGATTTTGCACAACGCAAAAGACGTATGTAACGTCAGCCTTAGCCAACCACACAAACACCGCTTGGGCTAAATACATTGATTATGCAATGTCTTCAGTTGCAAATGGTGGCTTAAACCAAACCGCCTTTGACTTAACAGGTCTTACTTTAACGAACGCTCAAGTCGGTCAGTTCTTAACTGCATTGGATGCTCATGCTTCAGCAGCTAGTGTTACTGCAATCACTTTGAAACTTGCATCAAATTTTGGTGCTGCATCTCTTGATCTATCGTCTTACACAGGTTTGACAGGCTTAATCGATGATGGCGTGATCATCTATCGTAACAGTGCTGCTCATTCAAACGCCCCAGTCACTGTAACTTATGGTGGCAGTGGTGCTAGCTTTGTCGATGACAAAGTCAAACTCATCGACCCAACTGCAACGACCGTTACTGACAAAACCAAAGTTCAAGATTGGTTGAAGTATCTATCTTATGTCACTTCTCAATCTATGTTCGATGCAACCTCTGGCTTGGGAGCTCAAAATAGCGTTCTGGACTTATCCAGCCTGCCTCTTGCCGTCACTTCCGAAGCACCTGCTTTAATCTCTGCTCTTATTTTATTAGATTCCAGCTTAAAAGCTAAACTTAAAGCCATTCATATAAAGTTTGCCACAGGTGATCTTGGTGGCGGAGCTATTACTTTATCAGGTGATCTAAGTTCTTCTGCCGGGTTTACAAACCTTACTAAATTTATAGTCGATGTTACTGAAACTTATGAGAACGCGTCTGCTACTCAAAAAATAGTCGACTTCACTGGATTATCCGTTGATGGATCTAAAGACATGTGGGTTACAAAGCTCAGCTCTGTCGATTATATCAGTACAAATGCTCCTGCATCTTGGTTAGCATATATCAATTACAAAATTCGCAACAATGATGCTGACCTTGTTATCGATACTTCTGCTCTCAATAGCGACGGTATAACTGTGACTGAAGCAGGTTATCTATTTAATGCGTTGGAAAATCTATCCACATCCACCAATTTAAACAAACATCGATTAATAGCCGTCGGAATAAAACTGGATACTTTGGACCTTGATGGCGGCGCGGCTACTCTTACAGTTAACCAAGATCTTAGCAGTCTCAGTGGACTATTAGCCCTTCTTGTCAATACCACGGAGGCAAGATATGCAGGTGCTCAAGTAGCAGTTGACTTTAGCGGTGGTACATTCCATGCGAATACACAATTGAAACTGGCCCTTGTATATAAACTATCAGCAGTAGACAAAGGCAGCATAAACTCCTGGAAATATCTTTTTAATACATCAACTGACATTGGTGATCAAAACTTTTGGAAGTACTACTTCAACGTCGATGCAATGACCTCTGTGGATGTATCATCAACAACTTTGACCAGTGCAGAAGCAACGGCCTTTTTCACCGCATTGAATGCATATTCTGGGGCTGGAAACATCAATACAATATCTTTAAAATTAGACCCAACCTTTGGTGCTGCATCTCTTGATCTATCGTCTTACACAGGTTTCACAAGCTTAGCTAATGATGGCGTTGTAATCTATCGTAACGGATCATCGACAGACGGCAATAGCGCTCCTATCACTATAACCTATGGTGGCAGCGGTGCTAGCTTTGTAGATGACAAAGTCAAAATCATCGATCCAACTGCAACAACTGTTACCGACACTGCCTCTGCACAACAATGGTTGGGCTACTTAACCGGTGTGTTAAACGATGCCGCATCTGAAGTAACTTTAGACTTATCATCCATTGCGATTGATGATGCAGAAGCTGTTACAGCATTCAATGCAGCATTAAACGCTCTGGATAGCGCATTAAGAAATAAGATCACTCTCTTTAAATTAACCGTAACACATACTGCGGATATTACTTTAGGTACAGGAATACATGGTTTTGACGGATTGACTCGAATTGAATTCACAAAACCCGCAACAAACACAGTGACATTTGCAGATGCTCTTTCTGGAAAACGTACGTATTTAACCAGCTTTGATTCAGTTAAAATGAATACGGCTGCTGATTGGACACGCTATCTAAACTATATGTTGTCTACAACAGCCGGTGGTCAAAGCGCATCTTCACTGAACTTGAACAGTCTCACATTTGCAAACCAAACAGCCGTTGATGCATTCTTTGCAGGATTAAATACCTTAAGTGGATCAGGTGTATACGGTAACAAATCTGCGTTAACAACGCTTCGTATGAAGCTTGCAGATGGTCAAAGTGCTATCTCTATTGGTAGAATCAATAACACTCCTACTGCCGCAACAGGTCTAGCCGCGGGATTACACGTGATTGTAGATCCAGGCACCAGCACAGGCACTACCCCTGCAGGATCTGCTGCCAATACAGTTCAAGCAGACAACCTAATCGTGTTAGATAGCGTTGCTGCATTCTCTAAAGATCACATCGCATACCTTGCTGAACAACCAAGCTTTGCTGGAACAATTGATCTAACGGCGTTAAACTATACAAACACAACCGATGTCGTGGCAGCGCTTAACTTATTATCTGCTGACATTAAAGCCAAAATCAAAACAATTAACCTTAAACTGCAATCAGGTACATTTGGCAGTTTGTCATTAACTCTTGGAGCCTTAACAGGGTTCACAGACGTTACATTCAATATTGACCGCAATGGCGCGATTGATGGAGTAAATACTTACGGATCATTAGTGACTATTACAAATAGCACAACTCACACCGTAAATCTAACCGATGCAGAATTCCATAACATGAGCACATTTGATAAGACATCAAGCGCAAACTGGATTGGATATTTAACTCATGAATTAAACTCTGCTCCTGAAAACTATACATTAGATCTTACTATAAATGCTGCTTTATACTTAGATTCTACAAGCTCTGTTGGAGCATTCAGCAATGCATTACGATATCTGCCAGATAATTTAAAAACACGCGTTGCTTTACTAAAAGTACGCTCATCAACCAATGGTGACTTTGGTGCAACTGATTGGAATGGTCCAGGAGCAACCGAACGCGTAATTCCAGAATACGCGGCATTTGATCACCTTAATTCTATTGTGATTGAATATACTGCAACTGGGCTTGCTATGGGAGCTTATATTGGGCATCTAACAAACACCAACAAATATGCTTACATCACGACCCCATTTGATGGCATGGATTGGAATGATTGGACAAAATACGTTGACTATCAATTGAATGCTGCAAACTTAGGTGGATTGACTAAAACAAGTATTAGCCTTGATAAACATCTATCCTCTTCTGAATTAAGCGCAGTATTAACAGGACTAGACGCTGCTGCTGGCAAAGCATCACTCGTGAACTTAACCTTAAACTTAGCGTCAAGTATTACGGGAGATATTAACGTAGGTGCTTCAGGATTAACAAACTTAGCATCCGTAATCATCAACACAAATGGATCAGCTGCACGTTTAACACCTTCTGATGAATTCTACAATAAAACAGCATGGACCAGCGTATTAAACGTTAATCCAGCTGTGCAAGAATCATGGAGAGCTTATTTAAAAGGACAAAGCAGTATTGCTGCTATTGATATTCGCGAAATTGAACTTGCAGATCAAGATCAATTGACTGCCTTTTTAACCGCGTTAAATGCTGAAGACCGCAAAGCAAATATCGCTACAATTAAGATAAAACTGGCTTCTTCATACACGGGAACAGTAAGCTTTGCTACAGTAAACACAACCGGATTAACTGCTTTAACAGCAAACAATAGCGTTGAAATCCATCGCAATGGCAGCGCTGCAACAGCGGTACAAGGTGGAAACATCACCGATGCAAAGATTAAATTAGTTGACTTAACCGCAAGCTCGCTCACCAATCGCAGCAATGCAGACTCATGGCGTCGTTACCTAACGACGTTGATTGAAGCAACCCCAGGTGCGATCGATCTATCACTTGATTCTGATACATACTTGCGTTCAAACGCTCACGTAACAGCATTTATGACTGCATTGCAAAATCTATCCCCTGCAAACAAGCTATTAGTAACGTCATTAAAACTAGAACTTGCTCCTGGTGCAGCGTGGACAAACATCACAGCCCTGGGTCAAGGCTTAACAGGATTTACAAACTTAACATCCTTTATCGTTGATGCAACAGATGCCACAGTTAGCGGCACTCAAGTTACTGTTGCCTTCCACGTTGATCTAACAACAGCCTCTCCAAAAGCAATCGTATCAAGCCTCAACTCTGTGGATAAAGACAGCCAAGACTCTTGGACGTACTTCTTTAACTCTGCGGCAATGACTACCGTGAATGTATCTTCAACAACCTTGACCAGCGCCGAAGCTGGGGCCTTCTTGGCGGCTCTTGGAACGGGTACTACAGCAAAAGCTGATATCACTTCATTAACATTGAAGCTTGATTCAACATTTGGTGCGGGAAGTTTAAGCTTAAATGGATCTGGATTAACTGGCTTACAAACGGTTGACGCTGTTAGCATCCAACGCAACGGGGCTGAGAATGCAGGATCACTAGTATCTGTTAGCTTAAGCAACGGATTAACATCTACACATGTACGTATTGTTGATCAAACCATCACAGATGCGGACGCTGTAATAAAAACAAGTGCATCTTCTTGGTTGTCTTATCTAACTTATGCTTTAGATGGCTCAGTTACAGAGTTAGTTTTAACCGATGATAACCTTGTACTGGGAACTCAAGGTCAAGCAACTGCACTATCAAGTGCATTAGATGCTCTAGATCCAAGTTTGAAAGCCAAGGCTGTAACCTTAAAAGTAAAAGCGGCTGCAGACGTTACCATCGGTGCTACACTAACAACTGCTGGTGACTTTAGCGCTCTAACGGTAATCGAATTAGATAAACCTGCTGCAAATACCATTACTATCAGTACTAAAGAAGCAACAACTCAATTACATATCGCAGATTTAGAAAAAGTAAAAAGAGACAGTTCAGCAGACTGGTTGGCATATACCCAATACTTGATGAAAAGCTTAGGGGTTATTACTAACTTTGATTTAGATATGACATCAAACCCATTAGCATCAGGTGATGTAACAGCCTTTATAACTGCATTGCAAAATCTATCCCCTGCAAACAAACTTAAGATCCAAAAAGTTAAATTAAAATTGGCTTCAGGCGCGTGGACAGGTAACGTTGCAGACCTGGGTCAGGGAACATCAGGGTTTGATAACCTTGATACATTCACCGTTGACGCAACGAATGCCACAGTTAGCGGAACTCAAGTTACTGTTACCTTCCACAGTGATTTAAGCACAGCATCTCCAAAAGTCTTCGTCACAACATTAGACTCTGTGGATAAAGACAACGATGCAGCGTGGACATATTATTTAAACTCCCTAACAAAAGATGGCGCAGCTGCATTAGATTTATCATCTATCACATTATCGCCTACAGAATTAACTGCTTTAGACTCAGGGCTTGATGCCTTCTCTACTGCTGATAACAATGAAGGCTTACTATCCAGCATCCATATTAAAGTATCGGGTGCTGCAGGGGCTGCAACTGTAAACTTAACTGCAGACTTAAATGCGCAAACAGCCATTAACTCAGCAGCTAAATTTATTGTGGAAATTAGCGGCTTTACACATGCCAGCAGTCAAGCTGTGGTTGAGCACACAGGTGGCACTCCCAAAGATATCGAATTACGAATTTCTGGCGCCTCTGATGTGTATAGAAACTCTGCAGCATCTTGGAATTTGTACTTAAACTATGTTAAAGCAACCAATTCTAATGCAATGCCAACAACACTTGACCTAACAAGTTCTAGCAACCTTTACCTACGCAGCCAAGCCGATGTGAATGCCTTGATGACGGCAATTCAAGCTAGGTCTGATAAAGCAAACATCACAACACTTGATGTACGCCTGGCGCCTGGCAGTGTGGGCAGCGATATTACATTCGGTATTGGTGTAAGCGATAACTTTAACCCAATCATGGATATTACTGTAACAGGCGCTACAAATAATGGCAGTCTGCTTACAACGTCAGATATTCATTATGCTGGATCATTTACAAGCACTGGAAAAACACTAACTCAAGCCTTTGCAAGTACCGTGCTTAATCTAACCGTTGAAGCACACTGGACAAGTTACCTTCAGTATGTTCTGTCATCCACAGCGGATGGTGGATTAGGTCAAGTATCTATCGTGCCCCCAGCATTAACGAGTGGCGCACTAACTGCATTGCTGAATGCACTAAACAACTTATCTGCTCCATTAAAAACATCAATCCAACATCTACACTTGGATGTCAGCCATGCAAGCTTTAATGGCGGATTAACGTTAGGTACAGGTGTCAGCGGATTAAGCAACCTTCAAGAAGTTACATATGTTCGTGCATCGAATCAAGCAGATGCAACTGCTGCGGCTAGTTCAAGTTTTGAAAACAAACTACAACGTCTACGCACAGCGTGGAACAGCGATGCACTTACAGATGCTGCTGCAGTTGGTGAATACTTACGATATGTATTAATGGATACAGCAATGGGTGGCGCTGAATTAACCACAGTGGATCTAACTTCACAAATATTAGATGCTGATAAAGATGGATATGTGTATACTGCCTTAGGAAATTTACCTTCTGAATTAATATCACGCACTACAGAATTGCGCCTGAAACTCAACACAAATAGCGGGGGAAATTATAGCAACATTACCCTACCAAATCTTACAACGGTAAAATATTTCCAAACTGGAAACGCGATCTTCGTTGCCCCAACCAGTACACAAACCGTTACGACAACTCGATTCAGAGCTTCAGAAACGAATGTAACCGATAAAACCGCTCAAGCTCAATGGACAAACTATATTGATTATGTAATGTCTTCAACTGCGAATGGTGGATTAAACCAAACAACCTTTGATCTCAGCAGCATAACTTTAACTTCTGCTCAGGCTACTGCATTCTTAGCTGCTCTAGCGGCCCATACTTCAAAAGCTTCGATTACGGCTATTACGTTAAAACTAGACCCAACGTTTGGTGCAGCATCTCTGGATCTATCGACCTACACAGGCTTTACAGACTTAAGTGCAGATAGCGTTACTATACAGCGTAATGCAGCTGTACACGCTAACACCCCCGTCACTATTACTTATGGTGTTGGTGCTGGGAAATTAACTGATGCAAACGTTAAGATCATCGATCCAGAAACACACACAACTGCTAATAAAGACAACACTCGTCAAGAATGGTTAGAATACTTAACACACACAATTCATACGACTGGTTTAACAAGTGGTCTGTTAACAATAGAACCTTCAAATGCTTTCTCTTCTCAAGCTGAAACCTATAGGCTGTTTGATGCAATGGAAGCCTTAGATCCTTCATTAAAATCAGCTGTTAATAGAATCATTATTGATATCAGCAGCATTCCAAGTGGTAAAGTTTACCTAATGAGAACAGATGATGCTGCACTCACTGGATTCACAAGCCTTACTAACGTCATCTATAAACGTGCAGGTGTCGATACAAATGTGGGCTCAATTGTAGACGATTTAAACAGCGCATTAAAAGCTAATTTTGCTTTAGACGCTATTCCAACATGGGTTAGAGCAGATAATACTGAACGCGATAATGCCATAAATAGCGCCTTACAGGAAGGTAATGAAGTTTGGAGCGCCATCAGAGCAGGCAATGCAACAGAACTAAAATCACAGTTAGTTACAAAACTTGCGCAAGGTGTAACATTCCCAACATCGGATGCATTTGATGATATTGTTGTTGATGCTGCCGCTGCTGTTGAAGTTACAGTTGATGGCGATGTTAAATCAACATTAGAAACGGCATTAACACCTTTCCGCAGTACTGGAAAAATCGCGACCATAGGAAGTACGCTGACAACTGTATTCACAAACGGCTCTACAACCGGTCTTGGAACGTTGTCTTGGTTAAAGACTTCGTGGACAGGTTATGCAAACCATACCGCTTTCATGACAGCGGTTCTTGCTGATAACGATGTAACCACAGCTATCGAAACAGATGGTCAAACGGTTGCTGATATCAAAACAGCGGTTACTAATTACTTAGACAACTTTTTATTACCCTATGGAACAATTGCCGGTGGATCAGCAGCAGGCAGCCTTGGTAAAATCATATTTGATATGAATCTTTCAAGTTTAACAAACTGGAATAATGGCTCATCCATTGAAACTCGAAATGCTTTTAGAGACGCTTTAGAAAATGCAATTCGCGGTTTACTGGAAACAGCGTGGAGTTGGTTTACTCCTGGCACCATTTCTAATGCTGTAAACGAAATATTTCCTGCTGAAGATGGTTATTTTCCACTACCTATAACTAGCGGAGACTGGGACGCAACAGCCATCAAACAAGAGTTATTCGACCGCCTAAAGGGTATTGACAATAGCAATGTGATTGGCTTCAGCGCAATTAAATCATCGATTCCAAACATGATTAATGGTGCCTTTACAGCAGGCAATGCTACATTAACTACAAACACAGCTGCATGGGTGCGTCCAACAGTGGGTATTGAATCTGATTTAACAACATCAATTGAAGACGCACTTAACGCATTCCCATGGTATACAGGTAACGCTGAAGAACAAGCACTTGATGCTGTTGCAGCTGGTGGCGTTGCAACCAACGATGCCGCAACCATTATCACCAATATCCAAGCATGGTTAACAGCTAACGTGTCATTCCCAACACCTGAAAGTATTTTCGAAGCAGGTGTTGATGAGGTTTTGGCCACTATTAACTTAGAAGTGGTCGGCGCTACTGTCACAACTGACTTTGGTGATGATGCTACGTTGTCTCGTTATCGCATTGCTATCAGCGATATTACTGATAAAGAAAACGCCGGACAATGGACTGAATATTTGCTTCATAAATTAGCCCCTGTATCTGAAGGTGGTTTGGGTGCTACAACCATTGATGTTAGCTCCGTTGATCTAGGAAACGATCACGTGACTCATTTTTGGGGCGCATTGCGTGATGGCATAGATGATTATCGCACATCTATTACATCGATTAAATTTGCACTTGATAATTCCGGTGGCGACGTGACACTTGATGGAGGCGGAAAAACATACAATGATAACTTAAAAATAATTGTTGTAATGAATAATAAAGCTACTAATACCTTTACATTAGGCACTGGAGGATCAGGCTTTAAAAATTCATCAAACGCTGATCTATCGAACTCAATTATCGACCATCATATTACTGAACTTGCATCTGTAAGCCCAAGCAGCTCGATTTCATGGGGTTACTATTTGAATTACTTAAAGGCTACAAATAGTAATATTGAAAGTATCGACTTAAGTACGCGTGATTTAGCTGACACTGATTCTGGAACTACTCAGCCTTACGTAAATGCTTTCTTTACTGCCCTACAAGCAAGAGCCGATCATTCTACTGTTAAAGACATTTTCTTTGATATTAGCGGTCTTGATAACTTAACAGTTGCCGTTGGCACAGGCAGTTCTGGTTTAACAGCATTAACATCTGTTGTGGTTAAACGTCATGCAGGTGGAGAATCAATGATTTTGGCTGCTGGGGGTGTTGGTTCACAAGATCGCGCCATAATTAATAGCGCAACCGGAACACTTGGTGCCGGCGGCAATGTTTTTGAGTGGAAAGGTTACTTGGCTTATCTATTGGAAGACAGCGATCATGGTGGTGCATATACGGGCTCAAATCCAATTCCACTTAACTTATCTGCGGGAGACCTTTGTATAACTACTTTACAAGTGTTGCAAGCTTTAGAAACTGCACTAATAGAATTACCTGACCGATTAAAAGCACGCGTATCAGCAATTCTAATAAAAATAGCTCCTGATTCTATAGACTATACAGCCAGCGGAGAATATGAATTTGGAGATGCCTTTACTTCTCCAATACTAACAAAGTTTAATGGACTGAAAACCGTTGTAATTGATGCAAGCATTTGCGCGGGGACTAAGCCTGTATTTGATACAAATGGTGCATTCTATAACGCAGCGACAATCAGCAAAATCGTTTACTAACCTCTTCTTAATCCTTAAGAAAAAACCCTCCGTTCTGGAGGGTTTTTATTTTATATTAATGATCTTTACTGGTCGTTCAAAAACTTTTTTTCCAGCCAGTGAATCGTATAATCGCCAGAAATGATATCTTCATTTTCCATCAAACGTTGATGCAATTGAATATTTGTCTTAACACCTTCGACATAAAATTCTTTTAAGGCTCTGCGCATACGTCCTAAACATTGCGCACGATCTTTACCATGTGCAATTAACTTTGCCACCATGCTGTCATAATAGGGTGGAATTTGATACCCCGCATACAACGCACTGTCCACACGAATCCCAGGTCCACCTGGTGTGTGAAACCGTGTAACAGTTCCAGGGCTTGGCATAAATGTTTCGGCGTCTTCCGCATTAATACGGCACTCTATCGAATGCCCATGAAATGTGATATCCGACTGTTGCAATGTCAGCGGATGACCTGCCGCAACAGAAATTTGCTCATGCACTAAATCAATCCCTGTAATCAATTCTGTCACGGGATGTTCAACTTGAATACGAGTATTCATTTCAATAAAATAGAACTTACCGTTCTCATATAAAAACTCGATGGTGCCCAAGCCACGATATTTCATTTTACGCATTGCGTTTGCGCAAATTTCACCCAGCTCATGGCGTTGTTCGGCGGTAATCACGGGTGATGGAGCTTCTTCCAAAACCTTTTGATGGCGACGCTGGATGGAACAATCGCGCTCACCTAAATGGATCGCATGCCCCTTCCCGTCTCCCAAGACTTGAATTTCAATATGACGTGGTTGACCTAAGTATTTTTCCATATACACACGGTCATCACCAAAGTTAGCCAACGCTTCTGATTTAGCTAAACGGTATTGAGATTCAGTTTCATCAAGCGTATTGATAACCTTCATCCCTTTACCACCGCCACCAGATGCTGCTTTAATCAACACTGGGCATCCAATTTCAGCACACCAACGTTTCGCATCTTCAACGGTTTCAACGGCTCCACCAGATCCTGGAACGGTTGGAATCCCTAGTTCAATAGCTGCTTTAATTGCCTGAACCTTATCGCCCATCATTAAAATATGTTCCGGAACAGGACCAATAAAAATCATGCCATGATCTTCAACCATTTGGGCAAACTTTGCGTTTTCTGACAGAAATCCAAACCCAGGATGGATCGCATCTGCCCCTGTAATTTCAGCAGCAGCCATAATTGACTGCATATTTAAATAGCTTTCCTTTGCAGGGCCAGGTCCAATACACACACTTTCATCTGCCATTAAAACATGTTTTGCCGATGAATCTGCAGTGGAATGAACTGCAACAACCTTAATGTCCATTTCACGACACGCGCGCAAAATCCGCAGGGCAATTTCCCCGCGGTTTGCAATTAGAATTTTTTTAATCATGAAGGTTACTCAATAATTATTAAGACATCACCGTACTCTACTGGGTTTCCATCGCTAAAGAAAATTTCTTTAACAACTCCACTTGTATGAGCTTTGATGGGGTTCATAACTTTCATAGCCTCAATAATAAAGACTGTGTCTCCTTGGTTAACTCGGTTGCCGACCTTTGTAAAGGTTGCAGCACCTGGTTCAGGAGCCGCATATAACGTTCCAACCATCGGTGATTTCAAGGCTCCCGGATGTTGCTTTGGATTCGCAACTGCAGCCTCCTGCGGAGCCCCCGTCGGGGCTACTGAAGGTGCAGGAGACATCTGTGGTGCCATCATCACTGTTTGGTTAGAGTTACGTGTTAAACGAACTCGGCGGCCTTGATCCTCATATTCAATCTCGCTTAAATCCGCATCTTGCAATACTTTTGCTAAGGCTTGAATCGCTGATTGATCTATATCAAATGAAAACTTTTTATCGGTCATGGGTGTAACTCGATTCTATTTCTTTTTTTCGCGGATATTTTTAATCACAGCCTCTAAGTCTTCAGGACCAATGGGTTGCATAAATAAGTATTCTCCAATAATATGGCCTGGTGTTTGGGAAATACCTATTTTTTCAGCAAGGGTTCTGTTGTTTAAAAGAACCTCTTTTGTTTTTCCTGCATCAACATCTGAATCTAATTTTGAACGATTAACTCCTGGAATATTTCCAGCAATATCCAACAATGATGTTTCAGTTAACACTTCGGTAGACGACATGATTTTTTCATGAAACTTTTCAAACAAACCTTGCTCATTCATTGCCATGGCAATACGCGCGGCTTTTTGCGCTAACACTGATGTATCAGGTAAGAATCTGAAAATGATCCGTAATCCCTTATCTTTTTGTGCTGCATTTTGGTAAATCTTGAACATTGCTTTTGATTTTGGATCTGTATAATCACCAAACATCAACACGGTTAAATCGGCACTTGGAGATCCCAAAAAAGGCAATCCAGCAATTTTTTCCAACTCAGCTTTGTTTTTCTCTAATAATTCTACAACTTTTTCTTGTTGTTTCTCTACCACCTGCTTTTGTAAATTCATGATAGATTCAGCAAGTACGTTGGGGGTTTTTACGATATACTTGTGTGCTATTTGTTCAATCGCTGCAACTTGTGCTTTGCTAAACACGGTTTGCTCAGCTTGTTGATCAACTGATTTTGCTTCTTCTTGAACTTTTTCTTTTTTGTTACATCCCACTAAAAACGCAGACGTTACTAAAAGAACTGAAAGTTGTTTTTTCATGCTAATGGTCCTTGTATAAATTTCATATCAGTGTAATCTAACATAATTTTATTATTTGTTCAAAATATTGCGTAGTATTACATCAAAACATAGCTCGCTAAAATATACAGAGAGATTAATTAGCAGACCTATTTCTTGTGTCTACGAATCACTTGAATCACTGCGCCCACGTCCTCAAAACTTATCGGTTGTTTTAATAAAAAATCTCCCATAATATAACCCGGAGATTCTTGAATTCCTAACTTTTCCGCTAATACGCGATCATTTGATAAAGCTTTAGCAACATCTGAAGAATTCATATCTTTGTTTAATCTTTCAGAATCTAAGCCCTTTATGCTTTGAAGAATTCGGGTTAAAGCTTCATTGCTTAACTCACCTTCATGTTGCATAACTTTTGTATGAAAGCTTAAGAATAAATCTTGCTTTAACAATGCCAATCCAATACGTGCAGCTCTTTGTCCAACGACAGACTTCTCAGGTAAAAATCTTATCAACATACGGAGCTTATTATCCTTGTTCACATGTTGAGCAAATATTCTCATCATTGTTTTTGACTTTATGTCAGCATAGTTTGCAAACATTAATATGGTAACATCGAAATCCGCAGCGCCGATTTTAGGAACTCCGGTCGTATTATCAACTTCGCTCCTATGCTGATTTAACAGATCAACAACTTTCTCTTGTTGTTTATTAGCTACTTCCTTTTGTAAGTTCATAATGACTTCAGCTAAGATATGTGGGTTGTTTACAATATAATTATGAATAGTTTGTTCAATTTCAGCTTTTGGCATTCTGTTATCGCATCCTGCTAAAAATGCAAATGTAATTAAAAGTACAGCGAGTTGTTTTTTCATACTAATAGACCTTTTATAAATTTCATATCAATGTAATATGGCATATTTTTATTATTTGTTCAAAATATTGCGTAGTATTCAGAATTTGTTAACTTTTTCGAGATATAGTAACCTTAGAGCGCTCATACATTATTATTTTAGCCCACCGTTTCGTGAAGAAATGACGGATTACTTCGTCTATTTAGTCTCGATTTAGAGAGTGGGTTTTGTCCCCCCACCCGAAGGTCACTGAGGGTGATAAGGGCGGGGGGGTGGTAAAAAAATCGCGTTAACTAAATATTAACCTTTATTAAACAACGTGCCGTTGCATCCAATAGGTTTAGATCCGATGCGCCATGACACGGATTCCAAAAGCCAATCTAACGAATGCAACGATACGTTCCAGCATCACGCTACATCCGATCACATTTAATTTGCAGACGGATGTGCTCTAATTTGTTCCAGCCTTAACTCTAAATCTTTCAACTTCATCCACTCTACGGAACCTTGCTTTGCATCTGCTTTGCCTGCGTTCAAATAGCGCTCAACTCCATTTAGATTTTTCACGGCTAAATTTGCTTCTGCTAAAGCGTATGCAACCATGACCTTATTACCTAACAGGTCATATACTCGCGAATATTGATCCCAGAAACTTGGACTGCGGCGTAAATCTGCATCCAACTGATCAATGAACGACATTTCCTTTAGCGCATCTTGACCACGTTTTAAGATCACGTAAATCGTTGCACGTTCAAACCGCATAATAACTTCTTTACGAGCTGTATTGCTTGTACGTTCTGCCATGTTAATGGCTGCGTCAATATCCGTTAAAGCCTTATCGCCAAGTCCGGTTGCCTGATATATTTCACTGCGGGCAAATAACAAATAAGGATCACTTGGATATTTTGCAATCAATTCCGACATTAATCGAATGGCTTCAGAATACTGACCAGAAATCCCTAACATTAATGCTTTGGCATACATTGCCTCTGGCTTAGTATGATCTGGATAAAGCCCAACAATTTCATCAGCCCCTTGAGTAAATGCAGCACAACGCGCCTTCGCCATTTTGAATGCATATTGATAATCTTCAGGCATCGCCCCCTTATAGCTTACCGCCATAAATTGATCTACATATTCACGACGCTCAATGCTTGCGGGGTGCGTTTGCAAATAAATCGGAACATCCTTTGCTCCGCGTTCTTTGCTTAATTTTAGCATCGTTTCCGTTGCACTTCTAAACCCGGACAACGGCCAATTTAACTTTTTCATCAACCGAACGGCATAATCGTCCGCTGTACGTTCTTGCATTCTTGAATAGGCTGTAAACTGACTGGTTGCGATATTTTGAGCTCCCAATATTCCCGCCATTCCAATTTCAGGATGCCCGGTGATTACACTTAACACCCCTCCTAATGCCGCCCCCAAAACCATCGTCGTTGCAGCTTTTGGCAGAACGCCAGAAAGTGTACGAATAATATGACGTCCTGCTTGGTGTCCAGTTTCATGCGCCAAAACCCCAGCCATTTCTTCAACAGTTGCAGTTTGTGCAAAAAAACCAGTATGTACTACAACTAAGTTTTCAAGGGTTGCAAAGGCGTTATACGCAGAATTCACAATCACTCGCGGTTGAACCAACGCAGGATTTAACCCTGCCTCTTTGTACAACGGTTGCAACAACTTCAACAAGAAATTTTCAAGTTGCGGATCACGATAAATATGACCCTGCTTCCACTGAGCAGTATCAGCATGAACGGCAGGAGGGGTAACCCCTCCCAAACAAATTAACATTATTATTATACGTTTAAACATAGTCTTATTATCCTTGCAGTAACCGCTTCCACCATGGTTTTTTCTCTGGCGTTGTCGCAGCAGTTTGGTTCTCGTTACGACGGTCATTAAACTTGCGATTTCGATGATTATGACGGCGATCATTAAAGCGACGGTTACGGTTGTGATTATTATGATGACGACGCTCACCGTCCGGCGCTCCCTCAGTGGACGCAGCAGCAGGTGTCGGAGCATAACTTTCAATCAATGCCTCATCATGCAAATCATACATTTCAACAGGTTGCAATTTTGGCTTTTGATGGGCTTTTGTAGCCGTCGGGTATGGTTTAGGTGCTTGACGCTTTGACGGACGATAAAAGCTTTTAATCTCTTTATCGTTTTGCGTTAACTTAAACTCATCACCAATTAATTTTTCATCCAAACGAACATCAATGCTAACTTTGTACGTGTCTTCCAATTGCGTTAACTGACGACGCTTATGGTTAAACAACACAAACGCAGATGCCACAGGCAATGTTAATGTAAATTGATCTTCAGCTTTAGCATTTAATATATTACTTTCCAACACGCGGAATGCCTGTAACGCCAAACTTAGACTATCTCTAACATGCCCAGTACCACTACAATGATCACAAACTGTCATGGTTGATTCAAATAAACTTGGGCGCAATCGTTGACGTGACATTTCCAACAGACCAAATGAACTGATGGTTCCCACTTGAATACGCGCACGGTCTTCTTGCAAACAATCCTTTAATTGCTTTTCAACTTGGGCATTATGCTCTTCACTGTCCATATCGATAAAGTCAATTACAATTAATCCAGCTAAATCACGAAGTCGCAATTGACGGGCAACCTCTTCAGCGGCTTCCAAATTTGTTCTTAACGCTGTTTCATCAATATGTCGTTCTTTTGTCGACCGTCCAGAGTTCACGTCAATAGCAACCAAGGCCTCAGTCGTATCGATCACTAAGTAACCACCCGACTTTAATTGCACTTTTGTATCTTGAATCGCACTTAACTGTTCTTCAACATGATGATGTTGGAACATAGGAACAGCAGTATCTTCGTATGCCTTTACTTTTTTTACATGCGTAGGCATCAAGATTTTCATATAGCTTCGCGTAATCTGAAACGCTTCATCACCTTCAACAGTAATGTCATCAATGTCTTTTGTATACAAATCACGGATAGCACGCTGCAAGATATTGCCTTCAGTATGAATTAATTGAGGTGCCGTTGAAGCCAATGTCAGATCTCGAATCTTTTGCCAGATACGTTGCAAATAATCCAAATCTTTTTTGATTTCAACCTTGGTACGATCCATACCCGCAGTACGAATAATTAATCCCATTCCTTCTGGAACATCAATTCCATCCAAAATACGTTTCAACCGCTGACGATCGCCATTGTCATTAATTTTTCGGGAAACTCCACCTGCGCGTCCTGCATTGGGCATTAAGACACAATAACGTCCAGCTAACGTCAAATACGTGGTTAAAGCTGCACCTTTTTCACCGCGCTGCTCACGGGCAACCTGAACAAGAATGACCTGACCTTTTTTGATCACTTCTTGAATCTTATGATGGCGGTACATCCGTTCACGACGAAATGATGAGATATTTTCTGCATCTTCTTCTGTCGCAACAGCGGCATCACCCTCTGCAGATTCTTCCGCTACAGACGCGTGTGTCTCTACTAAATCTGAAGAATCCTTTTTAGCGGAGTTCTCTTCTGTGGCTACATCAGCTCCCTTAGTGGGTTCACTGTCTGGCAATCGGTAATAGTCCGGATGGATATCACTGAAGGGTAAAAAGCCATGACGTTCTTGACCATATTCAACAAATGCAGCTTGCAACGATGGCTCAATACGAACCACCTTTGCCAAATAAATATTTCCTTTAATAATTTTACGACTTGAACTTTCATAATCGTATTCCAATAATCGACCATCGTGGGTCGATGTAATGACAACCCGTGTTTCTTCAGACTGCCTGGCATCAATAAGCATGCGTTTCGACATAATTTCCTCAATAAGATATTAATATTATAGGTTTTTTGAAAAACCAACCTGATCTTCTGTGTTAAAGTGATATAAAGCATAGAAAAGAAAAAAATACGCGAATCTAAGTACAGCGAAGGCACTTTCATAGTGTAGGTCATATTTTCTTCTCAGGTTAAAAATTGTTCATCTTAAAAATACATTTTATTTCTTGCTTCCACAATCTAAACTTTCAATTCCTTTCAAGTTCTTTTTTTAAATCATTTAAGGTCTATCAGTTTATTCACCACTTGGCACACAACTTGCTTTTCTTTTTTTGATCTTTAAACAACTATAATAATGCAATAGAATATAAACGAGCAATACTATGACTAACGGAATCGGATCAGGAGGCGTTCAATTAAGCGACGTTTATCAAGACGACAGCGCTAAAAATGAATATGCACGACTGTTCCGTAAACACAATGGTTTCTCTCCTGATAAGCTCTTAAAAGCAAAACAACTCGGCAATGAAATTCGGGAAAAAGCGTTTGCCGATAAAATTGATCGGCTAACAAAAGAAGAAAGCGCTACGATCGAGGCAGATCAATATGTTCGCAAATTAATGACCACAGCCAAGGCTTTAAGCAATCCCAGATTGGCAATACTTCATGGGGAAAAAGATGCTTTTGGCGCCAGAACCGCCACATTAAGCAGTTCTACCCCTGACATTGATGCCAACAATATTGTGTTAGTCACCCCCTCTTTTGGTGCAGCAGAAGGCAGTATGTCTATAAAAGTAAATCGAATTGCTACAAAAGATAAAACGTTAGGAACAGAAACATTTACGTCTCCCACCACAAACATTACTGCACATGAAACTCGTATTTATATTCGCGGAACAGAAATAAAAGTGCCTGCAAACGCCACACTTGATGAAATTGTTGGTGCGATTAACGCAAAAAAAACAGATACGCACATACAATCATTTGCTAGAAAATTTTCAGATACCGACTATCGTCTGTTTATGAGTAATGCTAAAGAAGGGGAAAAAATTACCTTCGAAACAGTCGTCAATAAACTCACCGAATCTTTTGCAAACCATGTCACTCCGCTAAACCTTGCGGGAACCCTCGCCATAGGTGGACAAGAAAAAATCATTACGCCCGCTATGAGCCTCACAGATATCGCAACATTAATTAGTACAGTCCCCACATTTGCCGCAACGGTAAGTGGGCTTGGTCCCTATACATTGGCTGTCACAGAAAATGCTGTGCCTGTGGCGCTAACAGACCCAGACGTCGCCACTGAAAAAATGATGGATCAACTGGGTTTAAAAGAAAGCCTTACAACAGCTGATCTTTTAAAAGCTGAATATCTTTTAGATGGAGATCCCACTCCTCTGCATAGTACGACGAACCACATCGAAGGGCTTTATCATAAAACAACAATAGACCTACTCGCCCCCAGTGCAGGCGCTGAAATAACGGCAAGCATAGGTCGCGACCCCATAGAAGTTTTAAACTGTATTGACGATTTTATAGAAGCCTATAACAGCCTGATAAAATTTGCAGACACTCAAACAGCCAAAGATTCAAAAAACGACTACAAACCTAAAGAAGGCGCATATTTAGCAAACAATCGCCAATTTATTGGCATGATTGATCGCATTAAAAAAATATACAGCAACACCCTCACTAGGGGTGTCACAGGACTAAATCACGTCAGTGAAATTGGTATCAAAAGAGATGAAAACGGATTGTTGGTCAAGGATCAAAAAAAACTCGCAGATAAATTAGATTCTAACTTAGACGGTGTTGAACAAATTTTTGCATTTATCTCCAACAACACAACGGGGGGATATTTTCAAACAATCTCTCATCCCAAACAACTACCGTCTGAAATATTTGAAAAAGATATTATGGTCAGTGTTATCAAAAATTCTGAAGGCCACTATGCTGCACGACTTTATTTAGAAACGGGTGGCGTTATCAGTCAAGATACGTCTATTGATATCGGCAACGAAAACATCCAATTACACGACGCGGGCAAGATATCTCTAATTGGTCCCGCAGATACTATATACGAAGGATTTAAGTTTTATTACTCTGGTCCAGAAATGCCAACGCCGACAGACCCTGAAACCAATACTGAAACTCAAGGATTTAGAGTAAGCCAAGGACTTGGAGATTTATTCTCCGGAAAACTAAGTGATATAGTACTACTACAAATCAACAGTGATGCCGCAGCCGATCAAACGAATGAATTAAATAAAATTTCTTATCAAGCCCGCAAACAAAAGTTATTACAAGAAAAGAAATTCGAGGAACTTAAAGCAAAACACGCCCGCACTATGCAACGCGAAAAACGTAAAGCAGAAAAATACCAACGCGACATGGAAGAAGTGCAAGAATTAATGGCAGCATTTTCTCCCATGATGGCTGGCATGTTCGGATAATATTAAAAAAGGAAATACCATGAAACGATTTACAGACATGTATAAACGCAACAATAGCTCAGGCTTAAGTTTCACACAGATAATCGCTAAAGCGTTTCGAAAAGCTGAAACACTTTCGACTGAAATTATTGATGCGATCGAACATAAGAATTTTGAACAACGCTACTTAAACTCCGAAGAAATCATCCGCCTTATGGTTGAACTTCATGCTACATTCAGCTCTGACCCCCCAGAAGGTATTGATCGCGCAATGCAAAAATATTGCTTGGGTAATATTAATTTAATCACCAAAATTAATTTGAAAAATGACAAAGACTTAGCCATCACCTTAAAACAATCTTTTTTTGAAGTCAGCAATATGTGGGAAGATTACCGTGCTCCCTCAGAAAGCAATGCGACTTCATCTTAAAAAGAGTTAGCGTATATTTTCTTGGTTTAACGTCTGAAACTCTGGAATCCATTCTTCTAAAATTACGGATGGATCTGAATCTACATGCACGATTCGATACTCACACTCCATGCGACGGTTATAATTCAATCGTCGCTTAAGGATTAAATGCACTCGCAATTTTGCTTCATCAACGGTATCGCAAAAAAATAACTTCGTAGGCCCTCTGGTTCGAAATTGAGTATATTGTATGGTAATCGTCCATGCGCCGAATAGATTTTTGGTAACACGCAGCCCATAAAACCGATTAATATTTTTTTCTAAGTTTTGGGCGTGCAATTGAATAGAAAGCATTGTACACCTTATGTTTCTCTATTATTATCAGCCTTAGACGAAAAAAACCACTATTTTAAGGAAAACTATGCGATCCATCGAAAAAATACCCCCAGCCATTAACTATATCCACACCACTGTAATTCACGAACCCGATGAATTGCAATGGGTCAAAGAACGAATCTTGGCCACCGATTGGCCCATCCATATCGCTCCAGAAGAAGGTCGATTGCTGCAGCTACTTATACGCTTAGGGGGATACA